>JASBTC010000063.1 GCA_030148625.1 Sphingobium sp. | reverse complement strand
CAGCCTTAATCGCGCGATCAGACACCTCTCTGATCGCGCCGTCCTCGACAAGGACCGACATGCCTTCGGCGCAGTCGCCATTCACGCCGTCAAAAATGCGTGCGTTTTCCAGTAGGATCATATGCCAATCGCTTCGATTTTGAAGGTTGATGAGATCTCAGGCCGACGGCGGATCGAGGGATAGCACTCGATCCGGTGGGCTGACGGCGAGCTTCACATGCAGACGCGGATAGACCGGAAAACCGGCCACCGGGCCGCCTGTCACCGAACAGGGCCGACCCGATACTGATAACCGAGCGCTCACCCCTAGAAATCGGCGCTCAGTGATACGGTGAAGCTGCGCGGCCGGATCAGATAGGCCTCTGCCGGTGCACTCGCCCCAGCAGAGGTGTAGCTGATTATCCCGTTCCGATCGAAGATGTTTTCGGCGCGCAACTGCAGCTGATAGCGCTGGTAACGGACACCCGCACGCAGATCGACCGTGGTGATTTCCGGCAGACGCACATTGGGATTGCTGACGCTGTTCGGATAGGATGTGTACCTGTGCGATTGCATCCGCACCGTCGCGCCCAATTGTCCCTGGAGATCGTCACCAAGCGGAATCAGCTGATCAGCGGTCGCGGATACCGTCCAGCGCGGCGTTTGTGGAATTGGATCTCCCGCGGCTGCGCCGATCAAGGCAGTGACGCCCGGGTCGACCCGTGTGATCCGTGCATCCGTGTGGCCGGCATTGGCGCCGATGCTCAGCAACTGCGTCGGTCGTGCGTTCAGCTGGAGTTCGAAGCCCTGCACCCTGGCCTTGCCGGCGTTGGCGAGCAGCTGCTGCGACTGAAAAATCGTATAGAGTTGAATATCGTTCCAATCGATCCGGTAGGCCGAGGCCTGGATGCTCAATTTCCTGTCGATGATGTCTGCCTTGATTCCGGCCTCGTAATTCCAGACGGTATCGGGGTTGATCTGGGTCTGGGCGCCGGGCGGCAGAATCGCAGCAGGCTGCGGCCCGCCAGGCCGAAAGCCGCTCGCCGCACGCAGGAATGCACTGAGCGTGCTGGTCGGCCGCCAGCGCAATGTCGCCAGATAGGTCAGTTTGTCGTTGCTGCCTGCAAATGGCGGGAGCTGCTGCGGGCCACCGAGGAACAGGTCATAATATACGCCGCTGAAGGCGAACGTAAAATTCTCCTTATAGTGGGCATAGCGCACGCCGCCCGTGACGTCGAAATTGTCCGTCAGATAAAATGTCAAATTGCCGAAGGCGGAGAGCTCTTCATAGGCGTCCTCGACGGGAGACCGGACAATGAAGCCCAGCGCTCCGGGAAGTTGCGTATTGGTCGCCATGTCGCGCGCGACGATGTCGGTCGGTATCGAAGAGCGCTCTTTGGTATAGAATCCGCCGACGATGAATTCGACCGGGCCGAGCCGATTGGAGACGAACCGCAGTTCCGCGGTCTTCTTCTTCTGGGGAATCGTGGAGGGAACGGCCGCCCCGGTGTTTGCCGGATAAACATAACCGAACTGTCCGAACAGCGGGAAGAAGGGCGCATAGGTCGAGGTTACGTCGCGGTCGACATGCAGTTCGCTTTCAAGATAGGCTGCAGTGGCGATCACCTGGCCAACGCCGACGTCATATTTACCGGTGATGGAAGCGAGGCGGTATTTGACATTCGTCGGTGCATTGAAAAAATTGCTGTACTTGCGCGTGCCGTAAACCGGCGTGAATGTGCCGGGTGCGACGTGCTCGGCGGCTAGCCCCTTCGTATCGATGTCCTGGATCATGCCGACGGCGTCGATGGTCAGCCGATCGGTCGGCGTCCAGCCGATTGCGAGGCGGGCCCCCTTGGCGACACTCTCGTTGACGTTCCTGGTGCCGGTGCCGATATTGTCGACAAAGCCCGGCGCGCGGCGGTAGAAACCGGTCGCACGGACCGCCAGCCGATCCGATACCAGCGGAATATTGAGGGTGCTGCTCAGCGAATAGCCGGTGCCGCCACCATCGATCGCGGTCAGCTCTGCCCGCGCGCTCCCGGAAAAGTGCGATGGATCGGGTCGCTTCGAAATCAGGCGTATGACGCCGCCAAGGCTCGAAGCACCGTAGAGCGTGCCCTGCGGGCCCTTCAGCACCTCGATGCGGTCGATATCCGCGAGTTCGGGTTCCGGCGCGATGAAGGATCCGCCGCCATTGGCCGAACTCGACGTAAAGGGCACGTCGTCAAGATAATAGACGGTCGTCGCGGATTGCTGGAGCGAGCCGGTGGTCAACCCGCGGATGGAGACCTTGCCATAGCCCGGGGCACCGGTGTCTTCCACGACGAGGCCGGGCGTCAGCGTCGCATAATCGCGAACCGTCTGGACGCCCAGATTGTCGAGTTCGTCGCCGCCGAGCACGGTAATCGCCGACGGCACGTTGCGCAGCTTCTCGCCGCGTTTGCTCGCGGTCACCACGATCTCGCCAGAGGTCGCGTCATCCGGCTCGGCAGTGGTCGCCGGCGCTTGCGCCCTGGCTTGTGCCTGGGCTTCGGCAACGGTCGCGGCGAGACACAGCGCAAGCAAGCTGGCCGACGCGCGACAGATCGTCCTGGCTCGCGCGATCGTCGCCCCCCGTTCGCCGCCCTCGATCGCTATGGTCCTGTCGCGCATATCCCCCACCTCCGCATATGGTCCGCCGGGTCGGATCGGTTACGTTTTTTGAGACCCCGGAATATGCTGAGGATATAGGCCGCACCGTTTTCGAGTGTGTCCAAAAGGCTTTCGAGCATCGCCAAATGCCTTTCGAAAGCGCCGCCTTGGCCATCTATGTGTTGACGTGAAAGGCATTTCACGTCGAACTGGATTGAGCAGAGGAAACAGGATGGACCGACCAGCCAAGGGAACCACGGAGGTGCGACCCTCCCCCACCGACTGGCCGGCGGCCGAACGGGGGGTGCAAAGTGCCATAGCGGCGCGATCGACAGCGAAGCCCCCGGCCGCTTCGAGTCCACCAAATTCCGCTGAAAATGCCGCGCACCTGGCTGCGCGTGATCCGCTTCAAAATTACGAGATCGACCCGGCGGAAGGCGCGTGCGCACTATGGGAAGGTCTCCTGCCGCTGAGCGACCCCCTGCATTATTGCTGGCGCACCAGGCTTCTGGGAAGCGGACGCTACGAATTTTGCGGTCTGGCCGATGGCTTCCTCGTCACGTTCGGCGATATGGAAGTCGACACGCCGCAATTGGTGCATATGTCATTCCCGGACACGTTGCGGATCTACATGACGAGCAATGGCGATTTCGAATATGGGTCGCCACAAGGCAACACAATCAGCCTGGACGCACCGAACATCGCCATTCTGATCCAGCCGGCCGGCGCCCCCGAAACCGAAGCCAGGGTCGCAGGACGCACACGCTTCGCCTGTGTGTTCATCCATCGCGAGTCACTGAAGGCGCTCTACGCAGGTGGTGAGCATGAACTGCCGGCTGTGCTCCAATCCTTCCTCGATGGTTCCCTGCAGCAGAGTGTTGCGCATACGCTGCCCTTGGGGACCGCCCTGTTGCGTTGCCTCGAGGATGTGCATGCCAGCGCCCTTGAAGGGTTCCAGCGCCGCTTGTTCCTGCAGTCGAAGGCTGTGGAAATCCTGTGCCAGGCGATCGAAGCTCTCGAACATAGCGAAAGTTTCGGGTCACCCGATACGACAAGGCTGACGGCCCGGGGCGTCATGAAAGCCCAGCGCCTTCTGATGGAGAATTTCGTGACGCCGCCGTCGCTGGAGGATCTCGCGCTCGAAGTGGGCCTGAGCCGCAGCAGCCTTTGCGCCGGCTTCCGCCAGATCGTGGGCCAGTCGGTTTTCGACTACACGCAGGACCTGCGCATGCAGCATGCGCTGGTGATGCTGAACGAGCGCAATATTTCGATTTCCCAAATTGCCTACGCCGTCGGCTATAATCGAGCCTCCAGCTTTTCGGTGGCAGTCCAGCGCCATTTTGGCGCTACGCCTTCCGAACTCCGGAGACGTGGCGTCCTGCCAAGCAATCAGCGGAACGCCAGTGCCTCCCCGCATGCGCCTTCAGCGCAATAAGGAGCACCAATGATTGCCGGTTTTCCAGATCGATCGCGTGATTTCGGGATCACACAGATCGATCTGGATGTTTGCTTTATCGCGATTTTAGAACTGTTCGATGGTTCCATCGAACTGCAGATCGCTCCAATTTCAGGGCTTCAAAGCAAACCGTAAGCCGCGGCTGATCAGAGCGGGCATGACACTGACATGCGTTTCGCCGTCGAAGACGACCATCTCCACCCTGTAGCCGGGAGGGCCTTTCATCGCCTCGAGACGCCCGGCCAGGGCAATGACGCTGCTGACCACGCCGGCGGATTTCAACATCGCCTGCAATTGCTCGCGCGTCATGCCCGGCGGAAGCTTGGCGTCATCGTCCACCGTCTCCTCCAGCCCGCCGGCGGTCAACAATATGCGGGGCGCGACTTTTCCGTCCGCCAGGGATGCGGCAAGCTTGGCCTCTCCCTCGAGAATCTCTCCGTCGTTCCAGACGATCGATGGGCTGCCGATCACATAGGTCTTGTAGGCCTCCATATGGTTGAACAGCACGTGAAGGGCGAACAGGCCGCCCAGCGAATGCCCCCACAAGGTGCTGTCGCTCTTGTCGGTTTTGTAATCGGTGTCGATCCGGGGCTTCAACTCTTCGGTCAGAAAACGATGAAAGCCTTCCGCCCCCCCATAGGTCGCGCCCTCGAACATCGGCGTCCCTTCGAGGTAAGGGATCATAGCGGCCCCGGGCGGCGTAGGGGTCAGGTCGGTAAAACGTGCGACCGTCGCCGCATCGAAGCCCTTGCCGTAGCCAATACCAACGATAATCGCCGGCTTTGCCTGCATGGCGATGCTCTGCATCGCCAGTGTGTCGGCAGCCGTATGGAATATGTAATCGGCATCGGTGAGGTAGACCACCGGATAGCCCCCCGGAGGCGGCGGCACACTCTCCACGGGCATGGAGACATAGATGCGGTAGGTACGGCCCGTGATCCCGGACGTCACGTCCCACTGCTCGGCTCCGGGGCGCACGACGGGCGAGCGGGCCGGCGCCGCCGAGTTGAAGGCTTCACTCGCCTCCGGCGCCATCGAAAGACTATCTTCGTGCATGTTCCCTCTCCAAATGATCCACGCGCTAAAACCCTGTCAGCTTTGTTGGCCCGGACAACAAGATGTCGGTTCGGGACATAGCCCACACTGCTTTCGAACGTCGCCAAAAGGCTTTCGAGCACCGCCAGAAACGGCTTCGCCCAGGCCGAAACGGCCATCGATCCGTTGACTCAAAAGTGATTTTCGCGGCGAGCCGGTTCCGGGACGCTTGTGAAAAACGATGAAGTTGCAAGCCCAACTCGCACGGATAGCGGCTAGGAATATGAACGCATATGGCCGGACGCACACCAAAGACCACGGTGAGGGACTGGATCGACACGGCACGGAGCACGCTGATCGACGAAGGCTCTGCCGGGTTGAAGGTCGATCGCCTTGCCAGGCGGCTGGGTGTCACGCGTGGCGGCTTCTATCATTATTTCAAGGATCGCGACGAGTTCTTCGACCGGTTCATCGCCTATTGGGAAGCGACGTGCCGCTTCCTGCCCGAAGAGGCACCACCGGCCGAAGCCGGTGACGCCGTCAAATGGCTCGAGCGCATCATTGCGCGGCTGATCGAATCCGACGGCTACGATCATCGTTTCGACCTTGCGATGCGGGAATGGGCGCGTGCCGAAAAACGCGCCGGATCGGCCATCGCGCGTGCGGATCGCGAGCGGCTCGAAGTCCTGCAGCGGTTCTTCGAGGCGATCGGTTATGATCAAGAACTTGCTGCGATCCGGGCTCGCGTCTTCTATTACCACCAGATAGGCTTTTATGCGATCGGCACCCGGCAAAGCATCGCCGAACGCCGCAGGAACACGCAGCTCTACATCGATATCCTGTGCGGCGAGCAGGCTCTGTCGGCAGCGCGCAAAACTGGCCGGAAGTCGCTCAAGACCAAAGCTGCCTAAGAATTATAGCCAGGCGCGCCATCGAGTCCGGCTTGCACTCCCGAAGCACCCGGGCAGGTCATTCCGCCACAGCCGGCTCGCCCGGATATGCCGCTGAGATTCCGCGGGTGTCGACCCGACGCTACGCCCCGAGTCACGCCGTGAACCCATGCCGAAACCGAACCGCCGATCTGATGCGTTCTCGAATTCGACCCTGAACATTCGACGGAAGGAGCGCCAATTCCGCCCTCCGCTGCAACGAAAACAGACCAGAATCCGTTGGTTTGACAGTCGCTCTGCTCTTAATCACATTCGCACGCCGGCCTGGAAAGGAAGACCAAAGATGAAGAAGCTGATGATCACCGCCCCGCTCGCGCTCGCGCTGGCGAGCTGTCAACAGGCCGGGAACGCGCCGGAAGGCAATGCGGCAGCACCCACGGAGAATGCCGGCACCGCAACGTCCGCGCCGATCACGGCCCCGGCCGGCACCTATACGATCGATCCCGATCATGCCGTGGTGATCGCGCGCATCTCCCACCTTGGCCTGTCGCATTATCCGGTCGAGTTCACAAAGGTTTCGGGCACGCTGACGATCGATCCCGCCAAGCCGCAGGACGCGCAGCTGGAAGCGACCGTGCAGATCAGCTCGCTGCGGACCCCCTACACTTCGGATTATCGCGCAGCCCATCCCAAGGCGACGGAGGCGAGTTTCGAGGAATCGCTGCTCACCAATGCCGAGCTGTTCGACGCCGCGAAATTCCCGACCGCCACTTTCAAATCGGAAAAGATCACGCTGACCGGGACCAACACCGCCGATGTCGAGGGCAAGCTGACGCTGCACGGCATCACCAAGCCGGCGACGCTGCGCGCCACCTTCCGCGGCGGGATGGCGGCGGGCGAGATGCACCCGGACATGCCGGCGGCGCTCGGCTTTTCGGCCACCACCACCATCAAGCGTTCGGAGTTCGGAATCACCGCAATGACCGGCATGCTGGGTGAAGACGTTCAGCTCGACATCGAAACGGACCTGCACCTCAAACCAGCGAAATAAGCGTGGCGACGGCCGGCAAGCGTTACACCACGGTCGCGATCCTCCTTCACTGGGCGATCGCGATCGGGATCGTCTGGCAGATCCTGCTCGGCTGGTGGATGAGCACGGCGCTGGACGATGCGCAGACCCGCGCACAGGCAGTGGCGGGATTCCAGATCCACAAATCAGTGGGCCTGACGATCCTGGCGCTCAGCCTGGTGCGGCTCGGCTGGCGGCTGCTCCACGCACCGCCCCCGTCCCCGGCGGAGCAGCCGGCATGGGAGCGCTGGGCGGCACGGGCGACGCATTGGGCCTTTTACGCGCTGATGATCGGCCTGCCGCTGTCGGGCTGGGCCTATGCCTCCACCGGCTGGAGCAGCCCGACCTCGAGCCCGCTGGAAGTGCCCACCGTCTATTTCGGGCTGGTGCCGGTGCCGCATTTGCCCGGCCTCGCGACACTTGCCGACGGCGCACGCGCGAGCACCGCCGACCTGCTGCTATGGCTGCACGCCAATATGGCATTGGTCGCGGTCGCGTTGCTCGTGCTGCATGTCGGCGCGGCGCTGAAGCACCAGTTCGTCGATCGCGACGAAGTGCTGGGTCAGATGGTCCCCGGTGTCACGCCACGCGCGATCGCGCTGCCGCCGGCACCGCGCGGCCGGGTCGCGGCGCTGGCGCTGGGTTTCGCAGCGATCGCGCTGTTCTTCGTCGGTGCGAGCCTTGCGATCCGCATCGGCGGTACCCCCGACATGGCGGGCGGCGCCCCCGCCCCCGCATCGTCTCCGGCCCCCGTCAACTCGGCCGCGCAGGCATGGCTCGCCCTATCCCCCGGCCCGGTATCCGCCAGCCCGGCACCGGCATGGCAGGTCGACCGACAGGCGAGCAGCATCCGCTTCGCGGGAACGCATGCGGACGTCGCCTTCGACGGCGCCTTTGGCGACTGGGCAGCGCTGATCCGCTTCGATCCGGCCAATCCGACACAATCGGCGGTGCGTGTGGCAGTCGCCACAGCATCGGCGCGCGACGGCATGCCGCTTCACGACCGGACCATGCCCCAGGCCGAATGGTTCGATTCCGCGCGTCATCCGATCGCCACCTTCACCGCCACGCAGTTCCGCAAGCTTGGCGGAGACCGGTTCGAGGCGACCGGCATACTCGCGATCAAGGGGCGCAACCTGCCGGTCACGCTGCCGTTCGAGCTGAAAGTGCAGGACGGTGTCGCGTCGATGAGCGGCGAGATCGTCATCAAGCGGCGCGACGCCGATCTGGGCCAGAGCTCCGACCCCAGGGCGGAGTGGGTGTCGGAGGAGATCCGGATCCGGATCAAGGTGAAGGCGACACGCAACGGTTGAACCTGTGCGCGCGGGGAGTTGCTCGCCCTGAAGTGAAGGGTGCTCGTCGATCCGGATTCAGCAGGTCATCCTGGCGGCCGCATCAGGCCCCGCTGACACGGCGGTCGAAAGCCTCCTGCTCCTTCCATAGGATCAGCGCCACCCACGCAACGAAGCTAGCGAAGCTTTCCGGCCGGTGAGGAGCGCGTGAAAGCATTCCGGAGCATATTCAAGGGCGATCGGTCGAACGACCACCTACCGAATTGATCATATTGCGCAGCGACGGCGAACGGAAATCTCATTAAGAATCTGATATTACTTACAAAATAATCCATGAATGATTCTATGTCGAACCTGCATTGGGATCATGCCCCCCCTTTACCTAGACAGGCCGGGCCCTCGCATCGCCCGACCAACGGGACGTTTGGCAAGAGGGCATGGGTGGAGAAAAAAATGATTCAGGGGCCGGCTGCGCACAGCAAATTCGACAAGCAATTCAGGATTTCGAGTTCCCTTCTCGTGATAGCGATGCTGGCCGGGCTGGCCGGTCCCGCATATGCGCAGGATGTGCCGGACAATGGCGCCGGCGATCAGGAAGCGGCCGCGGCAAGCGATATCGTCGTGACCGGCTCGCGCATCGGCCGCCCGGTGCTCGACCTCCCGACCCCGGTCGGCGTCGTCAGTTCCGAAACGCTCGAATCGAACAATGCGCAGTTCGACATCGGCCGCGCCCTCGCCCAGCAGCCCGCAATCGGCTTTTCGGGCAGCATGCAGCAGAACCAGCAAGGCGGCGCTTCGGGCTCGCGCGGCGAGACCAGCGGCGGCCTTGCCGTCGTCGATCTGCGCAGCCTCGGTTCGAACCGCACGCTTGTGCTCGTCAACGGCAAGCGCCGGGTTTCGGGCACCACCGACAGTGCGGCGGTCGACCTCAACTCGATCAACCCCACTCTGATCGAACGCGTCGAGATCATCACCGGTGGTGCATCGGCGATCTATGGTTCGGACGCGGTCTCGGGCGTGGTGAACATCCTGCTCAAGGATAATTTCGACGGAGTCCGCCTGTCCTTCAACGGATCGCAGCCCTCACGCGGCCCCGAAGGCTTCACTTTTGGCGGCAGCCTCGTCGCCGGGCATAATTTCGGCGACGGCCGCGGCAACATCACCGTGGCGGCGGACTATGCGAAAGTGAAGGAGATCACGCCGCGCCAGGCCGACATGAAAAACTATGTCGCCATGATCAATCCCGCCGACACGGGCCCCAATGACGGCATTCCCGACCGGATCCTCGTTGCCGGCGGCGAGGCATATCAGTTCTCCGGCTATGGATCGGTGGGTGTGCGCGGCGACACGGCAGGCCTGGGCGCGTTCATTTTCAACGATGACGGCACGCCGCGCGCGGCGCCCATCGCCCGCCTGACCGACGGCAGCCTGT
>JASBTC010000059.1 GCA_030148625.1 Sphingobium sp. | reverse complement strand
GCGGGCTCGACGGCTGGCTGCGCACGCTCCAGTTCGCGGGTATCGTGCCGATCGCCGGCGCCGCGATCGGCCTGTGGAACCTGTGGCTCACCGCGCGCTCCGATCGCGGCTGGGGCGACAAGACCCGCGCCGTCCTCGTCGCCGCCGCGCTGCTCGGCTTCCTGTGGTTCGCTACCATGGGCGGGCTGATCAGCTTCAACACCAACTACTAAAACCCTCCCCGCGGGGCGGGCGCCATGCCCCGTCGATCGGCCCGACTGAAATGTCGGGCGGTCGGCGGGGCATGGATTTATCAACCACGTCGGATCGCGCGATCCCATGCCTGCTCACCTGCACTGCTCAGCGGCTCTTGAGCTTGCCCTTCTCCATGAAATCCAGCTCGCTTCGCCGATGCCGATCATCGGCGGGATCATATGCCGCTATATGGATGGTGACGACCCGGCATCTATGAGGGTCTAGGCCAGGATAATTAGAATCGACAGCATCACCCCTTCTACCCATGATCCAGGTCACGGGAAGCAGGGCAATTCCTGATCATCCCGAATAAAATCCCGTAAAAATTCAGGCAGAGTTTCAACATATGGGAAAAAGGGGTGCTTAGAAAATGCCTGCAATTCTCGAAGCCATATCCCTTCGGAAGGAATATGGGAAAAAGGTCGCTCTCAAGGGGCTAGATCTCAAGATATCCGCCGGTGAGATATACTGCCTCCTCGGTGCGAACGGCGCCGGAAAGAGCACAACCATAAATCTTTTCCTGGATTTCATAAAGCCAACTTCAGGGCATGCCAATATCAACGGATTGAGCGCATCCGATCATTCCCTGGAAACCAAAAAGCACCTCGCATACATCCCTGAAATTGTTATGTTATACCGGAACCTTTCCGGATTTGAGAATCTCAAATATTTTACGGTACTTTCCGGCAATGAAGATTACTCGAAATCAGACTATATAGATTTTCTTCGACGTTCCGGACTGCCGGAATTTGCCATTCACAATCGTGTCGCCGGCTATTCCAAGGGAATGCGTCAGAAGGTGGGCATTGCGATCGCCCTCGCCAAGCGCGCCAAGCTATTGCTGCTCGACGAGCCGACCTCCGGCCTCGACCCCAAAGCCTCCAACGAATTCTCCGATCTGTTGCGCACGCTCAGCGGTGACGGCGTGGCCGTCCTGATGGCGACCCACGATCTTTTCCGCGTCAAGGAGGTGGGAACCAGGGCCGGCATCATGCGCCTCGGTGAACTCGTCGACGAAATCGCAACCTCTGAGATCGGCCATGCCGATCTCGAGGCGCTTTACCTGCATCACATGCATTGAGGTGAGATCGTGATCCGCCATGTAGCGTTCAAGGAATTCAAGGAAATCCGCCGCGATGGTCGCTTCATCTGGTCCGCGCTCATCATCGTCGTCCTTTTGATCACCGCCATCGCATTTGGCGCCCAGCGCTATGCGGATAATCGGGCAATGCGGCTCGCCGCGGAACGGGAGGATCGCTCGGCCTGGCTCGACCAGGGGCGAAAGAACCCGCATTCGGCCGGCCATTACGGCGTCTACGCGTTCAAGCCGGCGACGCCCCTGGCATTGTTCGATCCCGGTTATGACGACTATACCGGCGTGCTCCAATATCTTGAGGCGCATAAGGAGAACCAGTCCGGCTACAAGCCGGCGGCCGATGCGACGGCGCTCCAGCGCTTCGGCGACCTGTCCGGCGCACGGGTGCTCCAGCTGCTCGTACCGATGCTGATTTTCCTGATGGGGTTCGGCCTGATCGCGGCCGAGCGCGAAGAAGGCACATTCCGGCAACTGCTCAGCATCGGCGTGCCTCAGAAGACATTGGTCTGGGGCAAGGCATTCGGCATGGCGATCGCGATCGGCGTCGTCTTCATCCCCGCGCTGATCGCCGGCGGCGCGGCCGCGTGGCTGCTGACGGCACAAGGGGATGCGCATGAAATTGCGGGCCTCGGCATCAAGGTGGCGTTGCTTGCGGGGTGCTATCTGATGTTCTTCGCAACACTGATCTGCATTGCCCTTTCGGTCTCATTGGCGTCGCGCAGCTCCGCTGCTGCACTCGTCGGGCTGGTCGCATTCTGGATCGTCGCGGCGATCCTGACCCCCAGAATCGGCGCCGAAGTCGCCAAGCGCGCTTACCCGACCCCTTCGGTCTTCGAGCTTGCCGCCACCATTGCACGCGAGCAACAGGCCGGGCCGCGGGCGCATGAGCCCACCCATCCCAATCACATCAAGTTCCGGGACGCGCTGCTACGCAAGCACAAGGTCGATCGCGTCGAAAACCTGCCGTTCAATTTCATCGGCTATGCGATGCAAGCGGAGGAGAATTTCGGAAACGCGGTGTTCGACAGGCATTACGGCGCCGTGCGCCATCAGTTCGAGCACCAGGAAACGCTGCAAAACGGCTTCGCCGCGATATCGCCCTTCGTCGCCATCCAGTCGCTGTCGGCGGCGCTTTCCGGAACCGATATTGCGTTCGCGAACGACTTTTCCCAGGCCGGTGAAGCATATCGCCGCGGCATGATCCGTGTCCTGAACGACGACATCATCCGCAATGCCGTTGGTCTGACGACATTCTCGACCGAGTGGGGCTATCAGGCCAGCGCGGACCTCTGGACGCGCATTCCGCTGTTCGACTTCGACCCGCCGACCGCCAACGTCATTCTCCGGCGCAACATCGTCACCCTCGCCCTGCTTGTAATCTGGTTCGTCGCAAGCGTGCTGATGCTGGGCACGCTTTCACGGCGATCGCCCAGAGTGAACTGACGCAGCCCTTCGAAACGCTTAGGAATAGGAGGTCGCGAATGATCAGGAAAATCATCTCGCATGAATGGATGGTCCTTGTCCGGGACCGTGCCTTGCTTGTCGCCCTGCCCGTCTATCTGGTCATGCTCGTCTATGCCGTCGCCAGCGGCACTGCATGGAAACACACGCTGCAGGACCGCACATCGGCCGCGGTGGCGCTCGCCAGCGACAATTTCAGTGCGCGGACGCGGGCGGTGGACGAGATGTTGAGCGGGAAGCGTCCCTATCAGATCGGCGAAGACGCGAGAATCGCGGGCGCCTTTGCCCGGCACATCGGATTCGAGATGGCCGCAAAGCCGCCCTCCGCGGCGGCGGCCATTGCCGTGGGACAGAGCGACGTCTCGCCATCCTATCTCAAGGTCCAATGGAAGCCGATGTTCAAACAGACGAACATGGACGAGATCGCCAGCGCGCGAATTCTCGAAATCGGCACCTTCGATCTCAGCTTCGTGATCATCTATCTCTATCCGCTGCTGATCATCGCGTTCAGCTACAACATCCTCTCGTCTGAGCGCGAGGGCGGCACCCAGGCGCTTCTGCTGTCCCAACCCGTCTCGCTCTCGACCTTCGTCATCGCAAAGATTCTGCTGAGAGGCGGGCTGATCATCGGGATCGGCACACTGACCACGGCAGCGGCCTTGCTCATCGCCAATCCCGAAATCCTCGCCGGCGGCGATCTCTGGCGCATCGCGCTCTTCATGGCGATCACCGCGGGCTATGGCGCATTCTGGTTTGGCGTCGCCATGCTGGTCAACGCGCTGGGCGCCCGGTCCGCTACCAATGCGCTGGCGCTGATGGCGACGTGGATCGCCTTCGTGATCGTGATACCCGCCGGATTGAACCTGGCGGCGAAGGTCATCTATCCGCTGCCGTCACGAATCCAGATGGTGCAATGGCTGAGATCCGGCGACGAGATCGCCCGCAAGCAGAGCGCCAAAGGCCGGATATTCAATGCCGACCTGCTTCGCAAAGGCGAAGAGGAAGCGCTTGAGGCAGGCACTGTCGAGTTCCTGCGGCGGGTGCTGCCCATGGAACAGCATGGCGAGGAACTCGCGGCGCCGATCTTCAGGACATTCGACGCGCGCAAGGCCGCCCAGCAACGCTTCACGATCGGGCTCAAATATCTCAGTCCGGCGATGATCACGCACGCCGCGCTGAACGACCTGGCTGAAAACAGCGCGGAGACCTTCGCGGACTTCAACCGCCAGGTCACCGCCTATCAGATGGTCTGGAGAGCCTATTTCCGCCCGATCGTGCACGACAGCGGCTTCATGTCGCGCGCGCAACTGCTCCAGGTTCCAAGGTTCAGCTACCAGCGCGAAACCGGCAGCGGCATTCTCGCGCGGACAGTCGAAAATACCGGCGGGGTACTCCTCTGGTTTGCCGCAGTGTTCGCCGTGGGTCTCCTGGCACTTCGTCGCTACCCTGCCGATAATCGCTAGAAAGAACCTGCCTCTGCGAAAGCGATGCGATCGCGATCATCGACGACAAGCTGCGCGATCAACATATGGCGCAGCTTGTCACAGGTCCGCGCGAAGCCTTGCCATGCAGTTCCCGGCCGCGCATATCGCCCGCGATGAAGGCCGCTCCCTGTACCATCTGAATCGGGTTCCCGCGCGACCGGCGTGAGGAACATCGGGCCGAACGGACGCCATGCGCGTTCGGCCGCAATCTCCCTTTGTCCTGAAGCAACCGCGCAAGATCCGCGCCGGAGCCATGTAGACAGCGAGCCTTTTCAGATGACCAATTTCTTCGAAAGCCCCTTCAAGGGCATCCCGCTTTCCGAACAGATCATCCACCCCAATATCGTCGCCGGGCGCTACAGCTATTATTCGGGCTATTATCACGGCCATAGCTTCGACGATTGCGCCCGCTACCTCCTGCCCGACGCCGATGCCGACCGGCTGATCATCGGCAGCTTCTGCTCGATCGGATCGGGCGCCGCCTTCATCATGGCCGGCAATCAGGGGCACCGGAACGAATGGGTCAGCACCTTCCCATTTTTCTTCTATCCCGACGCGCCGGATTTCGCTGCGGCGCATAACGGCTATCTTCCCGCCGGAGACACCGTCATCGGCCATGATGTCTGGATCGGTTCGGAAGCGATCGTCATGCCCGGGATCCATATCGGCCATGGCGCCGTCATCGGCACCCGCGCGCTGGTGACCCGCAATGTCGAGCCCTATGCCATTATCGGCGGCAATCCCGCGAAACCGATCCGGAAGCGCTTCGACGACGCACGCATCGCCATGCTGCTGGAAATGGCCTGGTGGGACTGGTCCGACGACCGGTTGCGCGATGCGATGCCCCTGCTCACCAGCGGCGATGTCGACGCCCTGCATCACCATTGGCGTGCGTGGACCCGAGCATAGCCGGGCGGGCCGACCGGAGAGCGACGGTGTCCGCTTTCCGGTCGGATCTCCATCAGGCACGCAAGGCCATCCGGCGTGACATTGGCCTGTGACAGGAATGCCCCGAAGCGGCCGTTGCGCCGGACCGTCGGCCATGGGACAGTGCGTCATGTCTGACGGAATGACGCTGATCGCCGACCGCCTGGTCTATTATCACGAGAATGACGAGGCGCTGTTCTTCGCATGGCTGGATCGAATGCAGGTCGTCGCCGGATATGAAGGGCATGGCGATGGTCTTCATATCCGTCTTGCCCGACGGCCCACCGATGACGACCTGCGCGAACTCATCGCCCTTCACCGGCGCTATGCGATCGACATGCGGCAACTCGCCGCCCTCCGGACGCCTCGCAATGAAATGTGGTTCGCCAAGCCTGGCACATATTGGCACCATCATGTGTTCGGCCCCGGCCCTGCCTAACCCGCCGAACGAAGCTGGTCCAACAAGAACATATTGAGAACAAAAATCCCGAAGCCTATGCTGGGCCGCTGTTCGATTCGCCCTGGCTGGAGCCGAAATGTCGATTGAAATCCGTCGTGACCGGGAATTGCTGCACGTGTCGGGCAGCATCGAGACCATTCTCACCATCCCGCCACGCGCCCGCCTCGGCGATCGGACGCATTTCACGCTGGCGCTGTCGGACGGAACATTGGTCGAAGGCGTCGTCGACGATGCCGATATCTGCCGCTTCGCCGTGGCGATCGAAGGCGCGGGCATCACGCGCATCGCCGGATCGGGCGAACCCGCGCTGCGCCACGAATGGGCGATCGAGTGGATCGCGATCAGCGCCGCCGATCAGGCCGCGCGCGCGGAAAGCAAGGCAACCGAACTGCCCCTATTCCCCGACCTGCAGACCGTCGAGCACGCAGCGGCGGATCTCGCCCAGGGATCACGGCTCGAACGGATCGCCGACAAGCTCGGAGCCTGGATGGACGCGGGGCCAAGCCCGCGGCATTGAGCAGCCGCCCGATTTCATTTGCCTGGAATGAGGAACACAGACGGACCGGCGCGACCCGCCCGCCATATATCGCCGATTACCGCCATCCCGGATCAATCTCCGGTTTGAGCCGATCGCCGGAGCCCCTATCCGGACGCCGCCCTTTCCGGAGGGCCAGTCTGGTTGCGTACGCGTTCCCCGGCGGGGAGGCGGTGGCTCCTCTCCCCGATCATGCGAAGCGCTTCGCCCCCGCGACGCACAGCACGACGATGACGGTCGACGCGATCATCGTCCAGCCGACCGGCTCGTGGAGCAGCAGCGCCGCGAGCAGCAATCCGAAAAAGGGCTGGAGAAGCTGCAACTGACCGACGCCCGCAATGCCGCCCAGCGCCAGGCCGCGATACCAGAAGATGAATCCGACCAGCATCGAGAAGATCGAGACATAGGCCAGCCCCAGCCATGCCGGCACGCCCACCTCGGCGAAACTGACGGGCGTGGTGAAGAGCGTGATCACCACCATTGGCGGCAGCGCCAGGATCAGCGCCCAGCTGATCACCTGCCATCCGCCCAGCCGGCGCGACAGCGCGGCGCCTTCGGCATAGCCCAGGCCGCACAACAGGATCGCCGCGATCATCAGCAGATCGCCGGTCAGCGAACCGCCATCGCTGCGATACAGTGCGAAGCCGACAATGGTCATCGCCCCGATCGTCGAGAACAGCCAGAAAACGGGCTTTGGCCGCTCCCCGCCGCGCAGCACGCCGAAGATCGCGGTGGAGAGCGGCAACAGGCCGACGAACACGATCGAGTGCGCCGCGGTGATATGCTGAAGCGCAAGGCCGCTGAGCAGCGGAAAGCCGAGCACCACGCCGATCGAGACGATGACCAGCGGGATCAAGTCGCCGCGCGCCGGCCTTATCTGTCGCAATCCGAACAGGAACGCCGCCCCCAGCAGTGCCGCGATCGCCGCACGTGCCGAGGTCAGGAACAGTGGCGAGAAATCGGCGATCGCGACGCGCGTCGCCGGCAATGACCCGCTGAAGATGATCACGCCGATCAATCCGCTGCCCCAGCCGGCCCCGGGCCGTTCGATACTCCGTTCCATGTCGTCCTCGCTTTCGTGGATGGCGCGGCTAGAGCGGCCGATCCGATTGAATCGGATCGGCCGCTCTAGGCTCTTGTTTTGCCGCGATTTCCGAGTCGTCAGATGAGCGCATCTGACTGGAAATCGCTCTAACCCATCGCGGCTGGTGCTGACAGGAACAGTGCAGTACATATTGGACAAACTGTATGGTCACTCCTGACCATACAGATACAGGGTCGACTAGATGGACAGCCCCGCGCCGACGCGCACCGAAGCGTTGATGGAGGCGGTGCGCGCCAGGGTGGCGAGCCGTGCGCTCGGCGCCGGAGACAAGCTGCCCTCGGTGCGTCGCTTCGCCGAAACCATGCATGTATCCCCCTCGACCGTCGTCGAGGCCTATGACCGGCTCGCCGCCGAGGGCCTAATCTGCGCGCGGCGGGGCTCGGGCTTCTATGTGACGGGATCGCACATGCCGCCAATGGCGCTGGGCGAAATGGGGCCGAAACGCGATCACGCCATCGATCCGCTCTGGGTGTCGCGCGAATCGCTCGATGCCGATCCCAGGGCGCTCAAGCCCGGCTGTGGCTGGCTGCCCGCGGACTGGATGCCCAATGCCGCGATGCGCCGCGGCCTGCGCGCGCTGGCGCGCGCCGACGATGCGCTGCTGTCCGATTATGGCAGCACGCGCGGATCGCTCGCGTTGCGCCGGCTGTTGCTCGGCCGCTTTGCGGAGGAAGGCATCGATGCCGATCCCGATCAGTTGATGCTGACCGGGTCGGGGACGCAGGCGATCGACCTGATCTGCCGCTTCCTGCTGCGCCCCGGCGATGCCGTGCTGGTCGACGACCCCTGTTATTTCAATTTCCAGGCGCTGCTGCGCGCGCATCAGGTCCGCATCATCGGCATTCCCTATACGCCGGCCGGGCCCGATACCGCAGCGTTCGAGGCGGCGGCGATCGCCGAGCGCCCACGCCTCTACATCACCAATTCCGCGCTCCACAATCCGACCGGGGCCAGCCTGT
>JASBTC010000056.1 GCA_030148625.1 Sphingobium sp. | reverse complement strand
GGCGTTTCGACGCCCATCTTTTCATGGTCGTAGCGTAGTCCGCCGATGATCGAGAGCGTATCGAGGATCTTGTATTCCAGGTTCGCGAACACGGCGAGGTTGGTCACACGCGTGATCGTGCTCGCACCGAGATCATTGTCGAAATAGGTCTGCTGGTTGCGCTTGTATTTATAGGCATAGGCGCCAATCAGCCAGATCAGCCGCCCATCATTGTCGGATGACAGCCTCAGTTCCTCGCTCACGGCCTCGTTGCGGATCGGCACGATATAGAAGGTGCCGAACGCGGTCGGGCCGGGGATACGGTTCTGGTCCAGATAGGTGACGGTCTTCTGACGAGCGCCGCCCGTAATGCTGGTGAGCTTTGCGCCGCCGAGGTCGATTTCGGTGTTGAGGACGACCGTGGTCTCCTTCCTGTCGAAGCTGCCCGGATAGTCCTGGTTTACGGCGTAGGATATGTCGTTCAGGTCGTAGAGACCCTGACCGAGCTTCAATCGGCGATTGGGGTCGGTCATGTTCCAGCCGGGCGTGATGAACGAGCAATCGCCGCAACTGTCGTGACTGTCGGCGTGGGCGACGGTCAGGTTCATTTCGAGACTGTCGGTGGGCGTGAAGCGGATATGCGCGCGCAGATCGATGTCGCGCTCATCGTTCACATTCTTCCGGCCGTCATACAGATTGTCGAGGAAGCCGCCAAAGCTTCGATAGCTTGCGCCCACTTGCGCTGCGAGCACGCCCGGAATCAGCGGACCGCTGACCGATCCAGAAATGCGATAGCTGTCATAGGTGCCGGCTTCGCCGCGCAGGCGAATGCGGGTTTCATCGTCCGGCTTGCGCGTCACATAATTGATCACGCCACCCAATGCGTTTCGGCCGTAAAGGGTCGGCTGCGGCCCTTTCAGCACCTCGACGCGCTCCAGGTCGAACAATTGCGCGTTGTTGCCCGAGCGGTTGAAACCCAGGGTGAAGCCATCGGTCAGGACCTGGACGGTCGGATCCGCGAAATTCTGAGGCCCGACGCCGCGCACGATCGCGTTGGTGGTCTGACGGCCGACCGTCTCGGAGAAGATCAGGCCGGGCGCGATCTGGGCAAGATCCTGGACGCCGTTCACGCCGGCACGTTCCAGTTCCGCGCCACTGACCGCCGAAATGCTTCCCGGCACGTCGGTCAATCTTTGCTCGCGCTTCTGCGCCGTCACGATGATGTCATCCGGCTCGTCGGCGTTCTTTGCCTCGATCGGGCCGGTCGCCTGCGCCAGGGCGGGCTGCGCAATGAACAGGCCGGCCCAGATGGCACAGCCCTTCAGTAGATTCCGTTTCCCGTGTGTCATATTTCTCCCCTGCCTTTAACGGAGGAGATTAGGGACAGATTTCGGAAAAGAACGGTCCGAAAGGTTCTGAAAATGTTGCGATCGGAAGCAATTGGCGCCCATCGGCGGTGTCAGGCCATGCGTTGAACCGATCGTGCGGCCTCCACCACCCGATGTCCCTTTGTTCACCGCGATTTTCGATCCGGCAGGTGATTCCACCTGCCTCGAAATCACTCTGGTTGTGCGATCTGTCGCAACGGAGCTAACCGGATCCGGTGCATGCGCCTGGGAGGTCGGACAACACAGGCATTTCGTCGGATCGCACTGACAGCCGATGTCAGGGGGTCATCATAACCCTATATGCTGCCGAAGACACCTTGGAGATCGACGGACACAGGATGGAATCGGACTTCGAAATCGATTCGGACGGATCGCTGTGGAAGATCGCGGATCATGAACTGATCGGCGATGCCGTCGCGCTGTGCCTGGCCACGATCGCCGCGCCGCTGCCCCCGAGCCTGCGCGACAAGGGCCCACTCAACGGCCTGCGCATTCGCATCCCCGGCGAACTCGGCCAAGGGACGATCGATTTCGTCATGGCATCGCCCAGCCTTTACATGATGCGGATCAATGCGACCTATCACGACGATCACGTGATGAACGTCACGGGCGACAGGCTGGTGAAGATCCGCGTGCTGCTGTCCGGAAAGCTGAGCTACGGGTCGCCGGAAACCGTTATCGACGGGGCCGGGGCCTATCTGGAGGCCTATCCAGGCGGAACCGCCAGCTCATATACCATGTATGGCGGCCGGACGACCCGGCTGCTCATCCTGCACTGCGAGCCGAGCCTGTTCGAGCAGATGGTCGGCGGCCAGTCCGGCGCGCTGCCCGAACCGCTCCGCCATCTGTTCCGGGTGACGTCCGGTCCGCCGATGATCAGTCCGACCCCGCTGGGCCCGGATCTGCTGCGCGCGGCGAACGACCTGTTCCACGCCGTCGTGCTCTACCCGCCGATCGTGCGACTGTCCTATGTGGAAGCGAAGGGCCGGGAAATCGGCTGCCTGATCCTGCGCGACCTTTCGATACCGCGCGACGTCGCAGCGTCGCATTCGAACCTTTCGGTCCGGGACGTCAGCCGGGTCTATGAGGGGCGCGACCTGCTGATCGAACATTATCGCTGTCCGCCCACCATCCCCCAGCTCAGCCGGATGATCGGCCTGAACCAGACCAAGTTCAAATTGGCTTTCAAGCTCGTCTTCGGCATGACGATCGGCGATTTCACGCTGAAATGCCGGATGGAACGCGCAACCGAACTGCTGATGACCAGTTCGATGACGATCGCCGAAATCGCCTATGAGATCGGTTACGATCATCCCGCCAACATGACCCACGCGTTCCGCCGCTATCATGGCTGCGCCCCACGCGAGATGCGCCGGGCGGCAGGCGCCCGGGAGGACGTGGCGGAGAGTATCGCGGCCGCGCGATCGGGAACTATCGTCGCGGGATCGGGGGTTTCGGCAGCGTAGCACACCGGCTCAAACTTCGCTTCCACCTCGTCATGCTGACGTAAACGATCAGCGTCGCAGATCGCGCGCGATCTCGGCCGCCTTCGCACGCAGCGCGGCCTGGTCTACCTTGAACGTCGTGCCCGCGGGCAGATGGTCCAGCGCCACGATCGCGCGCGGGTGGCTGAACCCTGGCCCCTCCTCCAGTGTGAAACGCCTGAGCGCCTCCGGGTCGATCGTGCGGCCTTCGCGCGGGACGACGAAAGCGATGGGGATCATGCCCTTCACTTCATCCTCAGCGGCGACGACGGCAGCGTGGCCGACATCGGGATGACGCTCCAGCAATTGCTCGACCTCGTCCGGATAGATGTTCTCGCCGCCGCATACGAACATGTCGTCGGCGCGGCGCAGGAAGTGGAAAAAGCCATCGGCGTCGCGGCGCATCACATCGCCGGTCGCATACCATCCGTCGCTCAGCCTGTCCGCACTGGCCTCGGGCAGATTCAGATAGGCCCTCAGCGTCGCCGGCGTCCGCGTCTCCAGCACGCCTTCACCCGTATCGGTGCCACCGGCCAGCCGCCATTCGACGCCGGGATAGGGGTAGCCGATTGCCAGCGGCGGACGCGGCAGCCCGTCGGGATGCGGACCGAACATCGCGGGACCGGTCTCGGTCGTGCCATAGCTGTTGCGCAGGCTCGCCCCGGGGAAAACCTCCTTCAGCCGGTCCAACAGCGCGGCACTCAGCGGCGCCGAGCCGATGACAATGTCGCGAACGCTCGACAGATCGAGTGTTTCGACGAGCTCGCGCTCACGCGTCATCAGCACGAACATGGTCGGTACGCCGCTCAACAATGTGCAACGATATTCGGCGACGGCACGAAGATAGGCAGCGGCATCGAAGCGTGGCAGCGATACGATCAACGAGCCCAGAGCCAGGCTGATAGTCGAAAAGAACAGGCCGTTCATATGATAGGTCGGCGCCGCGATCACCGTCCGCTCGGGTTTGTCCGAGACCGCGATGAACCGGTCCATCGCCCAGATCTGTCCGTCGTGCGACAAGGGAACGCCCTTTGGCCGACCGGTCGAGCCGGATGTATAGAGAATCTCCGCAATTTCACCTTGTGCCGGGCGCAGCGAAGGCAAGGGCACGGCGCCAAGCAGATCGTCGGACGCATCAAGCGTCAGCATCTCCATACCGGACGGCACCTGCTGTCGATGCGCGGCGTCGGCCAGGACCAGACTGGCGCCGCTGTCCGCGACGATGAAGGCGATGGTCGCCATCGGCAACCGATGATTGATCATCACGGGCACCAGGCCGGCACGCATCAGCCCGAGATAGGCCATGAGAAACGGCGCGCCATTGTCCGCGACGATCGCAACGCGTGCGCCGCGTTCCAGCCCGCGATCGACCATGGCGCGCGCGAAGCGGCCGGCACGATCGTCGATCTCGGCCGGCGAGTAGGTCCGACCGTCGGCAAGATCGATATAAGCGGCGCCCGGCGTGTAGGTGTTCACGATGTCGCCGAGATTGCCCGATGGCGAACAGGTCGCGCTCATCGCAGCGACTTTCCGCGCACGCGGGGCAGGATCGACGCGCGGATACGGCATATATTAACAGCCGCACCGGTTCGATTATCGATCATGAACGGATCCTGTTCCTGGGAATTGGCGCCGCATGCGGTGTCGCCTTTGATGGACGATCATGATGGCGCGTCGATATGCCCTCGTCCACGCGGCGTGCTTGTGCGATCGGCCGCGATATCGTTGCGGGCAGTGGGATTTGTGCGGGCGGTCCGAAAACATGTGAATGCGGTTCGATCGCCGCAAATCGCTTGCCAGCCCCGATCCAGCTGTCGAGGGTTCTCCGTTGGCTATGGCATGTCGCGCCGGGCGTCCGATCGAGGAGGAATGATCAGGTGACCATGGCCATGATCGACGGCTCGCCGCTGTCCGAGACGCTGCGCAAGCCGTTGCCCGCCGGTGCCCGGCTCGTAATCCTGTTCGAATTCTTCGAGCGGTTCGCCTTCTACTCCACTCTCTCGTTGCTGGTGCTGTTCCTCTCCGCCACGGCGGCCGATGGCGGGCTGGGCTGGGCGGAACCGCGTGCGCTTGGGTTCGTCGGCATCTTTTTCGCACTAATGTATGCGCTGCCGATGGCTGGCGGGCTCATGGCGGACCGGCTGATCGGCCACCGCGCGGCGATTGTGATCGGCGGCAATATGATGCTGCTCGGCTATGGCCTGCTGACCTGGGTCGCGGCGCGTCAGGGTGCGGGCGTCGGCGATGCGACGGATGCGACGATGCTGGCTTTCTGGGGATCGATGGCCTGCATCGTCACAGGCAACGCGCTTATGAAATCGACCGCGGTCATCGTTTTCGGCGATGCGTTCAAAGGTGACGAGCCGCATCGCGAGCGCAGCTACACCTATTATTACATGGGTATCAATGTCGGCGCGGTCGTCGCCGGTCTCGCTTCCGGAACATTGGTAACGCGGTTCGGCTGGCCTTCGGCGTTCGGCGCGGCCGCGATCGGTATGGCGCTCGCGGCGATCACCTTCACCGCGCTGCATCGTCGATTGCTGGGTCCGGCGCCCGCAACGACCGCCCGCCGAACATCGTCCACGACGGAGGCCGACGATCGGGCCGGGACAGGTGCACGGCTGGGGCTGCTGGCGATCTTCGCTGCCGCGCTCTGCCTGTTCCATGTCGGCGCGCTGCAGATTTTCGGCAGCGTGCTGCTGATGATCGAGCATGGCGTCGACCGGTCGGTAAGCGGGTTCGTCATCCCGGTGCAATGGTACACCTCGTTCAACGCGGCCGCACTGATCGTCGCGCCGGCCGGTTTCGCCAGGCTCTGGGCCAGGCTGGCCAAGCGCGGCATGGAGCCCGATGCGCCCACCAAATATGCGGTGGCGCTCGGATTCGGCACCACCGGGCTGGCGATGCTCGCCTGGACGGGCTGGGCGGGCACATCCGGCTCCTGGTCGATCCCGGCGCTGGGTGTGATCCTTCTCGGCGTGGGCGAGGTCGCGGCTTGGACGATGACTTATGGACTGGTCTACCGGTTGGCGCCGCGCCGACTGGTCGCCATGATCATGGGCGCCTTCTACACCGTCACTCTGGGACTGGGTGGCTATGGCGCCGGCTGGATCGCCGGCTACGCCGAGCCAATGGGCTACGCCCGATACTTCATGATGCTCGCGATCGTCACCGCCGTGGCGGCCTGTGCGATGCTGGCATTGCGCGGCACGATCAACCGCGCTGCCGGGGGCGTCGGGCAGACGCTGTAATCCCGAGGTTGCCCGGCTGTACATTGCGACCCGACACAAGCCCTTTGCCATCGGACATGGATGGGCTCGCGCCCTTGTCACTCCCGCCCTCCGCCCCGCAAGACCGGTGAATAGGAGGACAGGATTTGACCGACCCGATTTCAGTTGCGCGCCCACTCGACCATGTCGTCGTGGCTGTGCTCGATCTTTCCGAGGCCGGAGAGCTCTGGTCCGCGCTCGGTTTTCAGGTCTCGCCGATCATGCGCCATCTCGCGCTCGGATCGGCCAACCGCATCGTCGGCTTCGTTGTCGAAATCGAGATTCAGGTAATAGAAGTCGTCAAGCGCCGCGGCGTTGATATCGCAAAAACTATCCGCCCCATTCTTGCGCCGGTTGAAAAACAGCACCGCGATCTGTGGGGCCAGTTGCCGGGTTTTT
>JASBTC010000004.1 GCA_030148625.1 Sphingobium sp. | reverse complement strand
GCCGACAGCACTTCGTTCTGGAGGAAGGCTGCCCTGGCGCGCTCTTCGTCGCCCGGTGCGTCACTCGACGCTTTCAGCAGATTATTGTGCCACACTTGGGTGACGCCGTCGTCGACGGGGGTGTGGAAGATGAATTCGATCGAGCGGATATCGCCGATCGCCTGTTTCGAGAGGAGGAGGCCCGGCCCGGTATACCAGGTATAGGTCATCAGATAGGCGTCATATTCGCGGCGAAATCCGCCCTGCCGCTGATAATAGAGATGGCCCCTGAACTCATTCTCGAAATATTCGCAGGGCGCACCGTGCGTCGGGCCGAGATGGTTGGAATCCGCCATATTGTCGAGGATCTCCTGCGGGTGGATCTCCAGCCGCCCGAGATGATCATAAGCGCCATTGATCCAGTCCGGCCGGTCCCATTCGGGCAATGACGGCGGATCGAAATCGGGTTCGCCGCCTTCGGGATCGTGCCACATCATGATCGCGCCCATCACCTGCGTCACGCGATAGGATCCCAGCTTCGCCGCCTTGGGGCACGGCCCGTCGAACCCCGGAATGTCGTCGGCATAACCCTCCTGGTTGAACCGCCAGCCATGATAGGGGCAGCGGATCGCGTCACCCTCGATCTGTTCGCCATGGATGACGATCGAGGCGCTGGTCGATGCGGCGAGATGCGCGCCCATATGGGCGCAATGCGCGTCGAGCAGCACCAGCCGACCGCTCTCGCCGCGGAACAGCGCGAAATCCTTTCCGAAGAAGCGCAAGGGCAGCGGCGCCTTGCCGAGTTCGGATGCCTCGGCGATCATGAACCAGCCGCGCGGAAAGTCGAACTCGCCCAATTTATAGTCTCTGGATTTGGCCACGACCAACGTCCCCATATTGTCTTGATGTGTACGAAAAATGCGGCCGCATCCGGCCGGGTGCTCAGATCTGGTTGGCGCCCATGATTTTCGCGGCGGCGCGATAGGCGATGGTCAGCGCCGGCCCCAAAGTGCAGCCGGCGCCGGGATATTTGTCGCCCATGATCGACGATGTACTGTTGCCCGCGGCATAGAGCCCTTCGATCGGTGCGCCCGCCTCATCGAGCACGCGGCCATCGTTATCGATGACGAGGCCGCCCTTGGTGCCGATATCGCCGGCGAACAGCAGCGTGCCGTAGAATGGCCCCTTGTCGATCGGCCCCAGACATGGATTGGGAGAGACGCGTTCGTCGCCATACATGCGGTCGTGTTCGTCGGCGCCACGCCCGAATTTCTCGTCGACCCCGGTTGCTGCGAAACGGCCCATTTCGGCCGCCGTCGCCTCCAGCCCGGCCGGATCGATGCCGAGCTTCGCGGCCAGTTCGCCCAGGGTCGATGCCCTGGTCAGCATCCCGTTCTTGCCGAACGCGCCGGGGTTCATCCAGTCCGGCGACATGCCCGACTGCAACAGGCCGCCGAACATATATCTGGCGCGATATCGGCTGTCGAAGATCACATAGGCGGGCACTCGATCCTTCAGATCGTAATTCTCGCCATACATGCATTTGCCGTAGGAATTGTAGGTGATCGATTCATTCATGAAGCGCTGGCCAGCGCGATCGACGATCATCAGCCCCGGTTTTGATTTCTCGAAGAACAGGATGATCGTCCGCCCGCCCCAACGCACCGACGGCGCCCACCAGGCTTCGTTCATCAGGCCGGTCGCCGCCCCGATCTTCCGTCCGGCCGCGATCAGGTCGCCAGTATTGCCGGGGCTGCCCGCCGACCAGTCGGGCGAGGTCGGGTTGGCGAGATGCTGCAGCCGCATCCCCTTGCTCTTCTCGAACCCGCCCGCCGCGACGATCACGCCTTTGCGGGCGGTGTGGAGGCGCGTCTTCCCGCCCTTTTCCTGGGTGATGACGCCGCAGACGCGGCCAGCCTCATAGGCAAGCCCGGACACGGGCGTGTTCGTCCTGAATTCGATCTTCCGCGCCTGAACCGCCAGGAACAGCCGGCCGACCAGCGCCTCGCCCATGCACAGGCGACGGTCACGTCCGCCGCGCAATCGGGCACCGATATCCAGAGCGTAGCGCACGACCGATCCCGCCGCGATCTTCTGCCAGCCCTTGGCCACCGCCTGCAACTTAGACGCTTCGGTGATCGACAGGTTGATCCTGCCGAATGCCTTCGAGGCCGGCGGCATCTCGCGGAGCTGCTGCAGATGGCCGCCAAGCGCCCGGCCGTCGAGCGGCGCGCAATCCATGGTGCGCCCACCCGGCTTCCAGCCGGGCATGCTGGGATAATAGTCGGGATATTTCTCGACCGGGCTATAGGGCACGCCGATCTGGCCGAGATAATCGATCATCGCCGGCGCCGTGCGGATATACATGCGGATCGTATCGTCGCCGATCTGCTCCGCCGGGATGACGGAGCGCAGATAGGCGAAGGCATCCTCCGCGCTGTCCGATATGCCGGCCGATCCGATCTTCGAGTTGTTGGGTACCCAGATGCCCCCGCCGGACATCGCCGAATTCCCGCCGAACTTGTCCTCCTTCTCGAGGACAAGCACGCGCGCACCCAGGTCCGTCGCACGCACCGCGGACAGCAGCGCGGCCGCGCCGGAGCCAACCACGATGACGTCGAAATCCTGCGCTGCCGAACCGTTGACGGCGACTGGCTTCATGTCGCGCGCCTGTCGCGCCGGTGCGTGAACCCGCTGGGCTGTGCCGCCGGATTCCAGTCCGCTGGTGCCAATCGCATATATCCTCGCCCGATCATGACTGACTAGAGAAGACCTCGAAGGACACTCAACTGAAACTCGCTTTAACTCACTAAAGCCGGCGATGCCCAAAGTCCGCCAATGCGAGTTTATCCTGAACGCTATCCATAACATAAATTGACGGAAGACCGCAGTCCGGAGTGGCCATCCACGGACGCGATCCCAATCGAATGCAGCGCCTTCGCGCATCCGTCGCCGGGTGCGTTCTCCGTGGCATGGCCGCGGACCCGTCACGCGAACATCAAGGAAAACAGCGATTTATGGAAGGGGATCGGAAAATTCGGTTCGAAACTCTCACCTATGACGTCAGCGATGGCGTTGCGCTGATCACGCTCGATCGGCCGCAGCGGCTGAATGCCGTCAACAGTGTGATGAGCCGGGAATTGCCCGAGGCATGGCGACTGTTCGATGCCGATCCTTCGGCGATCGTCGCGATCGTCACGGGCGCCGGCGACAAGGCGTTCTGCACCGGCGCGGACCTGGCCGACCTGCCCGCCATGATCGTCGACGGGAACGGCGTGCCCGACATCGCATCGATCCGATGGACCCCACTCCAGAACCATGTCTGGAAACCCGTCATCTGCGCGATCAACGGCGCGGTGATCGGCGGCGGCCTGCATTTCGTCGCCGAGTGCGACATCGTGCTCAGCTGCGACCATGCCGAATTTTCCGACAGTCATGTCAGCGTCGGCCTGGTCTCCGCGCTGGAGACGATCGCGCTCGCCCGGCGCATGCCGATGGGCGCGGTGCTCCAGATGGCGCTGGGCGGTCGGGGCGAGACAATCACCGCGCAGGACGCTTTCAGGCTGGGCATGGTCAACGAGATCCACGCCGCCGGCGACCTGCTCGATCGCGCCCGCACGCTGGCGGCACGCATCGCACGCAACTCGCCGGGCGCCATGGCGCACACCAAACGCGCGATCTGGGGCGCGAAGGAAGCGGGCCTGCACGACGCGTCGTGCAACGGATGGAATGCGATCGTCGCGCACAATCAGTCGCATGATTTCGCCGAAGGGATCCGCGCGTTTTCGGAGAAGCGAACACCGCGCTGGGCGCCCTATTCCGGGCAGGACGGCACATGATCGACGATATCCCCCTGCCCTCGACCGACGATCCACTCGACCGCGTGTTCTGGGAGAATGCATGGCAGCATCGGCTGGTCGTTCAGGCCTGCGCGTCATGCGGCGACATGCGCTTTCCGCCGCGCCCGATGTGCCCGCATTGCCAGTCGGAAGACGTGGTCTGGGAACAGGTTTCGGGCGAGGGTATCGTCTGGTCCTTTGCCAGCCCGCGCACGCCGCTGCTGCCCGCATTCGAGGCACTGGCCCCCTATGTCACGATCATCGGCGCGCTGAAGGAGAATCCGCAGATCAGGATGGCCGGCATGGCCGTCCGGGACGAGCACGGCGAGGTGACGGGCGTGACCGCGGACGATGTGACGATTGGCCAGCCCATCCACATCCAGTTCCGCCAGGTGTCCGAAGACTGCACCCTGCCCTTCTGGCGCCTCGGTACACGGACGCCGTCGCCATGGTCCTGATCATCGCGTGCCCAATGCGGCACTTCGGCACTGCCGACGGCATTATGGAGATTTCACGGTGACCGAGCCTGCAACCGCGTCCGGGCAAGGCCTGCAGGACTATGCTCTCGAGGATCGCTATCGGAAAACCGCCGGGCGCGTCTATCTGTCCGGGTCGCAGGCGCTGGTGCGGCTGCCGATGATGCAGCGCGACCGCGATCTTGCCGCCGGACTGAACACGGCGGGGTTCATCTCCGGCTATACGGGCTCGCCGCTCGGCGGCTACGACACCGCGCTGAAGGGCGCCCGGCGGGACCTCGACGCGCATCACATCGTCTTCCAGCCGGGCATCAACGAGGAACTCGGCGCGACAGCGGTCTGGGGATCGCAACAGACCGATCTGTTCGGCGAGGCGCGTTATGACGGCGTGTTCGCGCTCTGGTACGGCAAGGGCCCCGGGCTGGACCGGGCCGGCGACGCGCTGAAGCATGGCAGCTATGCCGGGTCGTCGAAACATGGCGGCGTGCTTGTCCTCGCCGGCGACGACCATGGCGCAAAATCGTCGACGGTCGCGCATCAGAGCGATCATGCCTTCGTCCATTACGGCATGCCCTATTTCAATCCGTCGTCGGTGCAGGACTATCTGGATTTCGGCCTTTACGGCATCGCGCTGTCGCGTTTTTCAGGCTGCTGGATCGGCATGAAATGCGTGACCGACACCGTCGAAAGCTCGGCATCGGTCAATGTGTCGGACGATCGGGTCTCGATTTCCCTGCCCGACGAGGACGAGCATCAGCCGGGCGCGCTGAACGCGGGCTGGGGCATCCATCCCGTCATGGTCGAACAGCGCCAATATCAGAAGCGCATTCCCGCGGTGAAGGCGTTCGTGAAGGCGAACCGGCTCAACCGTCCGATCATCCACGGCAAGACCGGCCTGCTCGGCATCGTCACCACCGGCAAGGCGCATCCCGATCTGATGCAGGCGATCGAGGAACTCGGCCTCGATCACGACCAATGCCGCGACCATGGCATCGGCGTCTTCAAGGTGGCCATGCCCTGGCCGCTGGAGCCCGAGCTGATTTCCGACTTTGCCCGGTCCTATCGATACGTCCTGGTGGTCGAGGAAAAAAGGCCGATCATCGAGCCGCAACTGGCCAGCCTGTTCGTCAACGACAAGGTCGCGCCGCTGCTGCTGGGCAAGCTCGACGAAAACGGCCTGCCCCTGATCTCGTCGGAAGGCGAATTGAACGCGCCGAACCTGGCTGAGGTGATCGGCGCGCTGCTGGCGCGGCTGGGCGGCGAAGCGGCGCTCGCGGCGACCGGATGGCAGCCCAGATCCGCTGCCGCGCCCGTCGGACAGGGCGGCAATCTCGTCAGATTGCCGAGCTTCTGCGCGGGATGCCCGCATAACACGTCAACCAAGGTGCCCAAGGGCAGCGTCGCCTTTGGCGGCATCGGATGCCATGGCATGGCGACGTTCCTGCCGGAACGGAATACGCCGACGCTGTTCCAGATGGGCGGCGAAGGCGCGCCATGGATCGGCCTCTCCCCCTTCACCCACAAGACGCACATCTTCCAGAATCTGGGCGACGGCACCTATTATCATTCGGGCCTGCTCGCGATCCGCGCGGCCGTCGCCGCCGGGGTTAACATCACCTACAAGATCCTGGTCAACGACGCGATCGCGATGACCGGCGGGCAAAGCATCGAAGGCAAGGTCCGCGTCGACGAACTGACCCGGCAGGTCCATGCCGAAGGCATCCGGCGGATCGCGGTCGTCAGCGACGATATCGGAAAATATGACGGCCGGTACGATTTCGCGCCGGGCGTGACGATCCACCACCGCGACACGCTCGACGCGGTGCAGACCGAACTGCGCGAGGTCGAGGGCGTCTCGATCATCGTCTACGAACAATATTGCGCGACCGAATTGCGCCGCCGCCGCAAGCGCGGCACCGCAGAGGAGCCCGACCGGCGCATCTTCATCAACCCGCGCGTGTGCGAGGGCTGCGGCGATTGCGGCGTGCAATCCAATTGCATCGCGATCGAGCCGGTCGAAACCGCATTCGGCCGCAAGCGACGGATCAACCAATCCGCCTGCAACAAGGATTTCTCCTGCACCAAGGGCTATTGCCCCAGCTTCGTGACGGTGCATGGCGGCACGCCGCGCAAGCGCAGTGTCAGTCATGGATCGGCCCTGCCCCCCGAAGCCGCGATGCTCGCCGCGCAATTGGCCGAACCGAATGTCGCACCGCTCGACGCACCGTTCAGCCTGCTGATCACCGGCATCGGCGGCGCCGGCGTCGTGACGATCGGCGCGCTGCTCGGCATGGCCGCGCATCTGGAGGGCAAGGGATGTTCGGTGCTCGACGTCGCCGGCCTTGCCCAGCGCAACGGGCCGGTGACCAGCCATGTGCGGATCGCCGCGCGACCGGAGGAACTGCACGCCACCCGCATCGTCGTCGCGGACCTGATCCTGGGATGCGACATCGTCGTGACCACCGGTCAGGAGGTCGTCTCGAAAATGGCGCCGGACAGGAGCCGCGCGGTCGTCAATACCCGCGTCGCCCCGACATCGGCCTTTGCGAGCAATCCCGATCTCAACCTGACCGCGGACCGGATGGTCGGATCGATCCTCGGCATATTGGGCGACGCCCGCAGCGCTTTCGTCGATGCCGGAAAGCTGGCCTATGCGTTGATGGGCAACGAGGTGGCAGCCAATCTGTTCCTGGTCGGCTATGCCTTCCAGAAGGGATGGATGCCGATCGGCCTGAACGCGCTGCTGAAGGCCGTCGAGCTGAACGGCGTCAGCGTCGAGATGAACAAGGCCGCGCTGACCTGGGGCCGGATCGCCGCCACCAATCTGCCTGCGGTCGAAGCCATTGCGTTCGGGGGATCCGAACAGGCCCCCGTTGAAAAGGACAAGACGGTCGCATCGCTCGTCGATCGTTTTGCGGACGAATTGGTCGGCTATCAGAACCGATCCTATGCGGATCGATATCGGGTGCTGATCGAGCGGGTGCGCGTGGTCGATGCCGGGTTCGGCGACGATCAGGCGCTGACCAGGGCGGTCGCGCGCTATTTCTACAAATTGATGGCCTTCAAGGACGAATATGAGGTCGCCCGGCTCTATAGCGATGCCGGCTTCATGCAGGCGCTCAGCCAGGAGTTCGAAGGCGATCTGCGCCTCGAATTCCACATGGCGCCGCCGCTGTTGCAAAAGCGCGATCCGAAAACCGGGCGATACCCAAAGCGGACATTCGGCCGCGGCACGATGCGCCTCTATGCCATATTGGCGAAGCTCAAAGTCCTGCGCGGCACGCCTTTCGACATCTTCGGCTATAGCGGACACCGCCGGATCGAGCGCGAGCTGATCGCCAGTTACGAGACGATGATCGGCGACATTCTCGCGGCGCTCGACGCCGGCAATTACGGCCTCGCGGTCGAGATCGCATCCTATCCGGAGCTGATCCGCGGCTACGACACGGTCAAGGACGAGCATCTCGAAAAGGCGCAGGCCCGGCTTGCCGAACTGCTCGAGCGCTTCTTTCACCCGTCGCCGCAGCCGATGACGCTGGTGGCCGCCGAATAGAACAGACAGAAAAGCGGGCATTACGATCATGCTGAAAGACAAGACCGCGATCGTCGGGATCGGCGAAACGCCCTTTTCGAAAAACCTGGAGGAATCCGAATTCCAGCTGGCGTGCCGGGCGATCAAGGCTGCGCTCGACGATGCCGGCATCCACCCGTCCGAAGTCGATGCGCTGTCCTGCTACACCTATGAACAGACGCCCGAGTTCGAGATTGCGCGCAGCGTCGGCATGGGCGACGTCCATTATCTGTCGCAATCGCCGCATGGCGGCGGCGCGGGTTGCGGCGCGGTCGGGCATCTGGCGCTGGCTATCGCCGCGGGCGTCGCCAATGTCGGCGTCGTCTGGCGATCGCGCAAACGCGGCGCACCATCGAAACGGCTCTGGGCCGGGGTCCAGAGCGTCGTCGAGGATCACTGGAAATGGTCGAGGCCGCAGGGGCTGCTGCGCCCCGTCGACGAGGTCGCGGTGCTGACCAAGCGCTATATGCACGAATATGGCCTGACGCGCGAACAGCTCGCCGAAGTGGCACTGTCGATGCGCAGCTATGCCCGCAACAATCCTAAGGCGCTGATGGGATCGCGCGCGCTGTCGATCGAGGATTATATGGGCGCGCGGATGATCTCCGACCCACTGTGCCTGTATGACAATTGCCTGGAGAGCGACGGTGCGATCGCGCTTGTGCTTGTCCGCAGCGACCGCGCCGCCGATTGCCCGAGACCGCCGGTCCATATCCATGCCTTCTCGCAAGGCATGAAGCCGCAGCACCAGTTGATGACCGATTATCACAGCGCCGATCCGCTGCGCAGTTCGTCATGGAGTTGCGCGGCCAACCTGTGGAGACAGTCGGACATCAAGGCTGCCGACGTGGATGTCGCGCAGTTTTACGACGCCTTCTCGCCTCTGGTCCTGTTCAGCCTGGAAGCCTATGGCTTCTGTGATCGCGGCGAGGCCGGCGACTTCGTCGCGCGCGGCGACACCCGTGCGGACGGCAGGCTGCCCGTCAACACATCGGGCGGCAGCCTGGCCGAAGTCTATCTTCACGGCATGAACCTGATGACCGAAGCGGTGAAGCAGCTTCGCGGCGATGCCTGCACCCAGATCGCGGGTGCGCAGACCTGCCTCGTCACATCCTGCGACACAACGCCCAATGGCGCGCTCATCCTGCGGAATACGAGTTCAAAATGAGCCCGATCGGGACGTAGGATTTCGCCTGTTCAATGTGCGGTCGTCACTCCGATTTCCGTTGAAACAAGCAAAGCGGCCAATGGAATTCAGGGGAAACAACAAGTGAGCGGTGCGCATTTCCTGCCGATAGAGAGAACGATATTCACGGACGAGCATGAGCTGTTTCGGACGAACGTCCGGCGCTTCATGCAGGATTCGGTCATCCCGAATCTCGATAAGTGGAACAAGCAGTGCCACACCGACCGCGAGGTCTGGCTGGAGGCGGGCAAGCATGGCTTCCTCTGCCTGACGACACCCGAAAAATATGGCGGCGCCGGCGCCGACCGGAAATACAGCGCGGTGATGATCGAGGAACAGCAAAGGGCCAATGCAGCCGGCCCCGGTTTCGTCATGCATTCCGAGATCGTCGCCGGTTATATCGAACGCTTCGGTGACGAGGCGCAGAAGGAGACGTGGCTGCCAAGGCTCGCCCGCGGCGAAGTCATCGGCTCGCTCGCCATGACCGAACCGCGCGGCGGGTCCGATCTGCGCGCGATCTCCACCCGCGCCGTCGCGATCGGCGACGATTACATCCTCAACGGCACCAAGACCTTCATCACCAACGGCTATATCACCGACCTGATCATCGTCGCCGCCAAGACCGAGCAGGAGGATGGCGGCAGCAACCTGTCGCTGTTCCTGGTCGAGGCGGACCGTGACGGCGTCAGCAAGAGCCTGCCGCTCGACAAGGTCGGGCAAAAGGCACAGGACGCCGCCGAACTGTTCTTCGACGATGTCCGGATCCCCCGGGGCAATCTGCTGGGCCGCCAGAGCGAGGGTCTGCGCTACCTGATTCAGGAACTGGCGTGGGAGCGGCTGATGATCGCGATCCGCGCCATCGCCGGCTGCGAGGTCGCGCTGGAATCGACCATCGATTACACCAAATCGCGCGAGGCGTTCGGCAAGAAGCTGATCGATTTCCAGAACACCAAGTTCAAGCTGGCGGAGTGCAAGACCAAGACGCAGATCGCACGGGTCTATATCGACCGGTGCATCGAGCTGGCCTGCGCCGGAACGCTGAGCGCCGAAGCGTCGGCCATGGCCAAATGGTGGTGCACCGAGCTGCAGAACCGCGTGCTCGACGAGTGCGTCCAGCTCCATGGCGGCTATGGCTATATGCTCGAATATCCGGTCGCGCGGGCATGGACCGATGCGCGCGCGCAGATGATCTACGGCGGCACGAACGAGATCATGAAAGAAATCATCTCGAGGAGTTTTTGATCATGGTCGCCTCCCCGGATTTCCCCGATGACGGCGTCGCGCTCGTCATCGGCGGCAGCGGCGGCATCGGCAGCGCGATCTGCGAGAAGCTCGCCGAGGCGGGCAGCGATGTCGTGCTGACATACCGCACCAACAAGGCAGCCGCCGACCAGGCGATCGCGGCGGTCAACGGACATGGCCGCAGCGCGGCATCCTATGCGCTCGCGATGGAGGATGCGGCGAGCGTCGCCGCCGTCTGCGCGGAGATCGTGGCGAACCATCGCCGCATCCACTCATTGGTCAATGCCAGCGGCTCGCACATCGCGATGAAGTTCATCGGCGATATCGGCACCGACGAGTTCAGACAGGTGATGGATGCCGACACCAACGGCTTCTTCAACCTCGTCCACGCGCTGCTGCCCCATATGCGCGAACGGGGTGGAAGCTTCGTCACGATCAGCACCACCGGCCTGCTGCGCTGGCCGGCAAAGGACGCGCTGTCGGTCGTGCCCAAGGCTGCGGTCGACGCGCTGATGACCGGCATCGCGCGCGAAGAGGGGCGCAACGGTATTCGCGCGAACACCGTTGCATTGGGCCTGATCGACGCGGGCCTGTTCCGCAAGATGATCGGGGTCGCCTATGACGATGCCTATATCGAAGCGGCGAAACGAAACTCCGCGCTGAAGCGGCTGGGGACGGCGGAGGAGGTCGCCGAAGCGGTGCTGTTCTTCGCATCGCACCGCGCGCGTTTCGTCACGGGACAGACGCTGACGCTCGATGGCGGCTACAGCCTTTAGATGGAGACGGATTTCGACGTCGTCATCTGCGGCGCCGGCGCCGGGGGCATGCTCGCCGCGGTCCGCCTGCACGATCTGGGCCTGCGCCCGCTGCTCGTCGAAAAATCATCCCGATATGGCGGCACATCGGCCACATCGGGCGGCGGGATCTGGATCCCCGATCATGGCATCGGCGTCGAGCCGGACAGCCGCGAACAGGCGCTGACCTATCTCGATGCGGTGTCAAAGGGCGACTTCCGCACCGACAAGCTGGCCGCTTATGTCGACCATGGCCGCGACATGATCCGTTTCCTTTCCGACATCGGCGTACAGATGATGTCGATCCCCGGATTTCCGGACTATATCGCGGGCGCCCCCGGCGCATCGACCGGGCGCTCGCTGTTCCCGGTCGAGATGAACGGCGCCGATCTCGGCGAGGATTTCTTCCATCTCAGGGAGTCGCCATCCGGCTACAAGCTGTTCGATCGCTATGCGCTCAACCTCCAGCAAAGCTTTGCCTTGTCGGCGCGGAAATTCGGCTGGCAATGGACCGCGGCGAAGCTGATCCTCAAATATTGGCTGGACCTGCCCTGGCGCAGAAGGACCGCGCATGATCGCCGGCTGACCATGGGCCGCGCGCTGATCGGCGGATTGCGCAAGGCGATGCTGGAGCGGAACATTCCGCTCATGCTCAACTGCGCGCTCACCGGCCTTGTGACCAAGAGCGGCAAGGTGGTCGGCGTCGAGGCGCTTTCCAGGGGCAGGACAACCACCTTCACGGCGCGTCATGCGGTGATCCTTGCCGCGGGCGGATTCGAACAGAACCAGGCGCTGCGCGACGCATTGCTGCCGGTTCCCACCAGCAGCAGTTGGAGCCTGACGCCGCGGGGCATGAATGTCGGCGACGGGCTGACGGCGGGAATGGCGGTCGGCGCCGATACCGAATCGCTGGACGCGAACTGGTGGGCGCCGAGCATGCAATTGCCGTCGCGCACGGTGCCCAATCTCGACATCGCACAGCCGATGTTCTTCGATCACCGGCATCCCTATAGCCTGTGCGTCAACCGGCTCGGCCGCCGCTTCGTCAATGAGAGTTGTTCCTATGACGAATTCGGCCAGGCGATGATCGCCGACCACCAGAAAACCGGCGCCAACACGCCCTGCTGGATGGTCTTCGACGCCAAATTCCGGAAAGCCTATCCCTGCGGCGCGATCCTGCCGAGTTTCGTCATGCCGGATCGCAGTATTCCGGTCGAATGGTGGGACAGCTATGTCTTCAAGGCCGACAGCCTTCAGGAACTGGCAGCAAAGATAGCGGTCGATGCCGCCACGCTGACCGAAACCGTCGCAAGGATGAACCAATATGCGGCCACCGGCCGGGATGAGGAATTCGGCCGCGGACAGAACCGGTTCGACCTGTTCTTCGGCAAGCAGGGTGTCGCGCCCAACCCCTGTATGGGCCCCATCGACCAAGGCCCCTTCTATGCGGTGCAGATCGACCTTGGCGATCTTGGGACCAAGGGCGGCCTCAAGACCAACGCCAATGCCCGTGTCCTTGCAAAGCAGGGTAAGGAGATCGGCAATCTCTACGCCATCGGAAACTGCGCCGGATCGCCCTTCGGCAATTGCTATCCCGGTGCCGGCGGCACGCTCGGGCCGGCAACGGTCTTTGCCTATATCGCGGCGAACGATATCGCCGCCCGGTCGCGGAAGGATGACGCATGATCAAGCAGCTGGTGTTCCTGAAGGCCCGGGACGGGATTGAGACCCGGACCTTCATCGATCGGTACGAAACCGGCCATGTGCCGCTGGTGCAATCGCTGCTCCCCTATTTCTCCGCCTATCACCGAAGCTATGTGCTGCCGGGCGCGATGCTGTCGCGGGATCCTTCGCGCCAGGCCGCGTCGAAGCCGGATTTCGATGTCGTCACCGAGATCTGGTACGAGGATGGCGACAAGCTGACGGCGCTTGCCGCGGCGATCGAGGATGACGGCATCGCGACTGCGATACGGAACAGCGAGGCGGCGCTCTTCGATCAGGCCGGCATGTTCGAGTGCGACGAATTCGTCACGCCGGACGCCATGCTTCAGCCGCGCCCCGCCGGCCATGCCGGTCGGCCGGCAATCAAGCTGATCGGCCTGATCCGCAAAAAGGCGGGGATGTCGCGCGATGCGTTCATCCGGCGATATGAGGACGGCCATTGCCCGCTGGCGCTCAGTGTCCTCACCAAGGACGGCAAACCGGCCTTTGCAGGCTATCGTCGCAGCTTTCCGAAAGCCGATGCGCAGCGCCCGATACCGGCGATACCGTCACTGCGGATCGAGCCGTTCTTCGATGTCATGGTCGAAGTCTGGTTCTGGAACGAGGCGGACTTTCTGCATTTCCAAGTGCATCGCAGCGATCCGAAAGTCGACGCGATCGTCACGGAAGATGAAGCGCAGCTGTTCGATCGCGCCTCGATCATCATGCTCGCGGTGGAGGAGCATGTTTCGGGCATCGAGGCTTAGATCTGACTGTCATCCCCGCTTTCGCGGAGATGACGCCGTGGGGGCATCACAAAATCGTGCAGCCTGCCGAGCCTATGCCCGCATATAGGCCATCGACAGTTTGACCATCTCGTCGATGAATTCCTCATCGGTCATGTCGGCCGGCTCTTCCATGATGTAGCGCCTGATATTCGACAGGACGGCGATCTCGAGGATGTTGAGCGCCTGATCCAGGTTTTTCGGGGTGATCTCGCTCCGATGCCGTTCGAACAGCGCCTTGCTGGTGGCGTGCGTGAACTTCTCCACCGACAGATTTCGCGTCAGCTGGACAAGTTCCGGCGTCTGCTTGGCAAGTGAATAGAGCAGGACCTTATGCTCGCGGAAATTTTTGAGCAGATATGTCAATATCCTGCGGCTCGCTTCATCCAGTGGGAACTCCATCGATTCCCGCAAGATGAGCCGCACGCCATTCGCGAGCCTGGAGACCTTCAGCTCGATCAGCGCCGAGAGGACGGCATCCTTGTTCGGAAAATATTGATATAGCGAACCGATACTGACGCCGGCCCTTTCGGCGATATAGTTTGTCGTCGCCTTATCATATCCGTCTTTGAGGATGATGATCTCGGCCGCCTCCAATATCGCTTCCGAGGTTACCTTTGCCCTGCTTTGAATCGGCGTTTTCCGTCGCAATGTTCAAACCCTAAAATTGGAACTTTTCCGTACGGCTACAGAATGTGCCTTCCGACCTGGGGCATGCGGGATCGCATGCCCCAGGCTTTTGTCTTGTCGCGATTTTCGAGCCGTTCGATGATTCCATCGAACTAAAAATCGCTCTAGGGAGGCCTGCATATCGCCCCTGAAAATCCTGCCCGCCAACAGATCGCAGCTTGCCGATCCCGTCGGCAGGTCCCTCGCGACTATCAGCCATGAGGCGGTTTCGCCACTGCAATTTCACTGGCGTAAACCGCATCATATCCTTGCATTGGCCGGATCAACGCCAATAGCGCTTCATATCCATGAACGCCTCGAATGCGCCTTCCGCCCGGTGCAGCATCCGCTCCCGCTCTCGACGTCCGATCCTGGGGAGTTTGACGTCCAGCCCGTGCTTCCCGATCACTTGGGGGGCCGTCACAAGATCGTTCAAGGCGCCCAGTCTGTCCTGAAGATCCTCCAGCGCCTTCAGAAACGCCTTTTGCCGTCGGCGGGACTTTTTGTCGCGGTAGAGCGCGGCGAAGAATTCGGCGGCATAGCGTAGCGCCTTGGCCTCGATCCGGACCTCGTGCCGACCCCGGTCCGACAGCGAGGCGAAATTCCTGCCACGGCGTTTCATCCGCTTGCGATGCTTTTCGAGCAGACCATCGGCCAGCAGCCGGACCGGCTGGTGAAGCGCGGCCGGATCCTGCGGTCGCACCCGCCAGTCGCCCAGCGCGAGCCATTCGGCGAGATCGATCATGAGGATTCGGGTTCGCGCGGACTCGAGTTCGGCCCGGACGACATCATGGATGCGCGCGCGTGCATCCATGATCGGTTCGCGCTCGCCTGCCTCGACCCTGTCGATCACTATGTCGAGATTGCGCACCTCGCCCAATTCCGCCGCCAGCCATTTGAGCTCGCCGCGCAGCAATTGCGCCTTCGCATCACCGGCCAGCAAAGGCTTGTAGAGCGTAAAAGCCGATCGCAGCCGGCGCAGGCCGATCCGCGCCTGGTGAAGCGCCTCCGCCCCTCCCCCGGCAAGGAGCAAGGCTTCGTTCAAACGGAACTGGCGAAGGCATGCGTGCGCGATCGTTTCGAAAGCGTGCGCCGCATCGTCGCCGGGATCGAGTATGATGGGCTCGTTCCCGAAAGCCGTGACGGCATCGCCCGCGACCAGGGCATAGCCCCGTTCGGCCTTCGAGCGTACGCCCAGCCGGACCGGAAGGACCTCGTTCATGCGCCGGGCGATGTCGAACAGGACACCGGACGGCCCGCTCTTCAGCTCCAGTTCGATTTCGCAAAGCGGTTCGGAGCGTTCGCCCGCCCGAACGTCGCCCTCGTCGATCGCAATCTCGATCGTCGCACCCCGCTCGCTATGGAGATGGATCGTCCGCCTGACATCGGTCGCGAAAAGGCGGACAAGCGCGTCGAGCACTTTCCAGCCGACCATCGAAGTCAGGGGGCCGGCGGTTTCGTCGACGATCGGCGTGCTTCCCTTGATGGGGTGTTCCCATTCGGGCCTCACGAACAAGCCCGCTTTTGCCTTCGCATCGGCCTTGATCGTCTGAATATGCTGCCGCCCCTTCTTGCGGACGCGTAGCGAGAAACCTGCAGCGCGCAGATCGAGGCCGGGCGTGTCGAAATAGACGGACTCGAGCCGATCGGACGCACGCGTCACGCCAAACAAGGCATCCCGATCGACTTTCCCAAGCGCCACCGGATCCAGCTCCAGCTTCAGCTCGACCTCAAGCGAACCCTCCATCACGATCTCCATGAAGTCTCTGGATATCCACGCCGATACGCGCCTGCCAATCGCACATGAATATTGTGATTGTTCGAGCCGCTCCGGGCCATCTCTCATTTCGGCCCATGCGCCATTCGTCGCGGCTCGCCATCCTAACACTTCCGCCGACGGATGGCGCTACCGCAACCATGGTCTCGGAACGCCGATGGCCGCTTCACCCCGGATCGCGCCTGTCCGCCTGGCCCCCGCAAGTGGAATGATTCCCGCTTCGCCGTCGGTAGAGGATTTGTTACGTCTCCGAATCTTGCTTGCGAAATCGGGGAGTGGGCGGTGGACAGAGTTGCGTTGGGGCAGACGCTGCATTTTCCCATTCGAAGCCGGAATGAGGGGCTCCAGACCACGATCACGCTCGCCCTGACCCCGGAAATCCGGGGAAACGGCGTTTCGGTCGGACTGAAGATGGTGATAACGCCGGTCACCTTCATCGACCAGAACGGCACCCCCTCCCCCTATAAGGTCGCGTGTCGCGAGGCGAATCTGCAATTCCGGACGATCGGCGGCACGCTGTCCGTGGCCGCGGCGGCCCCGCCGGATATCAACATCGAACGCACCACCGAAAGCAGCAGCGAGCGCACGATCAAGGCCAATCCAAAGATCGGCATCAAGGTCGGATTCAAGGAAGTCGGCCTCGATGCGGAAGTCGGCGAGTTCGCATTCTCGAACAAGAAATCCGACGCCCGAAAGATATCGGGTACCGATTACACCCCCGAAATCCGCCAGAAGACGCAGACCGACACCGCCTATTGGACCATTCGCCCCGGCGAGCTCGAAAAGCGGGATGCGGTGCTCGACTGCGAGCAGCACTTCACCGCGGACTGCCAGTGGGACGCCGCGCGTCAGGGGCAGATCCGGCTCTTTTCGACGGCGGAGGTCATCAGCCGCGAGGGCATCGCCAAATCGGGCATGAGAGGCATGCTGCTGCGCTTCATCCACTGGCAAAAGGCACGGCGGGTGTCGAACAACGCGCAGCCGGAATTTTTCGAGATCGACGAGGGCTGACGAATGGCGAGCATTGCTTCCGGACCCGTCATATTGTCGCAGAGCGACATGGCTTTGATCGCCCGGATCGAGGCGGACGGAGATGTACACGATCTCGGCGCGCTGATCGGCGCCTCGATTTCGGATTTCGGCGATTTCCTGGTCGATGAGGAAGCGCTCGGCTGGGCGGAAGCCTTTGAAGCAGGCGCGCAGGTCGAGGCTGTGGGCAACGCCCGTGTCGCGAAGGCATATGTGAGCGCGGTGACGCGGCGCCTGCCGCTCTGGCACGACTTCGACCGTGTCGGCGAAGAGCTCGATCGTCATGCGGGACGCATTCTCGCGCTTCCGTCACGGGAACGCATCGCCATTGGCGCGGAGCTCGACCAGTTGATCACCGATGCGACGACCTATCTTGCCGGCACTGCACCCGATAATTTCCGGCACCTGCGCGATACGGTGGGCGCCTTGCGCAGGGACGGTCGGGTCGAGGTCATGACCGAGCAATCGCAACCGGTCTCACGACGCGTCCCGGTCGCCGTGTCGGCCGGCACAGGCGGACTGGCCCGCCGTGTGAACGCCCGCAACTGGCAGGGAATCAAAAGACCGGACGAACTGGCAAGGCACGCGGCCAATGACCGGCGCAAGGCGACCTTCATCGCCGAACCGCTGGAGCGCGGCTTCGGCCTGACGCTCGGCAACGCATTGCGCCGCGTGCTGCTCTCCTCGCTCCAGGGCGCCGCGATCACGTCGATTCGCATCGACGGCGTGCTGCACGAGTTCACGAGCCTCCCCGGTGCGCGCGAGGACGTGACGGATATCGTGCTCAACGTGAAGCAGATCGCGATCCGCATGGATGGCGACGGCCCCAAGCGGCTCCGGCTTTCGGCAAAGGGGCCAAGGCAGGTGACCGCAAATATGATCGGGGGTGCCGATGGCGTGACGATCATGAACCCCGAGCTTGTGATTTGCACGCTCGACGAGGGCGCTTCGCTCACGATGGAACTCATCGCGGATACCGGAAAGGGCTATGCGCCCGCGGTTGCGAACCGGCCGGTCGACGCGCCGGTCGGGCTGATCCCGATCGACGCGCTCTACTCGCCCGTGCGTCAGGTCACCTACCGGGTCGAGAATACGCGTGTCGGCCAGGAACTGGATTACGACAAGCTCACCCTGAGCGTGGAAACCGACGGCACCGTCCATCCCGAGGATGCGCTCGGCTATGCCGCGCGTATCCTTCAGGATCAGCTGCAGGTCTTCATCCATTTCGACGAGGGGATGGCGCAGGCGTCGATGCCGGCCGCCCTCCCCGCTGCATCGGAAGAGGATAACGATCGGATCAACCGCTATCTGCTCAAGAAGGTGGACGAGCTGGAATTGTCGGTGCGTTCGGCCAACTGCCTCAAGAACGATAACATCATCTATATCGGCGATCTCGTGCAGAAGACCGAAGCGGAGATGCTGCGGACGCCGAATTTCGGCCGCAAGTCGCTCAACGAGATCAAGGAGATCCTCTCCGGCATGGGCCTGCGCCTCGGCATGGAGATCCCCGGATGGCCACCCGAACAAATCGAGGAGGTGGCACGCATGATCGAGCAGGAGCTTCTGAGCTAACAGGGTGCGATATCAGGACCATGTAAATGGTAGCGGAGGAGGGATTCACACGAAAAACATAAGATACTGATTTATAACAACGT
>JASBTC010000376.1 GCA_030148625.1 Sphingobium sp. | reverse complement strand
GATGTTCGGGCGCCAGCCGATAATCGACGCTCACCACTTCCGCGCCGCTCTCTTGCGCCAATTGCCTGCAGACCGGATCGAAGCCGTCGAGCGTGCCGAACACCCAGCCGCCGCCGTGGAGATAAAGGATGCGCCCATGTGCACTTTCGCCGGCGACATAGTGGCGCACGCGGATCGGCCCATTGGGTCCATCGATCGTTCCGTCGCGCATCGTCCGCACCGGGGCGCCACGATCTTTCGGCAGCGCCGCCTGCCCATCGGCAAAGCTACGCCGCGCGTCGGCGGGCGAACCGCTCGAAAAGCCGGGCAGGTTCAGCGCATTGCGGCGATCGAGGATCGCGTGCATTTCGGGGTCGAGCAGTCCCATCATCTCTCCTCTTCTCAATGGATGGTCGGAGTGGTGCGGCTCGATCGCAATTGCCCAATTGCGATCCCTTCGATCGGCCTTCGACATTCGACGCCAACGGTGTCGGGGCCTTAATGGACACGGGCATAAACGGATCGGGAGTGGGATGAGCGACGTTCTGATCGTACGCGAAGAACTGGATTTCCTGTTGTGGGACTGGCTCGGCCTCGATCGGGTGATCGCGCGCCATGCTGCCGATGCGGTCGATCGCGAGAGTGCGGATGCGATCCTCGATCTTTCGACGCGCCTGGCGGCCGATGCCTTCCTGACCCATTACAAGGATGCCGACCGTATCGAGCCACGGCTGGATGGCGACGGCGTCCACGCGCTGCCCGCGATCGGTGTCGCGCTGCGCAGCTATGCCGAACTCGGCCTGTTCTCTGCCAGCTTTCCCGTTGAGCGCGGCGGCATGGGATTGCCCAGTCTGTTGGCCAACGCGTCCTTCGCGCAATTCCTCGCCGCCAATGTCGCGACCGCCGCCTATCCGATGCTCACCACCGCCAATGCGCGGCTTCTGCTCGCCTTCGCCAACGAAGCGCAGATCGAACATTTCGCGCTGCCGCAGATCGCCGGCCGCTGGTTCGGCACCATGTGCCTGTCCGAACCGCAGGCGGGATCGAACCTGGGCGACGTCGCGACGCGGGCGATCGCCGACGGCAGCGACGTACTCGGCGATCGCTATCGGCTGAGCGGCAACAAGATGTGGATCTCCGGCGGCGATCACGACCTGTCGGAGAATATCGTCCATCTGGTGCTGGCCAAGGCGGTCGGTGCCGACGGCAATGTCGAGGCGGGCACGCGCGGTCTGTCGCTGTTCGTCGTGCCGAAGATCCTGCCGTCGGGCGAACGCAACGACATCGCGGTCGCGGGGCTCAATCACAAAATGGGCTATCGCGGCACGACCAATTGCCTGCTCAATTTCGGCGAGCGCGAGGGGGCGATCGGCTGGATCGTCGGCCAGCCGGGCCACGGACTGCCCCAGATGTTCAAGATGATGAACGAGGCACGGATCGGCGTTGCGCTCGGCGCGGCGGCTTTGGGCTATCGCGGCTATCGCCACGCGCTGGCCTATGCGCGGGATCGCGCGCAGGGGCGGCCGCCGGGGGCCGGGCCGGGGCCGTCGCAGCCGATCATCGGCCATCCCGATGTGCGCGACATGCTGCTTGCCGCCAAATGCTATGGCGAAGGCGCGCTGGCGCTCGTGCTCTATTGCGCGAAGCTGGTCGACGAGGCCGAGCATGATCCGGAAGCCGAAGCGCTGCTGGGACTGCTGACCCCGATCGCGAAGACATGGGCGTCCGAATATGGCCTGGCCGCCAACGACATCGCGATCCAGGTGCATGGCGGTTACGGCTACACCCGCGACTTCGACGTCGAGCAACTCTGGCGCGACAATCGGCTGAACCCGATCCACGAAGGCACCACCGGCATCCAGGCGCTCGATCTCGTCGGTCGCAAGCTGCGCGACGGTCTGGCGCTGGGTCTTCTGCGTGACCGGATTGCGGAGACGGTGGCGAGCGCCGCCGCTCGACCGCAACTGGCGTCTCTCGCCGCTGATCTCGACGCCTGGTGGCAACGGATCGCGGCAGCAGTCGAGGGGCTGAAGGGCGTCGACCCGGCGGTCATGGCGTCGAGCGCGACCGTGCTGCTGCGTGCCTTCGGTCATGGCGTCGCCGGCTGGTTATGGCTCGACCGCGCCCTGCTGTGCGTGGAGACCTCCGACGCGCCGTTCAGGGGCGGCAAGCTGTGGGCGTGCCGCTATTTCTTCGAACGCGAAATGCCGCGGATCGACGCCTGGCTCCGGCCCGTCGACGCCCGCAGCGACCTGGTGGCCGCCGTGCCGGCCGATTTCCTGTAGATATTGGGAGGATTTGAAAGATGCCGATCGATCTGAGCGGTCGCGTGGCGATCGTGACCGGTGCCGGCGGCGGGCTCGGCCGCGCCCATGCGCTGCTGCTCGGCAAAAGGGGCGCGAAGGTCCTGGTCAACGATCTCGGCGGCGCGCGCGACGGCAGCGGCGGTGACGGCACGATGGCCGAGGCGGTGGTCGAGGACATCCGCCGCGCGGGTGGAGAGGCGATCGCCAACGGCGCCAGCGTGACCGATGTCGATCAGGTTCAGGCGATGGTCGATCAGGCCATGTCGGCCTGGGGCAGCGTCGACATATTGGTCAACAATGCCGGCATCCTGCGCGACCGCACCTTCGCCAAGCAGGATCTCTTCGATTTCCGCACCGTGATCGAGGTTCATCTGATGGGATCGGTCAACTGCACCAAGGCGGTGTGGGGAATCATGACCGCGCAGAAGCGCGGCCGCATCATGATGACCACATCGTCCTCCGGGCTCTACGCCAATTTCGGCCAGGCCCAATATGGTGCGGCCAAGATGGGGCTGGTCGGGCTGATGAAGACGCTCTCACAGGAGGGGCGCAAATACGACATCCGGGTCAATTGCCTCGCGCCCTCCGCCGCGACGCGCATGACCGAGGATATCATGGACGAGGCGCAGCTTGCGGCACTCGATCCGTCGTCGGTGTCGCCCGCGATGCTCGCCCTGGTCTGCGACGATGCGCCGAGCGGCGTCGTCCTGTGCGCGGGGGCGGGCAGCATCGAGGCGGCACACATCACGCTGACGCGCGGTATCCATGTCGGCGCGGGCGAGGATGCGCCGGAGCGCGTGCTCGCCGGCTTGGATCGCATCCTCGATCGCAATGGGGAGATGGTGCCGCCGACCGGGCTGGAGCAGTCGCTCTATGAGCTGTCGCGCGTTCCCGGATTGATGGCTGCCGCCGCCAATGGCTGACACGCTCGCCCCGGTCCGCGATGCGCATCGTTTCGACGAGGCCGGCCTGCTGCGCTGGATGGCGGCGAACGTCGCCGATTTCGGCGGGCCGCTTGCCGTCGAGCAATTCTCCGGCGGCCAGTCCAACCCTACCTATCGCCTGCGCACGCCCGGTCGCGACTATGTGCTGCGCCGCAAGCCGCCCGGCATCCTGTTGAAAGGCGCGCATGCCGTCGATCGCGAGTTCCGCGTGATCTCGGCGCTTTACGGCATCGGCTTTCCGGTGCCGCGTCCCTATGGGCTGTGCCTGGACGATGGCGTGATCGGCACCGCCTTCTACGTGATGGAACTCGTTCAGGGACGGAACTTCTGGGACACGGCCTTTCCCGATGTGTTGCGCGAGGAGCGGCCGGCCTATTTCGACGCGATGAATGCGACGATCGCGCAGCTCCATTCGATCGATCCCGCCGCGATCGGGCTCGCGGATTTCGGCCGGCCGGGCAATTATTTCGAGCGCCAGGTCGGCCGCTGGTCGCGCCAATATCTGGAGGATGAAGATGCCGGGCGCGTGCCCGCCATGGACGCGCTGATCGAATGGCTGCCGGCCAACATCCCGCCCGGCGACGAGACCAGCATCGTCCATGGCGATTTCCGTTGCGACAACATGCTGTTCCACCCGACCGAGCCGCGCGTCGTCGCGGTGCTCGACTGGGAGCTTTCGACGCTCGGCCATCCGCTTGCCGACTTCGCCTATCATCTGATGGTCTATCGTATGCCGCCAGGCTTCTCGACCGGGCTGGCGGGCCTCGACCTGCCGGCGCTCAACATCCCGAGCGAGCAGGATTATGTCGCGGCCTATTGCCGGCGGACGGGGCGCGACGGGATCGAACGGCTCGATTTTCACCTGGCCTTCAGCCTGTTCCGGCTGGCGGCGATCATCCATGGCATCAAGGGGCGGATGATCCGTGGCACCGCGTCGTCACCCCAGGCCGCCGCCGCGGCGGAACAGCTCGACCGGATCGCCGAGCTTGCCCTGGCACAGACGCGAACGGGGAACTGACCGATGGATTTCACCTATTCGGAGCGCCAGACATATTGGCGCGATCGGGTCCGCGCGTTCATGGCGGCTCATGTCGTGCCCGCGCAGGCGCGCTATCATGCCGAACTCGCCGAAGGGCTGACGCGTTGGCGCGTGCTGCCGGTGATCGAGGAACTCAAGCAACGGGCGCGCGCCGAGGGTTTGTGGAACCTGTTCCTGCCGCCTTCGGCCGTGCATGACAGTGACGATTATCGCGGCGCGGGGCTGACCAATCTCGAATATGCGTCCTGCGCGGAAGAGATGGGCCGGATTCCCTGGGCGTCGGAGATATTCAACTGCTCGGCCCCCGACACGGGCAATATGGAGGTGCTCCACCGCTACGGTACGCCGGAACAGAAAGCGCGCTGGCTGGAGCCTTTGCTCGACGGCCGGATCCGATCCGCCTTTGCGATGACCGAGCCGGGTGTCGCCAGTTCGGACGCGACCAATATCGCGACCCGGATCGAGCGGCAGGGCGACGATTATGTGATCAACGGCCGCAAATGGTGGATCTCCGGCGCCGGCGATCCGCGTTGCAAGCTGATGATCGTGCTGGGGCTGAGCGATCCCGAGGCCGAGCGCCATGCGCGACACAGCCAGATCCTGGTGCCCGTCGATACGCCGGGCGTGACCATCGGCCGCTCGCTGCCGGTCTTCGGCTTCGACGATGCGCCGCACGGCCATTGCGAGGTGACGTTCGATAATGCCCACCTGCCTGCCGCCAATATCGTCCTGGGCGAAGGACGGGGCTTCGAGGTGGCGCAGGGACGCCTTGGGCCGGGGCGGATCCATCATTGCATGCGTGCGATCGGGCTTGCCGAGATGGCGCTCGACGCGATGGTCGCGCGGCTGCTCAGCCGCGAAGCGTTCGGCAAAAGGATCGCCGACCATTCGATCTGGGAGCAGCGCGTGGCCGAGGCGCGGACCGAGATCGAGATGACGCGGCTGCTGTGCCTGAAGGCGGCCGACATGATGGACAAGGTCGGCAACAAGGTGGCCCAGCTCGAGATCGCGATGATCAAGGTCGCGGGGCCGCGTCTGGCGCTGAAGGTGATCGACGACGCGATCCAGGCGCATGGCGGGGCGGGCGTATGCGACGATTTCCCGCTCGCCGCCGCTTATGCACTCGCCCGGACGCTGCGCCTCGCCGACGGACCCGACGAAGTCCACAACCGCGCCATCGCCAGGCTGGAATATCGTCGCGCCGCCGCGCGCTGATCGTCTTTTAGCGCTTCCATCTCCAGGAGAGCGAGATAATATCAAAGATATAAAAGAAAGAGGGAGAGTCTATGGACGGGCGCATGCAGCCGGCCTTTGTCGGTATTCCCGTGGGATGGCGCGGCGGCGCGTCCCGGGCGGTTCTGGTCGGCGGTGCGCCGCTGATGGCGCTGATGTTCGCAGCACTCGGCCCCGTCCTTCCCTCCATGGCGGAGCATTTCGGCGGGCGGACGGGCGGGGCGTTCGCCGCGCAGATGATCCTCACCATGCCCGCGATCGGCGTGATCTTCGGCGGTATCGCGGGCGGCTTCTCGGTCGAGCGCTGGGGGCCGCGGCCCGTCCTGATCGGCGCGCTGCTCTGCTACGGCATCATGGGCGTCAGCGGCTATTTCATCGAAAGCCTGGGCCTGTTGCTGGCGTCGCGCTTCATGCTCGGCTTTTTCGTCGCGCAGATCGGCACCGCGATCGGCGTGGTCGTCGGTTCCTGGTTCGAGGGCGTCGCCCGCGCCAGGCTGCTCGGCTATCAAAGCGCGGTCGCCGGTGTGTTCGCGGTCAGCGGCCTACTTATGTCGGGGCTGCTCGCTGAATCGGGGGGATGGCGTGCGCCGTTCCTGCTCTACATCTTCGCCTTCTTCATTCTGTTCCTCGTCATCGGCGGCTTGCCGAGGGGCGTGGCGCGCACCGTAAAGCAGGGTGAACGGGTTTCGCTCAAGCCGCTCATCGGCCTGTGGCCGATCTACGCGCTCGCGATGTTCCTGTTCGTCGGCTATTTCATGACGTCGATCCAGCTGTCGTTCCTGCTCGCCGAGGACGGTGTCGACAGTCCGCTGATCCGGTCGGTGGTGATCGCGACGGGCGTGCTCGCCGGCGGTATCTTCGGCGGATGCTATGGCCGCTTCTATGCGTGGCTGGGCGAGCGCGGGGTGCAGATCCTGCTCACCGTTATGATGGCCTCCGGCCTCGCGGTCATCGGTTTCTCGACCGAGATCTGGATGCTCGCGGTCGGCGCAGCGCTGTCGGGCGGCGGCGGGGGCATGATCCCGCCGCATATCAGCGGCATCCTGCTCAATCGCGTCCCGCCGAACCTGCGCGCCCGCGCAGTGGGGCTGGAATTCACGGTGCTCTACATCGCCGACTTCGTGAACCCGTTGCTGATGACGCCGCTGCGCGCGGTCGTCGGCATCCACAACGCCTTCCTCTTCGCGGCCGGCGCATTGATCATCGCCGCGCTCGTCATGTGGACGCGCCACCAAAGAAGGTGATTGCCTTTTAGTATCTATCATATAAGAGATAGATATATTAGCGGCCGCAGAGTCGCGAGGGATGAGGGGCCTGATTCCCGGTCTGCCGAAAGCTGCGCGGCGCGTTCGCCACGTCGATTTCGTGCGTCCGGTGTCGCGCTCCCGACGAGGGAGATCGCATGCAGCTATCCGGCAAGGTCGCGCTGATCACGGGCGCCGGCGCGGGCATCGGCCAGGCGACCGCGAGGCTGTTCGCAGAACGCGGCGCAAAGGTCGTCGCGACCGATCTCGACGAGGCCGGGCTCGCCGAAACCGTGCAGGATGCGTCCGGTGAAATCGAAACCCTCGTGTCCGACGCGACGAGCGCCGCGGATGTGGCACGCGCGGTGGCGCTTGCGCAGGAACGCTTCGGCGGGCTTCATTTCCTGATCAACGTCGTCGGCGGCAGCCGTCCCGGCAAGACCGTCGTCGATTTCGACGAAGAGGAATGGGACTTCTGGGTCCGCCTCAACCTGACCTCCACTTTCCTGATGTGCCGCGCGGCCATTCCCGCGATCGCGGCGGCGGGCGGCGGATCGATCGTCAATGTCGCGTCGGGCGCGGGCGTCACCGGCATGGGGCGCAATCCCGCTTATGTCGCCGCGAAGGGCGGCGTGATCGCGCTCACCCGCTCGCTCGCAATCGACCATGCGGCGGAGGGCATCCGCGCCAACTGTATCGCGCCCGGCCCGATCCTGACGCCGCTGATGAAGCGCAACCGCTCCGAACAGGAGATCGCCTTCATGTCGAAACTCTCGCTCGTCGGCCGGCTGGGCAAGCCAGAGGAGATCGCGTCGACCGCGGCTTTCCTGTGCAGCGACGATGCCGGCTTCATCAACGGCGAACTGATCAACGTCGCGGGAGGCCGCGGCGGACCCATCTGATACCGAACATGAGGAGAGACGAGTGCTTTACGACGCCTATAGCTGCTGGCGCGAACTGACACCGGCGATCGAGCGTGCGCGCACGACGGTCGACGAGAAGCTCCAGTTCCTGTCGGACAAGATGCGTATCCAGGAGATGATCCACGAATATGCGTTCGCGTGCGACAGCCGCGGTTGGGACATCCTCGAACGCCTGTACGACGAGAATATCGAACGCGTGATGACCGGCACGCTGGACGAGACTGTCAAGGGGCGCGACAATCTGATCGGCCTTCATGCCAAGCCGGCGCTGCCGCGGCGCGAAGGCGTCGTGGCGCCGCCGCGCGACCTGTCGAAGATCGTCGGGCTTGAGATCCGGCACCTGATCGGCACCCAGATCGTCCGCATCGCCGACGACGACCAGTCCGCCTGGGCGCTGTGCCATTATCAGATGGCGCTGGTCGGCCAGGAAGACGGCGCATGGCATCACGGCCTGCACGAAGGCACCTATCTGTTCACTTTCAGCCGGGCGACCGGGGACTGGCGCTTCACCCGCCACCAGATCTGGACCAACAATGCGGCCAATCCGATGTTCTCGGATCCGCGCGCAAAGGCGGCGGCATGAGCCGCTTTGCCGGACGTGTCGCGCTGGTCACCGGCGCGGGCCGTGGGATCGGTGCGGCGACCGCCGCGGAACTGGCGAAGGGCGGCTGCGCGCTTGCATTGAACGATGTCGATGAGGGGCGGCTGGAGGAAAGCGCCGAGGCGCTTCGTGCGCACGGCGTTCTGGTCACCACCCATCTCGGCAGCGTGATGGAACCCGCGTTCATCCAGGCGCTCGTCGCGGAGGCCAATGAAGCGCACGGCAAGATCGACCTGCTGGCCAACAATGCTGGTGGCGGTCCGCCGATGACGCCCTGGGCCGAGTTCGCCAAATCCGAATTCGCGCATTTCCGCGCCATCTTCGAGATGAACTTCTTCACGCAGGCGATGCTGCTCCACGCACTGCTGCCCGGCATGGTCTCGCGCGGCTATGGCAAGGTGGTCTGCGTCAG
>JASBTC010000445.1 GCA_030148625.1 Sphingobium sp. | reverse complement strand
GGAGGGGCTCGAGACGGTGAGCTGGGCATAATCGGCCGGATCCTTGCCGGGCTTGAACCAAAGCCCCGGATTCGACCACGCGATTGCGATCCGGCTTTCGGCATTGGGATCGATGCGGAGCAGCTTTCCCGCGGGCTGCTGTGGCCATTGCCCCGAGATCGCCATGTCCCATCGGGCGCGTTCCTCGTGAACAGCACCCGCTTCGGTGAATATGGTATCGAATTCGAGCGTACCGCCGAGCTGATCAAGCGGGCCGCGATGGCTGCACTCATACACGGTCTTGGGCCAGTCCGGTTTCGGCGGTTCGCCGGCACTGGCCGGAGCGCCAATGGCCATGGCGGCGACAAGTGCGTAGGCCGCAACCCGTTCAATCATCGGCATGTGGGCCTCTCCTATTTTCAACCTTCTCTGTGGGAAAGGCGAAACCGGCGCAACGCGGATCGCGTCCGGAACGGAGCGATCGAGTGGCGGGGTGTGTGCGCAAGTAATCCCGAAGTTGTTGGGAAGACGCTGGGCCGGCATGCGGAGAAGAAGAAGCCGCCTTAAAAATCGAAGCCCTGCTGCGCCGGACTCTGGAGCGGCGCGACCGTCGCCACGCCTTCCAGTTCGAGCATCCGCGCCTTCGACATGGAGCCGCCGGGCGCGGAGAAGCCGCCGATCTTGCCGCCCGCGGCAGTGACGCGGTGGCAGGGGACGATCAGCGGAACCGGATTCTTCGCCATCGCCTGTCCCACATCGCGCGCATATTCGGGGCCGGCGCCGAGCGTCTGCGCGACCGCGCCATAGGTGGTCGTCTCACCCCAGCCCAGCGTGCGCACATGATCGTAGACGCGTGCGAAGAAAGGCTCCTGTTCGCCGAGATCGACCGTCACACCCGAGAAATCGATGCGCTCTCCGGCAAAATAGCGAATGGCCGCGTCGATAACCGCCTGCACATCGGCGGGCGGTTCGCCGGGCGACGCGCCGGGCATGCGCCGCGCCATCGCCCGCTCGGTCTCAAGCGCGGTCGGCGCAGGCAGGCGCAGGCTGGAGATGCCGGTGTCGTTCCAGCCGATCGCTGCAAAGCCGGCCCTGGTCTCGAAAAGCCGATACTGGTTTCTGCGGGCCATTCTCCACTCCCCATTGCACGATGGCGATATAGGACTGTGTTTGCGCGAAGCCATATGCTGCACGGGCTCGGCACTCAATCGGATCAGGCGCTGGCTCTGGAGGGAGGGGACGAAATCCTCGACAACATCATCGACGATTATGCCAGATGCACGGTTGCACACGATGAGTTTCTTCCGCTGATCGGGTGAGCGACCCGCTCGACGCAACCTATCCCCGGCGTTTGCGCAGGATCTTGCGGATAGCGCGTGCTTCGCGCCCCGAGCTCTCGAACATGAACGGGTCCGAGCAAGGTGCCTGGAGGATTGTCAGCGAGCCCGGTTCGCGGTTGGACTTGATGGTGGCGCTGGGGCCGCGCAGTGGCGGTATCGGCGAGCTTGCATCGCGCAACGCAATGAGAAACGGCCCCGCGGTCATAGTCTTGGGGTGTGCAAAGGTAGAGTTGTACCAGGTCACGCTGAGACTGTTCGGCAGGCTACCGATCCGTGGTTCGCCAGCCAGCACCTCTTCGACCTGCAGGTCGAGGCGGGCATAGTCGCTCGGAATACCGTTCCCCGCCTTATAATGTTCACGCATTTCCGGTGACAATTTGGGATTCGCCAGCATCCTTTGACGAAATTCCTCATTGGGCACGATTTCATATTTCGAGATTCGGCCAACCAGAATCACATCCGCATATTTGATATCGTCCAGCTGGATTTTCTCGCTCATCATGCAGGCATGAGCCGAGCCGCTCACCGACAAGGCGAAGGCAACCGCCGCGATGAAACAAAAGCGCCGCATATTATCTCACTCCAAGGTGTTCATGGGGCCCATGCCCGTCATAAGGATCTGTGACGCTTTCTGCCATTGCCGAGAAAGGCTGTGTTAGGGTGCGCCGCCCAGCTCTGCGACCATCCCTCGCTGATCGCGGACCTGCGGATATGGGCCGAACCCTCCGACCTGCCCGAAATGGACGCGCTGGCTGCTGAAGCTCTTGCCGCCTGCAAAGCCGCGACCGGTCAAGGGCTGACATGAGCAAGGCGGTTGAACATATCCCCGGCGCGGATGCCCGCTACCGCATCACCATCCACCAAAGGCCGGATGGCCGGTTCGAATGCTCGCTCGACAAGCCCCGCGTGGATGATCTGCCCGAATATGATCATCACATGGAATATTGGGCGACGATCCATGTGTGGGGCATCTATGACACCGCCGCGACCGCGAGGCGTGAGGCGTTCGTCGAATTTCCCTGGATGACCGGGAACGACCGAGCCGACGAAGGCTAGGGCCGATCCGCCCGCGCCAGTGGGTGCTTACCGACTATCCGGTTTGTGGGCCTGTGGGCTGGTGGTTCGAATGACGTGGACATGTCGAAAGCGAGCATTCCGTTAGCGGCTGTACCCGATCACGCGCAGATTCTCACCACATCTCTGGATCGGAAATTGCCCGATCGAGGTCAGTCGCGCCTCTATGCGGTCAAGGTCTTGGTTGATCTCCCGAGCGGGCACGTTGTCAGGGCGCGGGAGGCGAACGACGGCCGGTATCTCCAGCCACTCGATCGCCCTGAACTCGACGGGGCCAAATTCGAAGGTGTCGATATAGGGATGCGGCGCATGCCCGGCCCCCATCGTCGGCAGGCTCATCGTCCGCGGTTGCGGACCCTCGATGAACTTGACGCGCATCTGGCAAAGCCCAAGCTCGCGGTCTTCCAGCACCGCGAACAATTTGCGCCATTTCGTGTCCGACATGAAGGCGTGCGAGAACGCCCGCCTCGCGATGCGGCTCGATCGCTCCAGTTCCTCGCGCGTATGAACCGTCATTCCATATCCCCGGCTTGGAATTATAAGAGGCGCCTCCCAAGAAGAAAGCCTGCGGCTTGGGTAATCGCGATGACAGCGCAGCTCATCCGCAAGTCTGCGATCAGGGCTTCCGACGACTTTCTCGCCGGGGTTTAGTGGATTGTCACCGAAATTTGAGAATGGCCTCGCAGTTCCACTGATTTCCCATCGATTCCGGGCGGAACGACGCATCGGATTTCCCCTCCACCACCCCGGCTTATGCCGGGGCGGTCCCCCTCCCCGCGCTGCGCGCAGGGAGGAAAGGTTGGAACGCTCCGGCCGCTGGATGCATCGCGGGAATGACCGGGGTGGCTACCCGTCCGTGAGTTCGAACAGGTCCTTGTATTGCGGGGCTATGCGAAGCCCGTCGAACCTCGCCAGGCTCACGATATCGACGCCCCCTTCAACCGCCGCGCACATCCTCCAACCCGTCATGCCGCATGAACCATTCAGTGTCCTTCGTCCGGCCGGCGCCCGCCGTCTTCGCGACGTCGCCGTCCCAGACGATATCGCCGCGATCGTCGCGGGCGATGGCGAGGGAGCGGTCGTAGAAGGCGAGGGTTGCGGCCCACATGTGGCGCAGATTGGCGGGGCTGGAGGGGGAATGGCCTTCGCCCCAATAGGTGATGTAGTCGGCGCGCTTGTTCAGGCGGAACAGGGCGGTGAACATCATGTCGAACTGCGCCTTGTCGAACGCGTCCAGCTCTCCGTTCATCAGCAGGACGGGCGCGGTGATGGCGGGGGCGTGGACCAGCGGGCTCGTCCGGATATAGCGCAGCGGATCCTCGAAGGGCGTCTTGCCCAGGCCGAAATCGCCGAAGGGGATTTCGAAGCGTTCGGCGCTGCCGACGGGCGGGAAATCGGCGTTGAACATCCGGGTGACGCCGTTCTCGAAATAATGCGTCCAGTTGTCGACCCAGCCATAGGTGGCCAGGATGGCGCGGAACATCGGCTGTTTCGTCGCGATCCACAGCGCGCAGATCGCCCCCTGGCTCATGCCGTTCAGGCCGATGCGCCTGGGATCGGCGAAACCCTGCGCGATCGCGGCGTCGGCGGCGTCCTTGGCGGCCACATCGATCAGGTCGATCGGCCCCGCGTCCGACCGGTGGAGATCGCCGGGCATGCTCGCCTGCAGGACGATATAGCCCCGCGCGGCGAGCAATTCGCCCTTCATCGCCGCGATGGCCGATGCGGAAAAGGGGTGCGGATCGACAGCAGGATCGGCGCAGCCGCTGTTGCGCACGCCGGGATAGACTTCGACGATCAGCGGATAGCGCCGCCCCGGCCGATAATCGGGGGGCAGCACCATGCAACCCGTCAATGCGCGCGCATCCTGCGACGAGCGATAGGATAAGGGGCGCCAGCGCGGAATCGTCCGTCCGCCCAGAAAGGCGTTCAGCGTCTCGATCCGGCTCTCGCGCCCGTCAAAGCCGCGTACGGTGACGCTGGAGCCGGCGGCATCGTCCTTGCGCGTGACGATGGCGGCGGCACTCGCGGCCAGCGCCTGTTCACCCCGGGGGACCGCGATGCGATCGCCCAGGCGGCCGCTGCGCAGATCGATCCGCACAAATTCGGGCGTCCCGTCGCGCCTGGCCAGCGAAAGCAGCGCCTGTGTGGCGGCCGCCGCCCGATCGGCGCCGGTTTCGACGAAACGCGCCGCATCCGGCAAGGTGGCGATGGTTCGCGTGCCGCCCTGCGCGTCATAGCTGCGCAGCGCTCCGCCGGTGATCGCCAGCAGGCGATCACCCACGATCCTGAGCGTGGTGGCGGGATCGCCGAGATCGGCGGCCAGCGGCACCGGATCGCCCGTTGCCGCAACCAGGAAAGGCGACGGGGCCTTGCCCGCCTTCTTCTCCCCCGCCCCGCGCCCGCCGACCTCGACGGGCTTGAAATAGCCGGCGGTTTCGCGGTCCGACGGACGGGCGATGACGACGATCGTGCCGCCCAGCCAGAGCGGGCGCAGCGGCAATTGGAAACCGCCCCATTGGCGCGCCGAGGCGACCGCCAGCCCCTTGAGCGAGCGCGGCGTGACGGCAAGCGTGACGGGATCGAGGATATTGAGCACGACGGCGCGATCACGGCTGTCGGGATCGGGCTCGATGAAAGCGAGCTGCCCCGCCTGCGACCAGGAGAGCGTGCCGCGAACGGCGCGGTGCAGGCCGAATGAAAGCTGCGTACCCGCGCTCAGATCGAACAGGCTGAGCCGCGACGAGCGGCTGGCATCGTACAGCGAATTGAGCTGCTGTTCGGCCGGCGGTGGCACGAAATCATAAAGGCGGTTCGCGGCGAGGAAGCGCCCGTCGGGCGAGCGCTCCAGATCGGAGAACAGGCCCTGGCCCAGTTCCCGGCTGGCGCCGTTCGCCGCATCGGCCAGGATCAGCATGCCCGCCCGCGGCGCCGGTTCGCCGCCCGACACCATCATCCGGAACGACGGCTGCCGGCCCGCCCAGCTCGCTTCCCGGCCCGCCGCAAGGCGCGCCTGATTGTCCCAGCGCAGATTGGAGAAGGACGGCTGTTCGCCCCTGGGCAGCGCCGCATAGGCGAAACGATCCTCGTCGATCCAGACGAGGTTTGTCTGATCGGTGCCGGTCAATCGCCGGGTCGGATCGAACGTGATGCTGGGGGCGGCATCGAAGAAACGCAGGGTTCCGGTGGTGCGGTCGTAGACGCCGACCTGGGTGCCCGTCTGCGCCGCCCTGAGCAGGAGCAGGCGCCGCCCGCCGGGCGAAAAGGCGATGGGCAGGAAGGTCGCATCCGCCGATGCGGGGGCGACGACGCGGGTGGTGTGCCCCCTGGCCGATCGCTCGACAAGGACCAGATCCCCGCCCACCTCTCCGCTCAGCAGGCGCCCGCCGCCGAAATTGCCGCCCGCATCGGCCGGCCGTTCGCGGGCATAGGCGAAGCTGCCGTCCCCGCCCGTCACCATGGTTCCCATCCCCTGCATCGCGAAGATGTCGCGCAGCGTCACGACGGGTTTCGGGGCGGCAGCGGTTTCGGCGGGCTTCGCCCCCGCCGGCACCACCGCAAGGGCTGCGACCAGGGCGGAGCCGAGCATCGACCGCGCGAAGACGCGGCTGGACAGGCCGGCGAACGGCCGACGGACAATTTTCATGAGATCACCTCTGTTGAGCGCGGAGCGCGAAATGGGTGGGGAAAATGCGCCGGCGGTTACCAGCGATGGGTGAGGCTGAGCGCGACATAGCGGCCGCGCGCCGACGCGTTCACCGCATCGAACCCCAGATTATAGGCGCCGGGAATATCGGTGCGCACGACGGGCGGCTTCACGTCGAACAGATTGTCGATATCGAGCGCGACCGTCGTCGCGGCGAGTTTCCAGGAGAGATGCAGATCGGCGGTCGTATAGGCGTCGACCGCTTCGTTGGGCGTGACGGTGATGTTGCGATAGCCGCGCGCGTGATTGAGCTTGAGCGACGCGACGACATCGTCGTTCGACCAGGTGAGACCACCCCGCGCCCGGAAGCTGAGCGGACCGTTGACCTGATCGAGCAGGTCGGCAACCGCCATGTCCGGCGTCGCCTGTACCTTCAGGTCGAGCATATAGTTGATGTTCGCGTCGGCGGTCAGCGTGCCCTGCCCCAGCGGGAAGGCATAGCTGCCTTCGATATCGAGCCCGCGCGAGACCTGCGATTTCAGATTCTGCGGGCGGAAATCGAATATGACCTTGACGTCGCCGGGGCCGCGGCCGGCGAGATCGTAAAAATAGGGGCTCGCGAAATAGGGCGCGAGATCGGCCTGGGTGGGCGAGAAATTCATGAAGGACGACAGCGAATCCCGCTGGCTGAGGATCAGGAAGATCGAGCCCCTGAGCGGCGGCGTGGTGATGCGATCGCGGAAATCGACGTCGAAATAGGTGACCGAGAGGCGCGGACCGTAACGCCCCGTCGGCTGCACATCGAAGCCGAGCGTGAAGGAACGCGAGCGTTCGGGCTTGAGATCGGGATTGTAGGAGGATGAATCGACCAGCGTGTTGGTGAGGCCGGTCGGCGATGCCGGATCGGGGAAATCATAAGTGAAGGCCGATTGCAGCGCCGGCGCCAGATTGAACAGCAAGGGCGCACGGAAGGATTTGGCATAGCTGCCGCGCAGCCGCAGCCAATCATTGACGTTCCATTCGATCCCGACCTTCGGATTGGTCGTGTTGCCGATGCCGCTGTAGCGATCGTGGCGCAGCGCCGCCGAGAGGTTGATCGATTTGGCGAAGGACAGTTCGTTCTCCGGCCCGATCACGGGAACGCGCAATTCGGCAAAGGCGCTTTCGACGTTGCGGGAGAGCGTCATGCCGATCGTCCGGCCGTCCGTCGGCCGATATTCCTCCTTGCGATAGGATGCGCCGACCGACAGCAGCAGCGGGCCGCCGGGCAGAGCGGCAAGCGGACCGTCGACGGCGAAATCGAGATATTTGTAGCGGATGAAGCCGTTGGTGGGCGTGGTGAAGCTGGGCTGCACCGTCACGCGGCGGACGATCGACCCGGAATAGGTGCCGTTCAGCCGCGCGCGCCAGTCGCCAATCTCCTGCGCCAGCCCCAGGCTCGCCTGCGTCGTCGCCGCCTGGCCGCTGTCGTCGACCTGTTCGGGCAGCGATTGCGAATAATAGATCTGCCGGTAGGTGCGGCGCGAATAAAGGCCGTCGAACGACACTTCGGTGGTGGGCGTCAGATGATAGGCGGAGGACACGAGCACGCTGTGGCGCTGGCGATCGGGCGTCAGGTCGACGCGACTGCCCTGCTTTTGCGCGACGAAGCCGCGTTCGCTCGCCTCGATCCGGTTCTGATCGAAGAATTCATAAGCGATCATCACGCGGCCGCGATCGTCGGTGACGCCCACGGCCTGGGAGAAGCGGATTTCCTCGCCGCCGCCGCGCGTGGCGGTGCCGTAGCGGAGCGAGGTGATGCCGCCGTTCAGTTTCTGCTGAAGGATGAAATTGACGACGCCACCGATCGCATCGGAGCCATAGATGGCGGAGGCGCCGTCGCCCAATATCTCGACGCGCTCGATCGCGGTCATCGGGATCACCGAAATATCGGCATAGGCGCTTTGCAGGCCGGCGGGCGCCAGGCGCTGACCGTTGATCAGTGCCAATGTGCCCTCAGGCCCCAGGCCGCGCAGGCTGACCGCCGCGCCGCGCGTGAAATTCGCCGCGGCCATCGATCCGCTGGCGATGCCGCCGATATAAGTGCTGGTATCGAGCACGCTGAAATTCTGCGGCACCTTGCGCAGGAAATCGTCGACCGAGCCGGCGCCGGTGCGGCGCATCTCCTCCGCATCATAGCGGATCAGCGGCGATCCGGCGGGCGCGCTGCCGCGGATATTGGTGCCTGTGACGATGATGACCGCCGCTTCCTCACCCTCCGGCCCCGCGCCCTCCCCGCGGTCGGCGGACTGGTCGGCGTTTCCCGGCGCGCCCTGCCCCGCGACATTCGCCAGCGTATAGGTGCGCCCGTCACTCGACATGATGCGCAGCCCGGTGCCCGCGATCAGCCGGCGCACCGCCTGATCGGCGGTGAGCTTGCCCTTCACCGCATTGGTGCGCTTGTCGCGCGCCGCGCTTTCGCTGATCAGGATCTGGACATCGGCCTGGCGCGCCAGTTCGGGAATGGCGGTGGTAGCGGATTGCGCGGGCACGTTGAAGCTGCGCGTCTGCGCCATGGCCGGCGTCGCCGCCGCGACCGCGCAGATGGCGACCGATGCGGCGAGCGCGCCGCGATATCCCTTATATCCCATATCTTCCCCCCTTGCTGGATCCGAATGCGTTCGGATTTCAGTGGGAACGATGTGCCCGCCGCGCGCTTCCGTTCGCGGCGGGCAAATTTATTTCAGTCGCGTGACAGCAGGATGCGATCGGACGCGGTTTCCACGCGCGCCCCCATCAGGCTGGCGACGGCGCGGGCAAAGGCATCGGGCTCGTTGGTGCGGAAACGCCCGATCATCTTCTCGCGGCCGAGCGCGTCGTCCGTCACCTGCAGCTGTATGCGATTATAGCGATTGAACTCGGCCGCCGCCTCCGCGACGCTGTCGCCATCGAGGATAAGCTGGCCCGTGCGCCAGGAGAGCGCGCGATCGATATCGTCGCGCGCGGCCACGACGGGCGGGGCCTGGACGGCCATGTTGACGGTGGCGGCGGAACCGGCGGACACGCGGCGGGCATTGCCCTCGTCGCCGACCTGCCAGACCTCCACCACCCCCTCGGTCACCCGCACTTCCGCCCCCTCATCGGTGCGCCGCACCGAAAAGGCGGTGCCGACCGCGCGCACGCGGATGTCGCCCGCCTCCACCACAAAGGGGCGGGTGCGATCCTTGACGACCTGGAACCAGGCCTCTCCGCTATCGAGGACGATGCGGCGCAGTTCGGGCTTCAGCGAGACGGCGAGCCTGGTCTGCGTGTTGACCGCGGCGAGCGAACCATCGTCGAGCGGCACGCAGCGGATCTCCCCGACCGCGGTTTCGATATGCTGTTGCCCGCTGTCCCTGAACATCCACCCAATGCCCGATGCGGCAAGCCCAGCGGCGGCGACCCCACTGCCCCACAGCATGCGGCGGCGCGACGGCCCGCGCTCCGCATCGGCATCTTCGGGCGGGATCCCGGCATCATTGTCGGCGGCGGGTTCATCCTCGGCCAGGCCGCCGCGCAGCACGCTGGCGCGATCGAGCATGGCATAGGCCGCCTGTGCGCGGAAAAAGGCGCCGCGCCGGCGGACATCGCCCGCCAGCCACGCATCCAGCCGGGCACGCGCGGCGGGATCGTCGCTGTGATCGAGGCGCGCGACCCATTCGGCGGCGTGCGCCTCAATCGCCTGTGCTGTTTCGCGCTCGTCCATCATTTCCCATCTTCGCCAAAGCCTGTTCCGCCTGCGCCTCGCCCTCGGCCAGCGCCCTCAGGATCAGTTTCAATCCCTTGCCCACGTCATTCTCGACAATGTGTTCCGCCAGCCCCAACCGCGCCGCGACCTCGCGCTGCGACAGCCCCTCGATCTTGCGCAGTTCGAAGATGCGACGGCAGCGATCGGGCAGCCCGGCGATCAGCCGCTGAACGCGCGCGAGTTCGCGCCGGCCCGCCGCGACGCGTTCGGCCGAGGGAGCATCCTCCGATATGTTCAGGCTCTCGATCTCGGTCGCGGTCTCGATCCGGACGATGCGCGCGCGCCGCAGCCGCATCAGCACGCAGGCGCGCGCGGCGGTGAAGAAATAGGCGCGGCCGCAGCGGATATGCGCGATATCGGCGAGCCCCGCGATCTGGGCATAGGCCTCCTGGATCACATCCTCGAGATCGTCAGGGTCGAGCGTGCGCCGCAGCCAGGCGCGCACGTCCGCCTCGTGGGGAAGGATCTCGCTCCCCACCCAAGCCATGATCCGTGCCTGCCTGTCGCTGCTCACATCACCCGCTTCGCCGCTCCTGATTCAGTGGGACGATGCACGAGCGCACAGTTTCCGTTGAGCGGGAGCGAATTTCCAGAAAAAATACTGTGGGGCAGTGGCAGCGGCCATTTGGGAATATTGAAATCCCTGTCGCCTGGGCCGGCCGGACCCTGTAGCCATGATGGATTGCCCGTCGGTGCGGTACATTGCGGATGAAGTTCAAAGCGAAGATCGAGCTGAGGGGAATCAATCCCTATGTAATGGTGAGCCCCGCGCGTGCGGCGCGGATCAAGGGCGATTGGAAGCGGCCCATGCCCGTTCTGGTGCAGGTGAACGGCCAGCCCGATCCCGCCTCGCAGATCAACATGATGCCGGTGGGCGACGGAGGTTTCTATCTCTATCTGGACGGCACGGTGCGCAAGGCATCGGGTACGGATCTGGGCGACACGGTCGAGGTCTCCGTCGTTTTCGATCCTGCCTATAGGCGCGGTCCGCAGCATGAGATGCTGCCGGCCTTCGCGCTCGGGCTGGATGGGAATCCCGTGGCCAGGGATCGCTGGGAAAGTCTTTCGCCCAGCCTCAGGAAGGAGATCCTGCGCTATCTCGCCAATCTGAAATCGGACGAGGCCAGGCAACGCAATGTCGAGCGCGCGATCCGGGTTCTGGGCGGCGCGAGGGAGCGGTTTCTGGCGCGGGACTGGAATTGAGGGGCGTGTGCAAAATCAAGGGGGCACGTGTCTTCGCTTGCCACGCCCTTATAGCCGCCTGGATGCGGCAGGAGCAGAATCATTTCATGGTGCGATCTCGCAGACCCCACCGCCCTTGAGCATCGGGACGTAGTTCGAGAGTACAGGAATACCGATCAGCCACCGATACCTTGTTGCCGCGATTGTCACCGCAGACGAATCCACTCATCGGGAAAGTGATGGTGGTTTGGCGCCCTCGTCCGGTGATTTTCGGCCCCCAGCTTGGGGCGGTCCACACCTGCTGAATCTTGCCATTGGCTCGGCCCAGGAAGAGATATGTCGGGACACCAGAAGCAGCGGTGGGCCCAAATGCGGAAAGCGCGCCAGGGCAGATATAGTAACCGCTGAACACCAAATAGTCCATCAGGCCGTCGCCATTCATATCCAGCTTGCGAACCATATCGCCTGACTTGCCGCTTCGTCGGGACATCTGGCGGCACATGGAAGCATTTTCCCTGACCAGATTCTGGACTGCGGGAGGATATGAAGCCGGTGCTTTTGCGGGAGCGGCAGCAAATGACGGGCTGGTCATTCCAGCAGCGACAACTGCTAGCAGCGTACAGGCGATCAACCCGCCCCGCATGACTCCGCGCTCCGCCCAAAGACGCATTCTGATTCTCCCGCGAATTCCGACGGTCTCACGCGCACCCTTCTGTATGAAAACCCTTCGATTGTTTACCTGAATTGTATCCGAATTGGGCGCACTATTACTGAAAACGGCGCACGGGCGGCAGGCGAGCCGCGCCTTGATCTCAAGTCGTGGAACCCGGCTTCTCTGAAAAATATTTCTCGAACTTGCCCGTCTCGTCGCGATGGGCGTCCGCATCCGCCGGCGCTGCTTTGCGGCGCGCGATATTCGGCCAGAGCGCCGAATAGGCCGCGTTCAGTTTCAGCCATGGGGCAGCGTGTTTGTCTATATCCGGCAGGATGGCATCCGCCGGACATTCCGGAACGCACAGCCCGCAATCGATGCATTCGCGCGGATCGATCACCAGCATGGTCTCGCCCTCATAGAAGCACTCGACCGGACAGGCTTCGACGCAATCCATATATTTGCATCGGATGCACGCATCGGTGACGACATGGGTCATGTCTCATCCTTCCTTTCGGCCAGTCGAGGCGTGAAGGGATCGCGGACGGGCGTTGCCTATGCTGGGATGCCGGTACATCCGCATCCCGGCGATCGGCTCATCGCTCGACGAACGCGCGCTCGATCACATAGTCGCCAAGCTCCCCAATGCCCGGAGAGACCGCGAAGCCGCGTGCGTCGAGCAGCGCGGACAGATCGCCCAGCATGGCATTGCTGCCGCAGATCATCGCGCGGTCGAGCGCCGGATCGAGCGCGGGCAGGCCGAGATCGTCGGTCAGCTTGCCGGTCTCCAGCGCCTGGGTGATCCGCCCCATGTTGCGGAACGGTTCGCGCGTGACCGTGGGGTAATAAAGCAGCTTCGCGCGGACGTCCTCGCCCAGCCAGGGGTTTTGCGGCAGCTCGTTGGCGATGAAATCCGCGTAGGCCAGCTCCTGGCAGGTGCGCACGCCATGGACGAGCACGACGCGCTCGAACTTCTCATAGGTTTCCGGATCCTGGATGATGCTCATGAACGGCGCCAGGCCGGTGCCGGTGGCGAGCAGATACAGGTTGCGGCCGGGCCGGAGATCGCGGACCACCAAAGTACCGACCGGCTTGTTGCTGACGAACAGATCCTGGCCCGGCGCGATATGCTGGAGCCGCGAGGTCAGGGGACCGTCGGGCACTTTGATGCTCAGGAATTCCAGTTCCTCGCTATGATTGGGGCTGGCGATGCTGAACGCGCGCAGCAGCGGCTTTCCGCCGAGATCGATGCCGAGCATGACGAAGTGGCCGCTCTCGAAGCGGAACGACGGATCGCGCGTCGTCCTGAAGCTGAAGAGCCGATCGCTCCAGTGGTTGACGCTGAGGATAGTCTCTGTGCGCAGGCTTGCCATGACGGATGCTCCTGATGAGGCATCGGCCTACGCCATTCCGGAAAATCGAAAAAACTGGTAATATTGCTATCGATCATCGATAAACCGGGTATGCGTTTCAGCCTGCGCCACCTCCAGATCTTCACCGCGACGGCCCGGCTGGAGAGCATCTCGGCCGCTGCGGCCGAACTGTCGATGTCGCAATCGGCCGCGAGCGCGGCGCTGCTCGAACTCGAACGGCGATATGACAAGCCGCTGTTCGATCGGGCGGGCAAGCGGCTGAGGATCAACGAAACGGGCCGATCGCTGCTGTCCGCCGCGCGCGACCTGCTCGACCGGGCCGAGGAGATCGATGCGCTGCTGAGCGGGCGGCTAGGGCCCGGATCCTTCAGGCTGGGGGCGACGCAGACGATCGGCAATCATGTCGCGCCGCTGTTGATGGACCTTTATTCGCGCCAATATCCCGAAGCGCCGCTGACGCTGGAGATCGGCAACACCGCGGCGATCGCGGCCAAAGTCGCCGACTTCTCGCTCGACCTGGGATTGATCGAAGGCGAGCTGGCGCACCCGGATCTGTCGATGACCGAATGGCTCGGCGACGAACTGGTGCTGATCTGCAATCCGTCCCACCCGCTCGCCACGCAAGACCCCACGCCGATCGAGGCGCTGCTGGCGGAACGCTGGGTCGTCCGCGAAAAGGGATCGGGCACGCGCCAGACGCTCGACCGCGCCATGCATCCGTATAGCGACCGCTGGCGGATCGGCCTGGAGCTTCAGCAGGGCGAGGCGATCGTCGAGACGGTCGCGGTGAGCGCGCTGATCGGCTGCGTCTCGCATCTGGCGGTGCGCGGGGCGCTTGAGCTGGGACGGGTGGTTCGGCTGGATGTACCGGATCTGGATCTGCGGCGGCGGTTCTTCATCCTGTCGCATCGGGAGAAGTATATTACGCCCGGGATACGGGCGTTTCTGGGGATTTGTGCGGTTTTGACTTCGGTCGAATTGGGGATGATGGGTACAAAAGCCGTCGACTCTCCTTCGCGCAGTTAACCGCGTGTTCGTCTGTGAATTGAGGTTTTTTTGCACCCGCCATCGGAATTGCGGCATGACGATGCTGGGCCCCGATCACTCCGATACGGATGCGATACGCATTGCGCAGATCTCGCCCTTCCCGCAAAAATGGCTGAAAGAAGGGGCGCCACGTGCCGATGATTGAAAGCATTGTAGCCTACGCACTCATCGCCGCCACGGCCATCGGCGTTCCGGCCAGTGCCGACGAACCGCCGAAGCCGGATTGGCCCAAAACCATGTATGAGTGCCACCATTACGGCCCACTCAACGAATTCGGCGGCGCGCTCGAATTCGATATTATGTTTACGGAAGGGGGAACGGTCTATTCGGAAAGCGCCAAGTGGAACACGTCGATCTCGCAGCGGTGGCCGCAGGAGCCCGCGGGAAAGCTGCTCCGCATCGATCCACAAGCCGAAAGCCGGATCACGATCACGTGGTCGAATCCGAACCTTTGGCTCAAGCCAGGCAAGGATCCGGCCACCTATGCCCAGTTCATCGTTTCGAGCCCTTCCCGCTATTCC
>JASBTC010000419.1 GCA_030148625.1 Sphingobium sp. | reverse complement strand
ATCCCGCATCTGCGCGCCTTTGGCCGCTCATTGTCGGGCAATGCCGACCTTGCGGACGATCTGGTCCAGGAGACGTTGATGAAGGCGTGGGCGGCGCGCAAGCGCTTCCTGGCCGGGACCAACATGCGCGCCTGGACCTTCATCATCCTGCGCAATCTCTATCTGTCGCAGATGCGCCGCGCGCGCTTCAAGGGCGAATGGGACGATCTTGCCGCCGACCGCATCCTGGCGGCACCGGCGAGCCAGGATCGCCATGTCGAGCTTGCCGACATGCAGCGTGCGCTGCTGATGCTGCCCCAGCCGCAACGCGAAGCGCTGATCCTGGTCGGCGCCGGCGGCTTCGCATATGAGGAAGCTGCGGAAATCTGCGGGGTCGCGGTGGGCACGATCAAGAGCCGGGTGGCACGTGGCCGCGTTGCGCTCGAACAGATCATGACCGACAATTCGCTCGGCCCGCGTAGCGAGTATGAAGCCGAGACCGGACGCACCGCGCTCGAGACGATCATGGGGCAGGTGGACGAACTCAGCCGGGATCGGTGAGATATCGCTCCCCCGCGCCGTTCCAGCTTTCGCCGGATATTGGATGCCGATATCCAAATCCGCTCTAGTGATACCGAAGGTGTTTCGGCATCGATGCTGCGACCTGCACCATAACGCCGATTTCGATATGGACCCTGAAACAAGTTCGGGGTGACAATGTGCTTGCCGTGTTCGCCGGCGCTAACGCAATTTTTCCAGCAACTCGGCGATATCGGGCGGCATATGATTCAGCCGTCCGCGAAATGCGGCGCGCAGCGCATTGCCGACGCCGTCGGTGGGCTTGGGGATATCCACCAGTCCCTGTCGGACACGGCTTGCATTTGTCGGGGGCGCACGCGATTCCATAAGCGGACAACGCGGTTTAGCCAGCAAGGTTGCGCAGCCGATTGTCTTTCGCCCTGCCACCCAGCTAAAGCGCGCGCATGAACCCGAAGGAAGCGATTGCGGACGCGCTGCAGCGCGCCGCGGGCCATGCCCCATTTCTGCGCCATGCGATCGAGCGCAACGCGGACCTGACCGACCTGCTGGCCGCCGGCGATCTCGATGGCGCGATGGCTTTGGCGATGCGACGCGGTGACGATGCCGAGAGCGTGGGGGCGGGATTGCGGCGCGAGCGGGCCGCGCTGGCGCTGGTGCTCGCCATCGGGGACCTTGCGGGCCTGCTGAGCATGGAAGTGGTGACGCGCGCGTTGTCCGACTTGGCGGATCGTGCGCTCGATCGCGCAATCGCCGCGGCCATAGAGGAGCGAACTCCGGGCGAGGTGTCACGCGGCTTTGCGGCGCTTGCGCTCGGCAAGCATGGCAGCCGCGAGCTCAATTACTCCTCCGACATTGATCCCATCCTGATCTTCGATCCCGAGACATTGCCGCGTCGCGCGCGGGAGGAACCGGTCGAGGCGGCCGTGCGGATCGCGCGCCGCGTCGTCGAATTGCTGCAGGCGCGCGATGGTGACGGCTATGTGTTTCGGGTCGATCTCAGATTGCGTCCGTCACCTGAAGCGACCCCGCTCGCATTGCCCGTCAATGCCGCCATTTCCCATTATGAATCGAGCGCGCGACCATGGGAGCGCGCGGCGTTCATCCGTGCGCGCGCCGCGGCGGGGGATGTCGGACTGGGCGAGTCCTTCCTGACCGCGATCCGCCCCTTCGTATGGCGGCGTGGCCTGGATTACGGCGCGATCGCGGAGATCAGGGGGATTTCGCGCCAGATTCGCGACCATCATGCTCAAGGGCAGAAATTCGGGCCGGGCTATGACCTCAAGCGCGGACGCGGCGGCATTCGCGAGGTCGAGTTCTTCGCGCAGATCCATCAGCTGATCTATGGCGGGCGCGACGAAGCCTTGCGTGCACCCGCCACGCTCGATGCCTTGGCGGCGCTCGCCGCCGCCGGGCGGATCGAGCCGGATGTCGAGGATGTCCTCGCGCATTCCTATCGCCTCTATCGCACGATCGAGCATCGGCTGCAGATGGTCGACGATCAACAGACGCATAGCCTGCCGCGCGATCCGGCGGCGCTCGACGGCGTCGCCCGGCTCCACGGGCTGGCGGATGGCGCCGCGCTGATCGACCTGCTCGACGGACCGGTGGAAACGGTCGGGCGGATCTATGATGGCCTGGATGGGCCCGAGGATACCGAAACGACGGTCTCGCGCGATCCGGACCGGTTGACCGGGCAACTCGCAGCGGCCGGTTTCGCCGATCCGAAAGCGGCACTGGCGCGGATCGAGCGTTGGCGCGATGGATCGCTTCGCGCGTTGCGCACCGATGCCGCGCGGGCGGCGCTCGAAAATGTACTGCCGGGATTGATTGCCGCGATCGGCGGCGCGCCGGATCCCAATGGTGCGCTCAATCGGCTCGACGACATGATCGCGCGGCTGCCGAGCGCGATCAACCTGTTCCGACTGCTCGGTGCGCGGCCGGCGCTGGCGCGGTTGCTCGGCGAGATATTGAGCCATGCCCCGACGCTGGCCGATCTGCTCGGGCGGCGGCCCGAATTGCTCGACGGGCTGATCGATGCGACCGCGCTCGAACCGCAGCCGTCGGTCGAGGGGCTGGCCGCCGAATTCGGCCGGTGCGAATACGGTGCCGATTATCAGCAATTGCTCGATTCGGTGCGGCGCAAGGTCAATGAGCGCCGTTTCGCGCTGGGCGCGCAGATCGTCGCCGGCGCCGGCGATCCGGTGGAGGTCGGGTACGGCTATTCGCGTGTCGCCGAAGCCGCGATCGAAACGCTGGCGGCCGCGACCATTGCGGAATTCGAAACCGTGCATGGCAGGGTGCCCGACAGCGAGCTGGTGATCATCGGGCTTGGCCGGCTGGGCGGCGGGGCGCTCACCCATGCCTCCGATCTGGACCTGGTCTATGTCTTCACCGGCGATCATGCGGGGGAATCGATCGGCGCGAAACCATTGGGTGCCGTGCAATATTATAATCGGCTGTGCCAACGCATCAGCGCCGCATTGTCGGTGCCGACCGCATCGGGGCCGCTTTACGAGGTCGATACGCGACTCCGGCCCTCGGGCGCGCAGGGGCCGCTGGCGGTGTCGCTTGCCGGCTTTGCCAAATATCAGCGCGAGAGTGCCTGGACCTGGGAGCATATGGCGCTCACCCGCGCTCGGCCCGTCTTCGGATCGATAGTCGCGCGAACGGCGATCGAGGATGTCATTCGATCGGTCCTGACCAGTGCGCGCGATGGCGCCAAATTGCTGGCGGATGCCGTTTCGATGCGCGGGGAAATGGCGAAGCACAAGCCGGCCGCCGGGCCGCTGGACGTGAAGTTGATCGACGGCGGACTGGTCGATCTCGAATTCTGCGTCCATGTCGCGCAACTCCGCCATGGCCAGGGCCTCGACACGCGGCTCGACCATGCGATCGCCGCGCTGACCGAGGCGGGTTATCTGACTGGGGGACTGGCCGAGGCGCAGTTGCTGCTGACGCGGATGCTCGTCACGCTGCGGCTGGTCTCGCCCGGCTGCGACGAGCCGTCGGAGACAGCGCGGCGGCTGGTGGCGCGCGCCTGCGGCATGGAGGATTGGGGCTCGCTGATGGCCGCCTATGGCGCGGCGCGCGAGACTGTCGGGCAATGCTGGCAACATGTGGTTGCCGAGGCTGAGGAGATGCGATGATGCTGAACGATGGCGATATGGCGCCCGATGTGACGCTGACGATGACCGATGGGGCGACGCGGACGCTTTCGGAATGGCGCGGCAAGCCGCTGGTCCTCTATTTCTACCCCAAGGACGATACGCCGGGCTGCACCACCGAAGCACAGGCCTTCACCGCGCTGATCGACGATTTCGCGGCCGCGGGTGCGGCGGTTGTCGGCGTTTCGAAGGACAAGCCCGCCAAGCATGCCAAGTTCATCGACAAATATGGGCTGAAGGTGACGCTGGCGAGCGATGTCGACGATTCGGTGTGCGAGGCGTTCGGCACCTGGATCGAGAAGAGCCTGTACGGGCGGAAATATATGGGCATCGATCGCGCGACCTTCCTGATCGGCAAGGACGGCAGGATCGCCCGTATCTGGCGCAAGGTGAAAGTCGCCGGCCATGCCGAAGACGTGCTGAAGGCGGCGCAGGCGCTCTGAGCGGCATGACGTCCATCGCGGATGCGATCCGCGCGGTCCTGCTGACGGCGGACCCGGCCGCCAAGGTGAAGATCGCGCGCAAGGTCGCCCGCGACTGGCGGCTGGGGCGGCTCGAGCATGAATTCGGGATCGCGATGCCCGACAGCCCGTCGCGTCCGGCGGAACCGCCGCTCCTGCCCGCCAATCGCATGCCCAAGCGCGGGCGTGGCGGGTCGGAACGCGGCCGGATCGCGATGCTGCATGCGCTGGCGCATATCGAATATGCCGCGATCGATCTCGCTTTCGACATGGCGGGGCGGTTCGGCGCGCAATTCCCGCGCGTCTTCATCGACGACTGGCTGGGCGTGGGTGCCGACGAAGCGATGCATTTCGCGCTGCTCGACCGGCGGCTGCGCAGCCTGGGTAGCCATTATGGCGCAATGCCGGCGCATGACGGGCTGTGGGAGGCGGCGGCGGGGACGGTGCAGGATGTCCGTGCGCGGCTGGCCGTGGTGCCGATGGTGCTCGAAGCGCGCGGGCTGGACGTGACTCCGGAAACCGTCAGGCGGTTCCGCGATTCGGGCGATGAGCGCTCGGCGCGGATCCTGGAACGTATCTATGTCGACGAGATTCGCCACGTCCGCGCGGGCACGAAATGGTTCGCCTGGGCGTGTCGTGACGATGATTCGAGCCCGGCCGCAATCTGGAAGATGCTGGTTAACCGGCATTTCCGCGGCACGCTTAAGCCTCCGTTCAACGACTCGGCGCGGTCGGCAGCCGGTTTAACGCAAGACTATTATCGCTGACTTGTCGGCGGCTGTGCTCTGCATCACACAGGCTTTGCACAACGGGCGGGGCAAATCCCGGTGCAGTTAGGGTTCAAGACACGCTGGTCGCTATCGGCGTTTCGACCGTCGATCTTTGGGGGCACAAAGAGCGTGGGTATGATTTTGAACAACGTTATTTCTGTACTTGGGTTCCGCAGCGGTGCTGCTTTCCTTCAAAAATCGGCGATGGGTCTGCTGGTTGCGATGCCTTTGATGGCTGCCGCGCCCGCTCAGGCTGCGGATACGCCCGCGGAGACCGTGCTGGCCGCGGTTTCCCCCAAGACCGTCGAAGCCGCCGCCGCCACTGGCGGCGTTTTTGAAAAGGCCACCAAGGAGGATCGCGAGGCCGATCCGCAGTTCCGTTCGCTTTTCCTGTCGTGGAAGAAGCTCGACCAGGTCGGTACCGCCGGCACCGGTTTCGTTTCCGTCCCCTCGCAAAAGCCGGTTTCGCAGCTCGCCTTCACCAGCAATTTCGGTTTCCGGTCCGACCCGTTCCGCGGCAGCCGTGCCATGCATGCCGGCGTCGACATTCCCGGTCCGCTCGGTACCCCGGTCTATGCCACCGCCGACGGCGTCGTCGGCCGCGCCCAGCGTCTGGGCGGCTATGGCAATTTCATCGAGATCGAGCACGGCCAGGGCATCGAGACCCGCTACGGCCATCTCTCGTCGATCATCGTTCAGCCCAATGCCCGCGTGAAGCGCGGCCAGCTCATCGGCCTGATGGGCTCGACCGGCCGCTCCACGGGCAGCCATCTCCACTATGAAGTTCGCCTCGACGGTCGCGCCGTCAATCCCATGCCGTTCCTGCAATCGTCGGACTATGTCGTCGCGATGCAGCAGCGCACGGGCACCCAGATCGCCATGGGCGGTCCGGACAAGGAATAGGAGAGGAGAGGGGCCCGCGCTTGTCGTAGGGCCCCCACCTCCCTATCTCGGTTCCATGAGCGAACCGCACCCCATCGATTTCACCGAATCGGCTGCCGCACGCGTTGCGGCGATCGCTGCACGCCAGGGCAAGCCGGCGATCCTGCGTCTCGCCGTCGAAGGAGGGGGCTGTTCGGGCTTCCAATATCGCTTCGGCCTGGCTGAAACCGTGGATGCGGACGATATCAGCGTGACTCGCGACGGGGCGCAACTGGTGGTCGATCCGATCAGCCTCGACCTGGTGCGCGGTGCGGCGGTCGATTTCGTCGAATCGCTGGGCGGCTCGGCATTCAAGGTCGCAAATCCGAACGCGGCGTCGGGCTGCGGCTGCGGCTCCAGCTTCTCGATCTAAAGCATCGCCGGAAAAGTGGGTACCGGTTTTCCGCATAAAGCGATGCGATATCAAAAATTTAGATCAAGCTGCACGATCCCCGATCGCGTAGCTTGATCTAGCATCATCGCGCCGGCTGGGTTAGGCCGGGCGCATGAAGATCGTCACCTACAACGTCAACGGCATCAAGGCCCGGCTGCCGCGTCTGCTCGAATGGCTCGAGGAGACCAAGCCCGACGTGGTCTGTCTCCAGGAACTCAAATCCTCGGACGAGACCTTTCCCGAAAGCGACGTGCGCGGCGCCGGCTATGGCGCGATCTGGCACGGGCAAAAGGGTTTCAACGGCGTCGCGCTCCTGGCGCGGGGCACCGATCCGGTCGAAATCCGGCGCGGGCTGGAGGGCGAGCCGGAGGACGAGCATAGCCGCTATATCGAGGCGGATATCTTCGGCGTGCGCGTCGCATCGATCTATCTGCCCAACGGCAATCCGCAGCCCGGCCCGAAATTCGATTACAAGCTGCGCTGGATGACCAGATTGCAGCAGCGTGCCCGCGAGATTCTGGCGGAGGAAGTGCCGGCGGTGCTTGCGGGCGATTACAACGTCATCCCGACCGACGAAGACGTCTTCTCGGTGCGGGCAATGGCCGACGATGCGCTGATGCAGCCGGAGAGCCGCGCGGCATTCCGCACGCTTTGCCATCAGGGCTGGACCGACGCGATCCGCACGCGGCATCCCGTCGGCCCGATCTGGACCTTCTGGGACTATCAGGCGGGTGCCTGGCAGCGCGATGCGGGCTTCCGCATCGATCACCTGTTGCTGAGCCCCCAGGCGGCCGACCGTCTGACCGATGCCAATGTCGACAAGGCGTATCGCGGGCGGGAAAAGGCCAGCGATCACGCGCCGACCTGGGCGGTCTTGCAGGACTGATATTATACCCGGGTAATATTGACTCTATTTTACCCCGATAATATATCCGATGCATGGATATCACGTGCACTGCATTTGCCGGCGATCTCTGGATCGCGACCGGCACCCCCGAAGAGGTTCGCGCGGCGCTTCGGACGATGGACCCCGTCACGGCGGGGCCTTTGCTGGTGTTCGACGACGAGACCGGGCGTCAGATCGACCTCGATATGCGGGAGGCCTTGCCCGCTCGACCGCGGCGCGGACGGCCCAGGCTCGGCGTGACGGCCGGAGAGGTCACTTTGTTGCCGCGCCACTGGGATTGGCTGAGGAGTCAGCCGGGCGGCGCATCGACCACGATCCGGCGGCTCGTCGACGAAGCGCGCAAGCGCCCCGCCGATGCGCGCCAGGCGAAGGATGCCGCCTATCATTTCATGACCGCGATCGCGGGCGACCGTCCGGGATATGAGGACGCGATCCGCGCGCTCTATGCCGCGGATCGCGCAAGATTCGAAGCGTTGACCGGCGAATGGCCCGTCGGCATTCGCGACCATGCCCGATCGCTGGCCGACGGGGCATTCGTCTGACCTCAGGCGGCGGGCCGCAATATATCCGCGAGCCCGATGCGGCGGAGCATTTCGGCGCGGACGCGATCGGCCATGGCGTTGACGATCTCCGCGCCGTCCTGCGACGGATCGACATGGACGCGGAAGGGGCGGGCGCCCTTCGCCATGCCGACGATCCGGACGATCTCGCGGGCGACCTCCTCGACATCGGCATCGGCCGGTTCGAGTGCGGCGAGACCCTTCAAAGCGATATCGGGGAGGCCGGCGGTCGGTCCATCGGCATAACCGGCGGCCACGGCCTCATCGGCGGGCTTGCCCGAATGCGCGAAATGATTGGTCCCCTTGGTGAAGGCGCCGGGCACGATGATCGATGTCTCGATACCCCAGCGGGCGAGTTCGCCCGCATAGGAGACCGCGACCGAGTCCATCGCCGCCTTGGCCGCGAAATAGGGGGAGAGATAGGGTGGGGTGCCGCCGCGTGCGCTCGATGAGGAGATCCACAGCACCAGCCCGTCGCGGCGTTCGCGCATGTGCGGCAGCACGGCGCGGTTGACCCGCTGCGTGCTCAGCACGTTGATGTCGTAGAGCTGGGCGAATTGTTCGGGCGTGAAGGCTTCGGCCGGGCCGAAGGACATATGACCGGCATTGTGGATCACGACGTCGAGCCGGCTGGCCTCCGCGATGATCCTGGCGATACCCGCTTCGACCGATATGTCGGATGCGACGTCGAGCTCGACGGTGCGGAGGTCGACGCCGTGCTCGGCGGCGTAGCGTGCCGTCTCGGCAACCTGTGGGGCATTGCGGCCCTCGGTCTCGCGCATCGAGGCGTAGACGATATGGCCGGCCCGGGCGAGATGACGGGCGGTGAGGGCGCCGAAGCCGCTGGAGGCGCCGGTGATGAGGATGACCTGGTTCATTGTCGCGTTCCTGGATTTTGAAGGGACTGAAGGGGCCTGGCCCGGCATCAGATCATGCCGCCATTGGCGCGCAGCACCTGGCCGTTGATCCAGCCGCCATCGGGGCCGATAAGGAAGGCGACGGCGGTTGCGATGTCGTCCGGCGTGCCGAGGCGTTCGAGCGGGTTCATCTTCGTCATGCGCTCGATCAACTCGGGTGATTTGCCGTCGAGGAACAGATCCGTCGCGGTGGGCCCTGGCGCGACGGCGTTGACGGTGATCGCGCGGCCGCGCAGTTCCTTCGACAGGATCCGCGTCAGCGTTTCGACCGCCGCCTTGGTCGCGGCGTAGACGCCATAGCTTTCCAGATTGAGCCCGACGACGCTGGTCGAGAAATTGACGATCCGGCCGCCGTTGCGCAGCCGCTTGGCGGCTTCGCGCAGCGTGTTGAAGCTGCCCTTGAGATTGATCGCGACCTGGCGGTCGAACAGCGCATCGTCGCTGTTCGCAATCGGCGCGAGCTGCATGATGCCGGCATTGTTGACGAGTATGTCGATGCCGCCGAATGCGGCCTCGGCCGCGTCGAACATGCGGGCGACGGCGCCAGCGTCCGAGACGTCGGCCTGGGCCGTGATGGCACGGCCGCCTGCGGCCTCGATCGTCTGAACCAGCGCTTCGGCGGCGGCGGTGTTGCCGGCGAAGTTGATGATGACGGTGCAGCCGTCATCGGCGAGGCGCTGGGCGATCGCGGCGCCGATACCACGCGAGGCACCGGTGACGAGTGCGACGCGGGCGGTGTGGGGGCTGGATGGAATGGTCATGTTCGGTCTCCTTCGTCGGTCCGGTCATCCGGATGCACATCAAATGGCGCTTTTCGACGTGCGGATAATCATCCATGATTCGGCAATTCTATTCGGTCAGGACGAACAATGGACCGCTTCGACGCGATGCGCCTCTTCACACGGATCGTCGAACGACGCAGCTTCACCCTGGCCGCACAGGATATCGGCTTGCCGCGATCGACCGCGACCGATGCGATGAAGGAACTCGAAGCGCGGCTCGGCGTCCGGTTGCTTCAGCGCACGACACGGCATGTCAGCCCGACGCTCGACGGTGAGGCCTATTATCGCCGCTGCCTGGGCCTGATCGCCGATATCGAGGATGCGGAGGGGGCCTTTGCGGGGCTGAAGCCCAAGGGGCTGCTGCGCATCGAGGTGCAGGGCACGTTGGCGCGTCATTTCCTGATGCCGGGATTGCCCGGTTTTCTCGAGCGTTATCCCGATATCGAATTCTCGATGAGCGAGGGCGAGCGGTGGGTCGACGTCGTGCGCGAGGGCGTCGATTGCGTGCTGCGTTACGGCAACCTGCCGGACAGCGACATGGTCGGTCGTCGCCTGACCATGCTCGAACGGCTGACCTGCGCCGCACCTGCCTATCTCGAACGATTCGGTGTCCCGCAGAGCATCGATGCGCTCGACGGGCATCGCATGATCGGCCTGCGGTCGCTGAGCACGGGCAGTCTGAGGCCGCTCGAATTCGAGGTCGAAGGCGGGATCCGCACAGTGGACATGCCCGCGACGGTTTCGGTGACGGGAACCGAAAGCTATCTGGCTGCCGCGCAACGCGGGCTGGGCCTCTTCCAGGTGCCGCATTTCCATGCCGCGGCCGATCTTGCGCGCGGCACGCTTGTCCCGCTGCTCGTCGAAACCCCGCCGCCATCCGCGCCGATCTCGATACTTTACCCCCGCAATCGCCAGCTTTCGCCGCGGGTGCGCGTCTTCATCGACTGGATGGTCGAGGAATTTTCGCATCGCGATCAGCGATAGGCGATCATCCGGCCCAGGGCCGCGACGGTGAGCCAGAGCAGGATCGACGCAATCGCCATCACGCGTTCGACGATATCGGGCTCACCCGTCCTGCCGCGCCGGACCCAGCGAAATGCGAGCGCGTTCAGCAGCGCGATCCCGATCAGCGTCAGCTTTCGCCAGAAAATGTCCGAACGTATCAGCGCAGTCGCATCCGCCGCGAACAGGACGGGGCCGCTCAGCGCGAGCAGGATCAGTCCGCCGATGGCGAGCGGAGTCAGCGTGCGGACCAGTGGATCGAGCGGCAGTGCCCGGAAGGCGCCGGCGATCCTGAGATCGACCACCCCGATCGCACCCAGCAGCAAGACGAGACCAAGCAGGTGGATGAGGTTGGCGACGGGGTAGGCCCAGACCGATCCGCGCGCGAAACCGCCGAACTGCGAGGTTTCGAGCGCGGTTGCGAATGCTTCGATCAGCGGAGTTCGACCGTCTTGCCGTCGACGATGACGCGCTCGATCCGCATCTCCGGCGTCCCGTCCTTGCGGGGATAGCCGACCAGAGTGACCGTTTTTCGGGGCGCCAGCATCTCGCGCGTCAGCCCGCGCGTTTCCATGCGCGCCACGGGTGCGAGAACCACGTCCCAGGTTCTTTTCTGCCAGACGACCTTCGTCGCCCCATGGGGATTGCCCCATGTGACGGCGCTGACCGGCGCCTTGATCGTCAGGACCTTGGTATCGTCATAGGAACTCCAGCCGTGATGCGCGAGCGCAGCGGCTGGAACGGCCACGAGCAACGCGGCGACGGTCAGTCTGGTGAGCATAAGGCCTCCATCGGCGAAACCCCGCAACACGCAGGATATCGCCGATCAGGCCGACACGCGATAGGCTTCGAATGTCGGTGCCGACGACCGTTCAGCGCGGCCGTTCGGGGCGTTCGGGCCGATCGGGGTAACCGGGCCGATCGGGATAGCCGGGCCGGTCGGGATAGCCGGGGCGGCCGCTGCTGTGGCGGATGCCGTCACGGACCTGCCGAATCGCCTGGTCGATCGACCGGAGCGCCTGGGCGCGATAGCCGCCCTTGTTCGAATCGGCGCGCTGCAGCGATGCGCGCGCCTGTTCGAGGGAACTGAGCGCGTCGCACATGTTGCGGTTGCCGGCGCACGATTGGGCGGCGGCCGGGCCGGCGGCGAGCGATGCCATCATCAGTCCGCCGATCAGGGAGAGCGGGACGATTCGGGTCATGAGGTATCCTTTGAGTTACGATTCGCCCGTACATTGGGCGGCGTGACTATCGCTCCGTGATGTTGCGCTTTCAATGCGGCAACGAAACAAAATGAAGATCGGAATGACGGCCGCGTTCAGGCGGCGAAACGGATCTCGATCGGTTCGAGCCCCTCGATCGCGCCATGGACGGTTTCGCCGGCGCGGATCGGACCCACGCCTGCGGGCGTTCCGGTGAAGATCAGGTCGCCGGGGGCCAGCGCGACATAGGTCGATAGTTCGGCAATGATCTCGGCGACGCTCCAGATCATGTGCGACAGGTCTCCCACCTGACGGAGGTCGCCGTCGATCGTCAGCGCGATGCGGCCGCTTGGCGGTGGCGCGCCAGGCGCAAGCGCGCCGATCGGCGCCGAGTGATCGAATCCCTTTGCCATGTCCCAGGGGCGTCCGGCCTTCTTTGCCTCACCCTGCAGATCGCGGCGCGTGAGATCGAGGCCCACCGCGTGTCCGAAGATCAGTCGTTCGGCATTCGCCGGATCGATGTGCGAGCCACCACCGCCAAGCGCCACGACAAGTTCCACTTCGTGATGAAGATCGCTGGTCCGGCTGGGGAAGGGCAGGGTGACGCCGCCTGCGACGACGGCGTCGGCGGGCTTGGTGAAGAAGAACGGGCTCTGCCGGTCGGGATCCGAGCCCATTTCGCGCGCATGATCGGCGTAATTCTGTCCGACACAGAAGATGCGCCGGACCGGGAAGCGTTCCGTGCTTCCGGCGATCGCGATCGTCGGCGTCTCGATGGTCGGCAGGTTCATAATTTATCTCCGCTCAGAGCGCCTTGTCGTAGACCACATATTCCTTGTTGATCTTGCTCTCGATCGCATCGGCGATGGCGCGCATCCCCTGATTGTCGTCGAGGATCCATCCGATCTCGCCGCGGGTCGAGCCATAATGGACGATCGCGTCGCGGCGGATGAACTCGATCATCATGAAGGCGAGTTGGCTGGCGAGCCGGCTGGACTGGAGCTGCTTGATCACGCCCATCAACGGCACGCGCATCGTCCGCGCCTTTGGTTTGTGCAGCCACCAGAGCAGCTTCGCCCAGCCAAAGGGCAGAAGGGATCCGCCAAGCGGTTTCAGCGCCTCGTTGAGATCGGGCAGCACCAGCATGAACGCCACCGGTTCTCCATCGACCTCCGCAATGCGGATCAGATCCTCGAACACGATCGGCTTCAATTTCTTGCCGACATAGGCGATTTCGGGGTCGGTGAGCGGCACGAAACCCCAATTGTCCGACCAGGCGTCGTTCAATATGCCGAGGATCAGCGCGGCCTCCGCATCGAACCGGCTCTTGTCGACATTGCGGATGCGGATGCGCGGATTGCGCTCGCCCGAACTCACGATGCGCTGGATGAGCGGCGGAAACGGCTCCACGATCCCCAGATCATAGGTGTAGAGGGACTTGGCATGGGCATAGCCCGCGCGTTCGACCCATGCCTGATAGGCCGGGCTGTTGTGACCCATCATCACCGTCGGCGGATGATCGAAACCGCTGACCTGCAGGCCGGGTTCATCCCAGATCGACAGGCTGAGCGGGCCAAGCGATCGGTGCATGCCCTTGTCGCGCAACCATTGTTCGGCACGCGCGATCAGCGCCTGAAAGACGGCCTCGTCCTCCGCCTCCATCATGCCCCAATTGCCGGTGCCGGGCCCCATGCCCTGCTCGACCGGCTGGGTGAGTGCGAGATGGTCGAGATGTGCGGAGATGCGGCCGACGGCGCGGCCGCCGCGTTCGGCAAGGAAAAGCTGCGCCTCGCCATGGCCGAACCATGGGTTCTTGGCCGGCGTGATCAGGCCGTGGACTTCGTCCTTGAGCGGCGGCACCCAATTGGGGTCGTTCGCATAGAGGCGGAAGGGCAGGTCGACGAACGCCTTGCGGTCGGCCTTGGTCTCGACGGGTCGGACAGTGATCGGATCGGTCATGCGCGCCTCATGCCGCAAGTGTCACGCGGGCGAAAGCCGACGCGCTTGAATCGAAGATGCCGGCTTTCGCCGGCATGCTGTGTTTGGGTCAGCCCTTGCCGCGGCGGCGCGGATGGCCGGTCGCGACACCGCCCGAAAGGTCGGCGACATAGGGATATTGCTCCGCGACTTCGGCGGTGTAGCCCAGGTTGAACACGGTCGGGCTCTTCTTGCGCTCGCTGACCCGCTCGTAGAGCGTGCCGAACAGCCGGTCCCACCAATAGTTGGTGATGCCGAAATTGCCGGACTCGTCGTGGAAATGGTGCGCCATGTGCCGCTGCTTGATCATAGCGATCCACGCATATCGCGGCTTGTAGGACAGGTGCTGGATGCAGTGGAAGAATTCGTTGACGCAGGTCGTGACCATGCCGGTGCCGAATGCGATTGCCGCCGCACCCGTGCCGCCGATCATATAGCCGAGCGGAATCGTCGCGATCGCGACGGTGGGCACGACATTGAACGGCGAACCGAACAGGACTTCCAGATTATTGGGGTCCTGATGATGGTCGTAATGGATGCGCTTCCACGTCGGGGCGAGCCATTTGTGCTTCCACATCCATTGGCTGTGGAGCACCCAGCGATGCAGCACGTACCAGGCGAGCGGGAAGACCAGCACCGCAAGCGCGATCGACGCGAGCGTCTGGATCGGCGGCGCGGGGCGCCACACCCAGACGGCGCCGGCCGCGACGGCCAGGGCCAGATACAGCATGATCGCCGGGTACTGGAAATAGGCGACCACCAGCTCGCGCAACGTCATGCGGTCGAGATGATGGGTCTTCTGCCAGAACCCCGTTTTGGCGGCGTCTGAGATCTTCACGGCGTTCGTCCTCGATTTGTCGTGCCGGGCCGGTACGGAAACGCACACGCCCGCATATCAGATGCAAGGCTCTGCCGCGTCAATGCGGCATAATTGCGGCGCAGAAAGGGACGCGCCGTGGAGGTCATTCCTCGGTGCGGATCAGCACCGTCTCACCGATCAGGAAGAAGAGCAGGAACGGACCCCAGGCCGCCAGAAAGGGCGGATAGGCGCCGAGATTGCCCATGGCGAGCCCGAAATTGTCGGCGACGAAATAGGCAAAACCCAGTGCCATGCCGATCACCGCGCGCAGGAAAAGCCGGCCTGAACGCGCCAGGCCGAACGCCGCGACGGCGCCGAGCAGCGGCATGAGGATCGAGGACATCGGGCCGGCGATCTTGTGCCAGAGATTGGCGCTGAGCGCCTTGGTCGGCCGGCCTGCGGAATCGAGGTCCTCGATCGCGCTGCGCAGCGCGAGGAAGGACAGGCCATCGGGATCGACGCTCGACAGCGCGAACTGATCCGGACGGATGCCTTCACCAAGCGTCACCGTTCCGACAGGCCGGTTGACGCCGGTCGGGACGTCGAAGCGCACGGCCTTGTCCAGCCGCCAGGCCGAGCCGGTGAAAGTCGCCGAGGGCGCCTTCAATATCTCGCGCAGGGCGTCGTTCTCTCGGTCGTAAACGGTGACGTCGCTCAGCCTGGTGGCATTGCCGCGGCCGCGAACCTCGCCGGCATGGATCAGATTGTTGCCGTCGCGCACCCAGATATTGGCCTGGAGTGCGCGGTCGGGCGGCAGCGGCGCATAGTCGACCGCCTGCCAGCGATCGAGCGTCGCCGTCGCGCGTGCAACGATGCGATCGTTGAAGACGAAAGTGATCGCGGCGACCATCACGCTCGCCAATATCAGCGGGGCCAGCACCTGGTGTGCTGAAAGCCCACCCGCCTTCATCGCGATGACCTCGCTGTTCTGATTGAGCGTCGCGAGGGTGATGAGTGTGCCGAGCAGCACCGAGAAAGGCAGGAAGCGCTGGATGATCTGCGGCACGCGCAGCGAGACATAGGTCCACAGCTCCGCATTGCCATTGCCTGGATGCGCCAGGATCTTGCCCGATTCGCCGAGCAGGTCGAGCGCCTGAAGGACGAGCACCAGCGCCGCGAGCACCGCGAAGCTGCGGATCAGGAACATCCGGCCCATATAGACGGACACGGTGCGCGAGGGGAAAAACTGGGTCTGCATGGATCAGGTCTCCGCCCGCCGACGGTTGCGGAACAGGCGCTTGATCGCGGCCCCGAGCTTGGCGGCGCCGCGTTCGAGCGCGCCGATCGGTTGCCCGCCCGTGACATGGGCGATGACGTGATACATCCAGCCGATCAGCGCGGAGAACAGCAGGAAGGGCACCCAGAGCGCGATCAGCGGATCGATCCGGCCAAGTGCGCCCATCCCTTCGGCATATTCGTTGACCTTGTGATAGGTCACCACCATCACGATCGACAGGAAGACGCCAAGCGCCGACGATGATCGCTTGGGCGGCACCGCGAGCGCCACGGCGAGCAGCGGCAGCAGCAACATCATCGCCACCTCGACCAGCCGGAAATGGAAATTGGCGCGCGTCTCGTTGCGCAGCGTCTCCGACGTGCGCGAATCGCGCCCCACCTGGACGAGTTCGGGAATGGTGAGTTCGCGATCGGCACCGCCGCGGCCGCGGAAGGATTCGATCTTGGGCAGGTCGATCGGCAGGTCGTGCGCGCTGAAGCTCAATACGCGCGGCGTACGGAAATTGGGTGCGTCATGGACGAGCACGCCCTGGGTCAGGCGCAGGATGATCGTGTCCGGATCGTCGGTCGCCATGAACTGGCCGGCCTTGGCGGTGGCGGTCACCGATTGGCCGTTGCGGCTCTGGGCCCGGACGAAGATGCCGGAGAGATTGCGGCCCTCGTTGCGGCTTTCCTCGATGCGGAGTGTCAGTCGTCCGCCCAATTTGGTGAACTCGCCGACCTTGATCGAGGCGCCGAGCGCACCCGAACGCAGCTCGAAGCGCAGCCCTTCATAGGCGTAGCGCGCATAGGGCTGGATATAGCCGACGATCGCGAGATTCACGAGCGCGAGCCCGATCGCGTACATATAGGGCACACGCAGCAGCCGGCCATAACTCATGCCCACCGCGCGGAACACGTCGAGCTCGGAACTCGTCGCGATCTTGCGGAAGGCGAGCAGGATGCCGAGCATCAGTCCGATCGGAATGCCGAGCGAGAGATATTCGGGAATCAGATTCGCCAGCATCTGCCAGACCACGCTGACCGGCCCGCCCTCCGACGCGACGAAGTCGAACAGGCGCAGCATCTTGTCCAGCACGAGCAGCATGGCGGCGATCACCAGCGTCCCGAACAGGGGCAGCGCGATCAGCTTGGCGAGGTAACGATCGGTCGAGGTGAGCATTTTCAGATTTCAGACGCCTCGTGACCATGATTTGGCCGCAAACGCAGCCGATCTTGTGATCGTAACAGGGGCTAGACCGGACCAGCCACACCCGTGCGGTGTGGGTATAGCTTCCAGGAGTAACGAGGTCATGTTCAAAGTTTCAGCCGTCATCGCCCTGGCTCTCGGCACGGCCACATTGCCGTTCGCCATGCCTGCAATGGCGGCGCCTATCGGCCCGTTCGCGGCCGCCTGTGCCGGAAACGGCCCGGCCGTGATCGCACGGGTAAGCGGATTGAAGGCGCGCACCGGTACGGTGCGTGTGCAGCTTTATGCGAGCAATCCCGCCACTTTCCTCGAGAAGAAGGCGTATCTCCAGCGCATCGACGTGCCGGCGCGCGCGTCGTCGATGGATATCTGCGTGCCTGTGCCCAAGGAAGGGCGTTACGCCATTTCGGTGCGCCACGACGTCAATGGCGACGGCAAGTCGGATCGCGGCGATGGCGGCGGTTTCTCCGGCAATCCCGACATGTCGCTGATGGACCTGCTGGCCAAGCGCAAGCCGAGTCTGGCCCGGGTGGCCTTCAACGTCGGCGGCGGCACCCAGGTCGTTCCCGTCACCCTGCGTTACGTGCAGGGCCTCTCTTTCCGGCCGATCGCGGCATAGGAGCATCATGGCCTGCGTCGCGCTCCTCTCCAATCCGCGCTCGACGGGCAACCGCGCGTTGCTGCCGCGTGTCAGGAGCTATTGTGCGGGCCGGCCGGACATCTTCCATTACGAAGTCGAGCATGTCAGCCAGATCGGCGATGCGCTGCGTTCGATCGCGCGGGTGAAGCCCAAGATTCTCGTCATCAATGGCGGTGACGGCACCGTCCAGGCGGCGCTGACCGAGCTCTATCACGGCGGGCATTTCGGCGACACGCCGCCGCCCGTCGCGGTGCTGCCCAATGGCAAGACCAATCTGATCGCGCTCGACCTGGGCGCGGTGGGCGATCCGCTGCATGCGCTCGAGCGCGTCGTCGAGCTCTCCAAGTCCGACCTGTCCGATCATATCGTAGCGCGCGAGCTGATCGCGCTGTCGGACGGTCATGCGGGCAGCCGCCCGACGCTCGGCATGTTCCTCGGTGGCGCGGGCCTTGCCGATACGATCCTCTATTGCCGGCATAAAATCTATCCGCTGGGTCTGCCCAATGGGGTGAGTCACGTGCTGACGGCCTTTGCGGTTCTGGTGTCGATGCTGTTCGGCATCCGCACGCGCTTCCTGCCGCCGCGTCCCAATCCGGTGCGCGTGTCGCTGGTCCGCGACGGGCAGTTCCAGGGGCGTTTCTCGCTGCTGATCGTGACCACGCTCGAAAAGATGCTGCTCGCCAGCCGCACCGACGGCGCGGCCGCCCAGCCTGGGCGGATGAAGTTCATGGCGGTCGATGTGGGCGTGCCTGCACTGGCACGCGCCTTTTTTGCGGCGATCTCCGGCCGGCTGGGTCGCCAGTCGATGAGCGGCGTGCATTTCGAGCGCGGCGATATCGTGCGGATCGAAGGTGTCGGATCGAGCGTGATCCTGGACGGCGAGACGTTCCGTGCGGAGATCGATCATCCGATCGTGCTCACCTCCACGCCTCCGGTGCCCTTCCTCCGCCTGGCGGCGTGACCGATCTCTCCCAATTGATCGAGGCCGAGCTTGCCGTGCCCGTCGATCCGCGCGTCGCGGCGATGGCCACTGCGGTGGCGGCGCGTTATCCGGGCGCCGCGCGCGCCGTGCTGTTCTACGGTTCGTGCCTGCGCACGTCCGAACTCGACGGGCAGATGCTCGATTTCTATCTGATCGTCTCCGACTATCGTGCCGCTTATGGACGGCGCTGGCTCGCGACCGCGAACCGGCTCGTCCCGCCCAACGTCTTTCCGTTCGAACATGATGGGCTCGCGGCCAAATATGCGGTGCTGAGCGAGGCCGATTTCGACGCGCTGTGCGGGCCGGATGCCAGCACGGTTTCGGTCTGGGCGCGCTTCGCGCAACCGTCGCGGCTGGTCTGGATGGCCGATTCCGAAGCGCGGTCGCGTGTCGTTGCAGCGATCGCGCGCGCGCCCCGGACGCTGCTTTCGCTGACGCCGGGCGGCGTCGATCCCGATCCGCTCGATCGCTGGCGGCGCGGTTTCAGCCTGACCTATGGCGCCGAGCTGCGCGCCGAGCGTGGCGAACGGCCGGGATCGATCGTCGATTTCGATCCGGATCGCTACCGGCGCTTCGGTGCGGTGATCGCAATCCCGCCAGAGGATGGGCTGGAGCGCAGGTGGCGGCAGCTTCGCCGCAACGGCAAGCTGCTGACGCTCGTCAGGCTGGCCAAGGCGAGCCTGACCTTTGCGGGTGGGATCGACTATCTTGCCTGGAAGGTGAATCGCCACGCCGGCACGCGGATCGAGATCCGGCCCTGGCAACGGCGTTTTCCGATCCTCGGCGCGCTTACTCTGCTGCCTCGGCTGCTGGCGCGCGGGGCGATCCGCTGAGCGCGGCTTCGACGGCCGCCTTAAGCGCGCCGATCGTATAGGGCTTGCGCAACACCGCATGTCCGCAAAACGCCGCGGCATCGTCGACATCGGCATAGCCGGTGACGAACAATACAGCGAGTTCGGGATAGAGCGGGCCGATTTCGGCGATGAGTTCGGGCCCGGTCATGCCGGGCATGACCACGTCGGTGACGACGATGTCGATTCGTGCGTTCGACGCCAGCAATGCCTTCGCTTCTTCGCCGCTCGTCGCGCGTAGCGTCTCGAAGCCCAGTTCCTCCAGTGCGCCGACCGTGGCGATCAGCACGCGCGGGTCGTCCTCGACGACCAGTGCGACATGGTGGGACGCGAGCGGCCGACTGTCCGCGGCGGCGGGCGTTTCCTCGGCTTCGGGCAGGTCGGTCGCGTAGACATGGTGGCGCGGCAGATAGAGCGAGACGGTGGTTCCGGTCCCCGGGGTCGAAGCGATCGCGATCTCGCCACCCGATTGACGGACGAATCCGAAGATCTGGCTGAGCCCCAGGCCGGT
>JASBTC010000415.1 GCA_030148625.1 Sphingobium sp. | reverse complement strand
CTGTAGAATCGTCGTCAGATGCTGGGGGTCTAGATGGCCGCCCGATAGGACGCAAACGGTCGCGCCTTCGCGGGGGGTCGCGATCGCCGCAGCGACGGGCGCAGCGCCTGCACCCTCGACGATGATGTGATGGCGCCGGGCCAGCAGGTCGATCGCATCAGCTACCTGCCGTAACGTGACCTGTTGCGAACCGGCCATATAGTCGCAGGCGAGCGGCCACATGACGGGTAGCACTTCTGGGCCGCCCATGCCGGTAACGAAGGTGGTGTCATTGAAGTCGATCCGCACTGGCTCGCCGGCTTCGAAGGCGGCAAGCAGCGGCGCACCGGCTTCGCTCTCGCTGGCGATCGTGCTCGCTCTCGAACCGGCGGCCCGCAGCGCTGCGGCGATCCCCACGGAAAGCCCGCCCCCGCCATAGGGGGCCAGTACCGTCTCGACCTCCGGCAAGTCTTCCAGGATTTCCAGGCCGATTGTGCCGTTGCCGGCAAGCACCTCGGGCGCGGCGGCGGGATGGATGAAAGATGGGTCGGCCGGCGGCTGCGCCAGCATCGCCCACCATTCGGCGTACGGAATGCGCTTGACCGTCGCGCCGAGCCGCTCAAGCGCGTCCAGCTTGCTGCCGGCTGCCGTTTCCGGAACGAAGGTGCGGATTGCAATGCCAAGCTGGCGGCCCGCATAAGCCAGACCCTGTGCAAAATTGCCGGCGCTCGCCGTCGAGACTAGGCCTTGGACCGCGTGCCGGCGAGCCAGCAGGGCGTTCGCGGCACACCGAATCTTGAACGACCCGATGGGTTGCAGGCTTTCAAGCTTCAGATAGATCGGATGCTGGCTGTCCACCTGCAGCCGCAGCAGCGGCGTGCGGATCGCCAGTCCCCGGATGCGCTGCGCGGCGTTCGTGAACGCGTTTAGGGAAAGATCGTATGCGTTCGCCATCATTGCCTGCAAAATTTGCGGTTGCTCAACGCGCGTCACCCGCGAGCTTCAAGCTCTGTCCATGCAGATACGCCACCGCCGCCAGATCCTGCACGACATGGCCGAGCGACTTGTAGAGCGTGATCTGATCAGCCCGTTCGCGACCGGCGATCGTGCCGGCCAACACCTCGCCGATCTCGCCCGCGATATGCGCGTCGGACAGCAGCCCCGCCTCCTGCGCGGCCTGCAATTCCGAAGCTTGTGCGAGCGCGCCTGGGCGATAGTCCGCAATATACCGCGCCGCGACGACCAGTGCGCTGTCCACTTCGACCGGACCAAGATAGCTTGAACCGACAAGATTGACGTGCGTACCGGCGCGCACCCAGTTGCCGAACAGGATCGGTTCGACCGACCCGCTGACCGTGCAAATGACATCCGCAGCGCGCGCCGCGCGCTGTCCGTCCGGCTCCGCTTCGATCGACAGCCCCAGGTCGGACGACAGCCGCGACGCGAGCACCTCGGCAGCGGCCGGCGATCGGCCCCAGATCAGAACCCGCCGAAAGTTGCGCACTTGGCCCAGCGCCCTGACGTGCGCATCGGCCTGGGTGCCGGTGCCGAACACGGCCAGCGTCTCCGCGTCGGCGCGGGCGAGCGCATCAGTCGCCGCCGCCGTGGCGCAGGCGGTGCGGATTTCCGTCACCGCCTCGGCATCGGCGACACATTCGATCTTTCCCTGGTCCCCCGAAAACAGCGCGACGACACCACGATGTCGCGATCGTCCCGGCCGCGCCGGATCACCCGCGACGCTGACCAGCTTCGCACCGAAACTGTCGATCGTGCGCAAACTGCCTGGCATCAGTCCGAACAGCATCTGGTCCGAAATGCGAAGGATCTGGCGCAGCGGCTGCGCGTCACCGCTTTGCGAGAGCGCGCGCATTGCGTCACGCATCGCAGCGATGCATCCGGGGTAATCGAGCAGGCGATGAACCGCCGCCGCATCGTATAGGGCAATGGTCATCGGCCTCCCTTGCGATCCTTGCCACCCTCGCCGGTCGCGTTTGCGTCGTCCGCCTCGGTCTTCACCGCATAGGGCGAACCGACCTGGCAACAGCTGCCGCCTCCAGCGCCGGAAGTTCTTACGCTCACAAAGCGTCTGCAGGGATTAGGCAGCATGGCTCATGGCGCCGAAAAGGAGGCAGCGCGGCCACGGAAAATCAGGCTGCGCTGCACTTCGCTAGAACCGCCCAAGATGGTGAACGCCCGCCCGAACAGATAGTTGAGCATGACCTGCGGTCCGTCCGCCGCCCCCTGCGTCTGATCGAGGCGATCCGCCTCCAGCAGACCGGACTGGTCACGTAACGCATCCTCGCGCAACGCTCGCACGCCAAGCTCGGCGATTTGCTGCTGAAGCTCGGTAAGCAGCAGCTTCATGATCGATGCATTCATGGGATGTGCGGCCCCGCGCACCGCCAGTACCGCTTGCCGCCGCTCGAGCGCGTCCAGGCCCTGTAGCTTGATCTCCGCTTCGCACAGAGCGAAATCGATCGCGTTTCGCGCATCGCGCTGTTCGGGATCGCTCGCGTCGAGTTCGGTGTCGAGGATCCGGCGAACTTGCGCGATCTGCTTGCCGAGCGTCGCGGGCGAACCGACGCTGCCGCTGCGTTCATGCTCCAGCAGGAACTTGGCGATGGCCCAGCCCTCGCCCTCTTGTCCGACCAGATTGGCGATCGGGACCCGAACATCGGTCAGGAACACTTCATTGAGATGGTGCAGACCGTCGATCGAGTGGATCGGGCGAATCTCGATGCCGGGCGAGCGCATGTCGATCAACAGGAAGCTGATTCCGGCCTGAAGGCGCCCCTCACTGCTCGTGCGGACCAGCGCAAACATCCAGTCGGCCCAATGCGCATTGGTCGTCCAAATCTTCTGCCCGTTGACGACATAATCGGCGCCGTCCCGCACTGCCCGCGTCGCGAGCGCGGCGAGGTCCGACCCGGCACCGGGTTCGGAAAATCCCTGGCACCAAAGCACCGCCCCGTCGCGCAACGGCGCGAGATGGCGTTCGACCTGCTCCGCCGTGCCGAACCTGTACAGGACCGGCCCAAGCATTTCCAGGAACGGGCTCAAGGGCGGGGCGTTGGCGGCGTCCAGTTCCTGCCGAAAGATCGCACGCTCGTTCACGCTCCAGCCCGTACCGCCAAATTCGACTGGCCAGCTCGGCACCGCCCAGCAACGCCGTGCGAGAATTCGGTGCCATCGCTGCTGCGGCTCGGCACTGATCAGCTGGCTGGTACGGGGCGCGTTGGCGAGGTCGGGGGTGAGTTCCGCGGCCAGGAAGGCGCGGACCATCGCACGAAAATTCGTCATGCCGGCTTCTTGCTGTTCAACGATATGGTCGTTCGTGCCCAATCGCGCGCTCCCGCAGGCTTGTCAGGGCACGATGTTACCCTTGTTTCGCGCGCGGTGACGTCCCCGCCGTGGGGACGTGTCGGGCGCAGTTGCAACCGGTATTGAACGAGGCATGAAGGACGCGATATTGGATCTCACGCACGACCAGCTCGATTTCCGGAATGCGATCGAGGGGTTCCTTCGCAAGGACTATGGCGACGACTCGCGCCGCGCGATCATCGCATGCGATCCCGGTATGTCTGCCAATATCTGGCACAAGATGGCCAATGAACTGGGCCTGATGGGCATGGGGTTCAGCGAAGCGCAAGGCGGCTATGGCGGGCGAGCACTGGACCAGATCCCGATCATGGAAGCGTTCGGACACGCGCTCGTCGTCGAACCCTATCTTGAGACGGTGATCCTGGCCGGTCGGCTGCTCCGGCATTCCGATAAGGCCGCTGCTGCCGACCTGATCGCATCGATAATAGCGGGCGAGCTTCGCCTCGCCGTGACGCGCGCGGACCGCGATGATATCAGCGCAGCGCCGCACGATGGGGCCGGATGGCGCTTGCGCGGGCGCGCCGCAGTCGTGATGGCGACGCCTTGGGCGCATCGCTTGCTCGTCATCGCCCGCACGACGACGCAGGGCCGCGCCGTTTTCCTGGTCGCGACGAAAGCAGCAGGCATGACCCGTCGCGACTATCGAACAATCGACGGTCGCCGCGCGGCAGACATCGAGTTCGAAGATGTCGTGCTCGACGGCGACGCGCTGCTGCTGAGCGGGGAGCATGCCCAGACCGCCATCGACGAAGCCCAAGCGCATGCCACGGTCGCGATCTGCGCCGAGGCGGTCGGCCTGATGCGGCGTCTACTGGCCGAAACGAGCGCGCACCTGGATGCGCGCAAGCAATTCGGCGCGGCGCTCGCAGGCTTCCAGGTCCTACAGCACCAAATCGCCGACATGCTGGTCGCGATCGAACTATCTGCGGCACAGGTCTTCCGGGCGGCAGATGCGCTCGATTCCAGGGATGGCGACCGGGCGCTCGTCATTTCGGCGGCCAAGGCATTTGTTGGTCGCGCCTCGCATCGCGTTGCGCAGGCTGCTGTACAATTGCATGGCGGCATGGGGGTTACCGACGAACTGGCGATCGGCCAGCTCTTCAAGCGCGCCGTCGCCATTGAGGCGCAGTTCGGATCGTCCGAAACGCACGTCCTGCGGTTCCAGCAGTTGCGCGCGGCCCGCGCGCCTGTTCCGCACGGGGGGACAGCACGCGCGAGAGAAGCAGGCGACAAGCGCGAATGACCCAAGCAATGGCAGACCGCGCCAACGGCGTGATCGACAGGGATCGCCTGACCGATTGGTTGTCGCACCATATCGAGGGCATCGACACGAGAATCGAGATCGACCGGTTCGCCGGCGGCCAGTCGAACCCGACATACAAGCTGTCAGTCGGCGACCGTGCCTATGTGATGCGGACCAAGCCGCCCGGTCCGCTGATCGCCGGCGCGCACGCGATCGATCGCGAATATAAGGTGCTTAAGGCGCTGGGCGACAGTGACGTGCCCGTCCCGACGGTGCGTGTCTTTTGCAACGACGACACCATCATCGGCCGCGCATTTTTCATCATGGATTTCGTGCCGGGCGCGATTCATGTTCAGGCCGACCTGCCCGACGTGCCACGCGCCGACCGTGCACAATATTTCGACGCGATGAATGCCACGCTCGCCAAGCTGCATCGTATCGATCCAGTGCGCGTTGGTCTGGGCGACTATGGCAAACCGGGCGGTTATCTGAGCCGGCAGATCAGCCGTTGGAAGCGGCAATATGAGGCGGATCCTGACGCAGGTCGCTATCCCCGGATGGATCGTCTGGGCGAATGGCTGACCGCCAATATACCGGACGACGATGAAGTCGCGATCGTGCATGGCGACTTTCGCAGTCATAACCTCATCTTCGATGCCGATCCGCCGGCGGTCGCCGCGATCCTCGATTGGGAGCTGTCGACGCTCGGCCACCCCATCACGGATTTCGCCTTCCACATGATGATGTACCGCGTAGCCCCGGGCATCGAGGGCGGCGGGATCAAGGGCTTCGATCTCGCGGCCGCGGACATTCCGAGCGAGGCCGACTATGTCGCCGCCTATTGCGAGCGGACGGGGCGCACGGCCATTCCGCACCTGCAATTCCATTTGGCCTATAATCTCTATCGCTTCGCGGCGATCATTCACGGCATCAAGGGGCGCGCGCTGCGCGGTACCGCGTCGGCGGAACGCGCCGAGAAGGTTGCGCCGGTGCTCGAAACCTTCGTCGATCTCGCGTGGGACGAAGCCTTGCAAGCCGGCATGTCATGAGCGCCGTCGAGCAGGTGGCGGCCAGGGTCCTGGCTGTCTATGGTGGCTGGAATCGCGACACACCGGTCAAGCAGATGCGGGAAGACTGGGATGGCCTCTTTCCTGCCCCCACAGCCCCGACTCGAGCGGATGTGCTCGATGGCATCCCCGTCCAATGGGTCGGCGAGTGTCGATCCGACGATGCGCGCCTGTTCATCTATCTTCATGGCGGCGGCTTTCAGATCGGGTCGTTCCGGTCGCATGGCGACCTCATCGAGCGGATCGCGAAAGCGAGCAATGCCACCGCCCTGGTGATCGACTACCCGCTGGCACCCGAGCATCGCTACCCAGCGCAGATCGAGGCGATCCTTGCGGTCTGTACGGCGCTCGAAGCCCGTGGCGTCGATTTGCACACGACGTGTCTGGTTGGCGATTCCGCCGGCGGCAACCTCGTGCTTGCCGTAACCCAGGCGCTGCGTGACCGTGGTTCGCTCCTGCCCGCCGCGCTTGTCCTGCTATCGCCGTGGCTGGACCTGACGATGAGCGGCGCCAGCTACGAGACGCGCAAGACTGCCGATCCCATTCATCGCCGGAAAATGCTCGTCAATCTGGCGCAAGGCTATGTGGGCGAAGTGGATGCGGCAGGCCCCCTCACCTCACCGATCAACGCCGACCTGCACGGTTTTCCGCCCATGCTCATCCAGGTCGGTGACAACGAGATCCTGTTGAGTGATGCCGATACGCTGGCGGCCAGCGCCGCGAAGGCAGGTGTCGAAGCCGCGCTTACGGTCTGGCCCGGCATGATTCACGTCTTCCAGCAATTCGCGCAGGAACTGCCGCAAGCCCGCGACGCCATCGCCGCGATCGGCGCCTTCCTGTCCAGCGCATTCGAACGATCGGGGAGTTTACGATGACCGTCGGTATCGTCGGCTATGGCGCCTACGTCCCCTTGCTGCGGCTCAGCCGGCAGGCGATTCATGCCGCCAACGCCTGGTACGCGCTGGGTTTGAAAGCGGTCGGCACCCGTTCGCTCGCCTGCTGGGACGAGGATGCGATCACGATGGCCGTCGCCGCCGCGCGCGACAGCTTGCCAGTCACGCACGCGCGTCCCGACCTGACCAGCATCTATCTCGCATCCACGACCCTGCCCTTCGCCGATCGGCTTAATGCCGGCATCCTCGCGGCCGCGCTCGACCTTGATGAAGCCATACATGCCGGCGACGTGACCGGCAGCCGCCGCGCAGCGCTGAGCGCGATCGATCAGGCCGTGCTGCGCTGTCGTGCCGAGAGCGGGCGCGCGCTCGTCGTCGCCTCCGACCTGCGTCAGGCGCGACCGGCCAGCAGTGCGGAGCTCGACTTTGGCGACGGCGCGGCGGCGGTCATCATCGGGACGGACGACGTCCTCGCCGAACATCTCGCGACAGCGACCATTACGGTCGATTTCGTCGATCACTTTCGCGCAGCGGGTGCCGAAGTCGACTATGGCTGGGAAGAGCGTTGGATCCGGGATGAGGGCGTCTCGAAGATCGCGCCCCGCGCGATACGAGCCGCATTGGCACAGGCCGGCATCGGGGCAGCAGCGGTCGATCGGTTCATCTTCCCCACGACGTTGAATGGCGTCGACACGCAGATCGCCAAGGCCGTCGGGATCCGTGCCGAGGCCGTAGCGGACAATCTGGCGGGGCAGATCGGCGATACCGGTGCGGGTCATGGCCTGCTGATGCTGGGCCGAGTCCTTGCCGAGGCCCAGCCCAACCAGGTCGTGCTGATGGTCGAATTCGGTGCGGGCGCGCAAGCGACGGTGTTTCGCACGACCGACCGGATCGCCCGGTTCAAGCCGCGCCGGGGCCTTGCCCAATGGCTGACGCGACGGCGCGAGGATCAGAACTACACGCGCCTGCTCGCCTATCGCGGCGTCCTGGAACTGGAAAAGGGAATGCGCGGTGAGCAGGACAAGAAGACCGCGTTGTCGACGTTCTACCGCCATCGTCAGGCGATCATGGCGCTGGTCGGCGGCAAGTGCCGCGTCACCGGCAGCGTTCACTATCCGCCGTCTCGGTTCAGCTATGACCCGCAAGGGGCGGCATTGGATACGCAGGATCCCTATCCGATGGCCGACCGCAAGGCGACGATCGTCAGCTGGTCGGCCGAGCGCCTGTCCGCCTACCCCGCCCCGCCGCATCACTACGGACAACTGGATTTCGAGGGCGGCGGGCGAATCCTGATGGAATTCACCGACGTGTTCCCGGGCGACATCGAAACCGGGGCCGAGATGGAACTGGTGTTCCGCGTCAAGGACCGGGACCCGGTGCGCGGCTTTACCCGCTATTTCTGGAAGGCCGTCGCCGCGACGGTGAAGGGAGCCGACTGATGCCGACGGGGATCAAGGACCGGGTTGCGATCCTGGGCATGGGATGCAGCCGCTTTGGCGAACGCTGGGATGCAAGCGCGGAAGACCTGATGGTCGAAGCCTACACCGAGGCGCTGGGCGATGCCGGCATCACGCCGGACCAGATTGATGCCGCGTGGTTTTCAACGCACATGGACGATGTCGGGGTCGGCCGTGGCGGTACGCCGATGGCGATCGCGCTGCGCCTGCCGTTCATCGGCGTGACACGCGTCGAAAACTTCTGCGCCGGGGGATCAGAGGCGATCCGTGGCGCGGTGTACGCGGTCGCTTCCGGCGCGTGCGACATTGCATTGGCGCTGGGAGTCGAGAAGCTGAAGGACACAGGCTATGCCGGGCTACCGCTGCCGTCCAGCGGCACGCTGATCCCGCAATGGTATCCCAATGCCGTCGCGCCAGCGAACTTCGCGCAATTGGCCAGCGGCTATATGGCAAAGCATGGGGTCAATCGCGACGACCTCAAGCGTGCGATCGCGCATGTCTCGGTCAAGAGTCATGACAATGGCGCGCTCAACCCCAAGGCGCATCTGCGCAAGCGGATCATCGAGGAACAGGTGCTGAAGGCACCGATCGTCGCCGAACCGCTTGGCCTGTTCGATTGCTGCGGTGTGTCGGACGGCGCGGCGGCGTGCATCGTCACGACACCGGAGGTCGCCAAGGCTCTGGGCAAGACCGACCTCGTTACGTTCAAGGCGCTGCAAGTCGCCACCTCGAACGGGTGGGAGATGCACGGCAACGCCTGGGACGGCAGCTACGTCGAAACGACCCGGCTTGCCGCCAAGCGCGCCTATGCCGAAGCCGGCGTTACGGTCCCGCGCGAACAGATTGGAATGATTGAGGTGCATGACTGTTTCTCGATCACCGAGCTGGTCACGACCGAGGATCTGTTCCTGTCGGGCGAAGGCGGCGCGATCCGTGACGTGCTCGACGGCTTCTATGACGCCGATGGCAAGCTGCCGGCGCAGATCGATGGCGGCCTCAAATGCTTCGGGCACCCGATCGGGGCAAGTGGCATCCGCATGCTGTACGAGATGTATCTGCAACTACAGGGCCGTGCGGGCGAGCGTCAGCTGAGGTCACCGACCCTGGGCCTGACACACAATCTGGGCGGGCAGCCGTCACAGAATGTCTGCGCTATCTCGATCATCGGTCCCTATCAGGGCTGACAGTCAGCTAAGGCGGTCCGCTTCCACTCGGTCGCGCGACCAGCGATCGAGATACCAGAGCAGCAGTTCGCGCTGGCTGCCGATCTTCAGGCGATTGTACGACCGCTTGCGATAGGTCATCGCGCTTTCCTCGGTGATGCCGAGTTCCAGCGCGATGCCCATCGACGTCATCCCATACAGTACACCCGCGCAGACCTCCGCCTCGCGCCGTGTCAGCATCGGCGCGGTTCTCGCCAGACAGGCCTTAATGGTCGGCAGCGAGGTGAGCGCCTGCAGCGGCTCGGCAACGACTTTCTCGAGCGTGACGTGCTTGCTCGCCAGCGCGACGATGTCATCCGCCATATGGTCGAGCGCCGCCAGATCTTCGGTCGAGAACGGCCCCTTGCGCTCAGTCCGCATCAGGCTGATCGCAACCGCTGGGCCGGATGTCCGCGCGCTGATCACCACGCGTTCACGTACCAGGTAGGGTCGATAGATGCGCTCGCGCGTTTCGGCATGTTCGATGCGATCGATGCTCATATGCGCGATCGTCGGGCGTCCGGTCGGTTCCAGCTGCCATAGCGGCGCGAGCCAGGGATCGTGCCGCCAGAAACCGCCATTGGCGTAGAGCCGCGCCTGTTTCGGCGCGACATCGCCCTGGCCTACCCCGCCGGCCGAAATGTCATGCAATTCATCTTCGGCGGCATGATAAAGCGCGAAATAGTCCGCGCCGCATACCGACAGGAGGTATTCGCGAAAGGCGATGTGAAAGCGCTGCGTGCCCAGTGCCGCGATACAAGCCGCATTGCTCGGCATCAGGGGGGCAGCGCGCTGCGTCCAGCTCTTGGTGCGCGTCTCGAGCATCCGTACCTCCAAAACAGGGACAGGGCAGGCTGACGCCGCACCACTGCCCGATCCGCCGTCCGGTCTTCCGCCGGTCCCGCGCCCTATTGCCGTTCCCACCCGGTCATCAGGGCTGCCCGGGACGCAATTCCATGTCGCGCTCGACGCCGTCGCCTTCGCGCCAATCCTTCAGAATCTCCGCATATTCGATCGATCCGCCGCCATAGATGCTGAGGCGTAGCGCCTTGTCGTCAACCACCCCTTCGTTGTTCAGATACCCCGGCGTGCATTCGGCCAGAAAGTCGTGGATCGGCGGTGCCTTGGCGCGCATCGTTTCACGCCAGCCTCGTTCGGCTTCCTCCTTGACGTCGAAGCTCGCCGCGCCACTGTCCATCACCTTCTTGATCAGCGCGGCAGCATAGGTCGCCTGATGCGTCAGCGGGAAGTTCGCATTGGTGCTGCCGCCACCGTCACGCATGTGACCGACCAGCACCATGTTGGGGAAGCCGTGCGTCGTCACGCCATGTAGCGTCTTGAAGTTGTTCGACCATTTGTCTTCAAGCGTCTGCCCGCCGGCCCCGGTGACGCTGTATTCGCCGGTCACATAGGTTAACGAAAAGGCTTCAAACCCGGTCGCGAAGATGATGCAATCGACTGGATAGGTTTCGCCGCCCGCGACGATCCCCTCCGCGGTGATACGCTCGACCCCGCCGTCCGACACGTCGATCAACTGCACATTCGGCTTGTTGAACGCCGGCAGATACTCGTCGTGAAAGGTTGGCCGCTTGCAG
>JASBTC010000400.1 GCA_030148625.1 Sphingobium sp. | reverse complement strand
GAATTGATCAGGTCGAGCACATAGACCTGACGATCCTTGATCCGCGTATAGAATATCGCGCCATTCAACGTGACCTTGCGGTCGGCCAGGCTGGTCTTGAAACCGGCCTCGTAATTCCAGTTCTCTTCCTTCTTGTAACGGCGGGTCAGGCGCGCCTGCGGATTGAAACCGCCGCTGCGGAAGCCCTTGGCGACGGTCGCATAGATCATCGCGTCGGGATTGAAGAAATAGGCCGCCGATGCCTTGGGCTGGAGCGACTTGAAGCTTGTGTCATATTCGGGATTGCCGACCGCGATCAGATCGGTCTGATGCCGGTCGTCGACATCGTAACGCACCGCGCCGGTCAGCTCGAGGCCGTTGTCGAACCGGTGGGAAAGCTGGCCGAATGCGGCATAGGCCTTGTTGCGGTCGCGTGCGCCGCTGGTCGAGAACAGCAGCGGGGCGAGCGATGTCGGCAGGCCGAACAGCGGCAGCAAGTCCGCACCGACGAAGATCTTGGTGTCCAACGTCTGGCGGGTGCGCAGGAAATAGACACCGCCCAGCCATTTGGTCGGCCCCGACCCGTCGGATGCGATGCGCAGTTCCTGGCTGAAATTCTTCGCCTTCAACCGCTGCTGCGCCGCAGTGGCGTCGGCGGGGGTATAGTCCAGATCCTCGTCGATGAACGATCCGACCTTCGACAAGGCGGTGACCGATGTCAGCGTGGCGGCACCCAGATCGACATCCACCTTGGCCGACCAGTCGTTGAGCACGCGGCTGGCGCGGCCGGGCACGTTGCCGATATAGGGCAGCGGCGCATCGATCGAGACGCCCGCCGGGATCGGCGCATAATAGGCGGCACCCGCACGGGTCTGCAGCCGGGCATAGCGCAGATCGATCGTCACCGCCTCACTGGGCTTGGCGAGCAGGCTCGCGCGGACATTGCGGTCCTTCTGCCAATTGGCCTTGTCGCGGCCCGGCGTGTTCAGGCTGTCGATATCGCCGTCGAAATCGCGCAAGGATCCGGCGATGCGGAACAGCAATTTGTCGGCGATGATCGGGCCGCTGACGCTCGCGCTGGCGCGGATATCGTTGCCGGTGCCATAGCCGCCCTGGACGAACCCCTCGAGATCGTTGGTCGGCTGGCGCGTGACGATGTTGATCGCCCCGCCGATCGCATTGCGGCCATAGACCGCGCCTTGCGGCCCCTTCAGCACTTCGATCCGCTCGATATCGAACAGGTCCTGCGTGATCTGGCTGGCATTGCTGAGCTGGACGCCGTCGACCACGACGGCGACGGGGGATTCGCCGTTACGCGCCTGGCCGACGCCGCGAATGTTGATCAGCGCGACACCGGGCTGCTGCGCCTCCACGATCGAGACATTGGGCACGCGGACCGCGACGTCCTTCACATTCTGGATGTTCGCGCTGGCGATCGCCTCCGCACCGAACGCCGCGATCGAATCGGGAATATCCTGCAGCCGCTCCATCCGCTTGCGCGCGGTGACATAGATGACGTCGTCGCCCTCGGCGGCTTCGGGTTGCGACTGGGCCTGCGGATCGGTCGCCTGCGCCCGGGCGGTCGCGGGCAAGCCGGCAGCCAGCATGGCGGCCAGCGCGAGCGGCGTGCCGCATGCAATGCGCCTCGAACGTACGAATATGACGGTCATCAATTCCCCCCTTCTTTTCATGGTCGAACGGCTCCTGCTGTCCGGCGGGGTCTGTTCCAGCCTCCGCATCGTTCCGGGCGGACCGGTACGATTGACGAATGGGAGTAAAGGCGAAGCCGCGATAGACTTCACGCTATCTTTGGACGGAGCGGCGTATCTGCCCGCCCATCCGAACGGCTAGGTCGGGGTGAGTGTTCGATTGGGGCTCGCGCCCTCTCCGCCCGTTCCAAGGGCGTGACGCGAACGGCTATGCCCGATCGGACGCGGAATCGCTCCGATCAGCGCGCCGGCGCGTCGTTGCGCGATTGCAGCGGACTCGGCGACTGGGTGGCCATCACCGCCTCGACCTCCGCATCGTTCAATGGTCGGTCGAACGCGACACCGAAGCGGCTGCCACCGACCCAGCGCACGGTCGCTGCGCGCGCGATCCCGGCGCAGTCGAGCGTCACCCGGCTGCCAAGCTCGGGCGGGATCGCGGCATGCACCAGCGCGCCGCCCACCGATATGTCGAGCAGATGGACGCGGACCGACCGGTCGCCGAGCACCATCTGCGCCGGCTGGAAAATCTTGAGCCTCGGCGTCGCCCGCCGAGACGGGGCCCCGTTCCTACCGCCCTGCACCTCAACTCCCCCTTCCCGGCAAAGCCGGTCACGTCATGTGCCGCCACATCACGCTTTGCCGCCGGGACGGGCGGATCGCAAGCGGCGTGCACACCGGAATGATCAACCGGCGGTCTGGATCAACCGCGTTTCCCCATCCGAGACGACCAGACAGGTCAACCGACCGCTATGATAGGCGCCGGTATCGATACCGATGCGATTGGCACGGAACACGGGCGCATCGACGATGACATGGCCATGGACGACACGCAGGCCCCAGTCGCGATCCGAACTCAGGAACGGTTCGCGGATCCACATCAGATCGCGCGGATCCTGCGCGTTCATCGGCCGCGCGGGATCGAGCCCGGCATGGACGAACAGATATCCGCGCCAGGCAAAGGCCAGCCGCAATCCGCGCAGGAAATCGAGATGTGCGGGCGGCAATGCGGCGGCGAGTGCGTCGCGCAGCCGCGGCCAGTCGGCAGCCAGCGGCAGCGACGGAACCGTCAGCCCATAGCTCTCCAGCGCTTCGCGGCCGCCATATTGCAACCAGGCCGGCCCGTCGGCCGCGGGCGCCGTGAGGAAACCGAGCATCCGGTCCTCGTGATTGCCCATCAGGAAGACACGCGTCACGCCATCGTCAAATGGCGTGGCGAGCCGGTCGATCACCTGCGCGGAGGCCGGACCACGATCGATATAATCGCCGAGATAGCAGATCACCGGTCGCACCGGCCGCGTGGCGGCAATGTCGGCGGCGATCGCCGCCTCGATTTCCTCGAGCAAGTCGAGCCGGCCGTGCACGTCGCCCACCGCGTAGACCGCGGTCGCATCGGCAGCTTCGGGGCTGGGATAGGTGCTGACGTCGATCATCATGACTCCCGCGTCGCCGCGATACCCGCGCGTCGCGAAGATGGGATCACGACCGGACGACGACAATGGGGGCGAAGGTCGGAAAACGCGCCCCTGGCCGTTCACGGCAAGGCATAGCCCACCGTCGCCTGCGCCACCGGCTGTGCCTCCGACGCCTGCCAGATCCGCACATCGACCACGGCGAGCCGTCGCCCGAGCCTGAGCAGTCGCGCGTCGGCCATCACCGGATCGACCCGGCATGCGCGCAGGAAATTGACGTTGAGGCTATTGGTCACCGCCATTGCGACCGGCCCGATATGCGCGAGGATGACGGCATAGGCGGCCACATCGGCCAACCCCATCAATGTCGGCCCGGAGACGATCCCGCCGGGCCGGACCATGTCCGCGCCGGGATCGAGCCGCATGCGGACATGATCGGGCCGGATGTCGACGATCCGGCCAAAAGCCGGGCGCGCCGCAACCGGAAAGGCGCCGTCGAGGAAATCGGACAGTTCGGCGACCGTCATGCAAGGCACCCGGTCGATTGGGCTTTCCGGTGACGTCGTCCTGTCGATCATGACCCGCTTTAGAGCGATTTGTAGTTCGATGGAATCATCGAACGACTCGAAAATCGCGGTTAAACAAACATCTGGAGTAGGCGATCCGCTTCCGTCGGATCACAGCCTGTTCTAGAATCTCTCCCGAAGATCCGCCATGCCGATTAGGTCCGGACGATTTTCGAACGCCTCGTCACTCGACATCGCTGGCGATCGTGCGCAGCCCGCTTTCATAGCGTCGCTGCAGCGTCCTGACCGACAATCCCTGCGTCTCGGGCAGCGCCCTGCGCACACGGTCCCAGTTGATGTTGCGGCTCACGTCACCGCGTTTCGTGCCGGCGGCGGTCGAAAGCAGCTTGGCATGGTTGCGCTCGAGCAATGTCAGCCATTCGAGCGGGCGTTCATAAGCATCGATCTCGCGCGGCGAGGGGCGCGGCGGGCGCGGTGCCGGTTCATCCCATGTCCCGCCATTGGCGACGGCGTTGGCAAAGCGGTCGGCAGGATCCTGGATATAGGCGACACCGCATCGCCGGCTGTAAAAGGGATCGCCGCCGGGCAGGCGCGCCAGCGTCCACACCGCCTCGACGATGCGCCGCTCCACCACCCGCATCAACCGCTCGACATCGGCGCGGTCGCCGACCTCGATCGGTTTCTCCGCCGCGGCCTCGATCCGGCCGAAGATGCGGTTGACCTCGATCGCGGTCGCCGCCTCCAGCCGGACACGCTCGGCGCGATCCGCCGCCACTTCGCGCCCGCGCTCCATCGTGACGATGGTCAATCGCCGTCGACGCGTTGTGCGCGGCAGCGCACCCGTTACGGATGGCATGGCTTTGCCGGCCGCTTCATTGACTCGATCGTCCATTGCCCAACCTCCAATTCCTTGCGCGGCATCGGCTTCGCGACCCGCCGTCCAATATGATTGATATATGCGATTATCGTATATTTTGTCAAGATATCATACGAAATTTGATATCGACCTGCCGATCGTCATGCGCCAAAAGACACCGATGAAGGATGCAGCCACGATATTGGACGCGCTGGTCAGGCGCGGCGTCACCCAAAAGCAGATCGCCGAGGCGATCGGCATCACCCAGCCCAACGCGAACAAGCTGTACCGGCCCGATCGCAACGGCAAATTGCGGACTTTGTCATATGATGAGGGGCGCACGCTGATCGAGCGTTTCGGCCTGGCCGACATGGCCGGGAATGCGGACGTCACCGCGTTCAATGCAGAGACCCTTGCGCCATTGCTCGATGCGTTGCTTCCGCTCGTTCCATCGACGGGCCGGTCGGAACGATCCGTTCAAGTCTTGTCGCAAGCTCTTGCATATGGCCTCGCGCTTCTTGGTACGCCGACAGCCACGCACCCCAGCCCCGATGCGCTCGGGGTGGCCGCGCGCGGAGCAGTCGCTCGATTTCGCGAGATCGGTCGAGCATGACCATGCGCGTCATCGCGCAATCGAGAAAACATGGCGCGCAACCGCCAGCACATTCGGGATCGGCCAGTTCGACGCGTCGCACGATCAGTTTCTCCCCGAATCGATGTTCCCATTTCGTTCCGTATATTTGGCGCGAATTTCCCTACATGTGAATAGGAAATTTCCTATTTCGCACTTCATGGGCCGAAACGACGGGCCCGCCAAACGCAGCCCGGACATCGCGGCTGGATGCCGGGGGCTCCGGGCATCATTGACAAAATATGCGATTATCGTATAATCTTCACATGACGCTCACCGATGCGCCTTTCGACTGGACACGCGATCCCCGCGCCGTCGCGCTGCTCGTCGTCATGCGGCTCGAACCGCCGCCATGCGAGGCGCGAGCGCGCGTCTATTCGCTCACCCGCGAAGATTGGCATGAATATGTCGGCCGCCGCGTCGATCGGCTGGCGGCGATCCGCGACGATTACGGCGAACGCGCACTCGCACGATGTTTTGCGGGCGATCGCGAACCGATGCGCCGCTGGATCGCGGCAGGCAGTGTTCATGACGTGATCGACGCCGCGCTCCACGCGCCCATCATGGCTGTCCTTGCAGCCGCATAAACGGGCCGATCGCCATCTCTTGATCGGCATCCCGGATCATCGTCCGGTGTGACACGGCCCGATAAGCAATCCGACGATTACGACAGCCATGAATGTTGCGGATATAATGGGCAATCAGATGATCGATGCAAACCGGTATGTCCTGTCCGGCGATGTACGAGCATTTCACCGACGATTTGGATCCATGATCAGTTGATGCTTCCATGAACAATCGTTCAGGGTCGATCACATCGCTCCATCGTCCCAAACCGCATCTCGACTGGCTGTTCATATGGGTCATCGATGGGAAAAAATATGGTACTCGGGCAGTCGATCGTCAGACGGATGCTTTCCCGGATCGCCCCGCAATGGAACATAATTGTCGGCTTCCGCAGTTCGCGAATGACAATTATTGAGTATAGCTATCCAGATTAGGTCCGTTTTGGCTTGCAAGTCGCGCCATGTCGATGCAGGCGGATTGCGACATTTTTACGGGAGTCCGAACATGGCTGACAATGAAGATACCGGCATCAACACTGTGGAACTTGCCGCCGACCTGACGATGGCGTGGCTGTCCAATCCCAACACCCGCGCCAGCGCGGAGGACGTGCCCGCTTTTCTGAAGTCGATGCACGGCGCGGTTGCCGATCTCACCGGATCCGACACCCCCGCCGCGGCCGAAGCCGCGCCGGCTGCCGAATTCACCCCGGCCGTCACCGTGCGCAAGTCGCTGGCGTCAAAGGACCACATCATCTCGCTGATCGACGGCAAGCCCTATCGCACGCTTCGTCGCCACCTCTCGACGCATGGCCTCACTCCCGAACAGTATCGCGAGCGTTATAGCCTGAAGGCCGATTACCCGATGGTCGCGGAGACCTATTCGGAAGCGCGCCGCGCAATGGCAAAGAAGATTGGCCTGGGCCGCAAGCCTGGCCAGAAGGCCGCGAGCAAGGCCGCACCGGTGGCAGCACCCGCGGCTGCCGCGCCGGTGCCCGCAAAGACGGCGTCCGCCAAGCCCGCTCCCGCCAAGGCGGCTCCTGCCAAAGCGGCTTCAGCCAAGGCCGCACCAAGCAAGGCGGCCCCGGCCAAGGCGACCCGCGGCCGCAAGAGCGCTGCCAGCACCAAATAAGCCTGCAGGATAGCGGAGCGTCCGGCCCCCGGACGCTCCCGTCCAACCGGACAGTCGGCCAATGGCCGTCGGTTCAGGCCAATGATGGCATCGTCGCGCCGAATGGTGCACAGAGCAGTCTGTGTCAGGGCATGGGACGACGGGCTGGTCGATGAAGATGCATTGTCGCGCGAGTGTGGCCAGGCAGGCGCCGCCACGCGGGGACCGCGGCACATATCGCGATCGATGCTGACGCATGGCCGATATGGGGGATGATCCGGACGCCGACCTTCTCTCCGCCGCTATTGGCGGCGATCGCAACGCATTCGGCGCGCTGCTCCAGCGGCATTACAACCGTGTCCACGGCCTGGCCTGGCAGTTGACCGGGTCGCGCGCCGACGCCGACGATATCGCCCAGGATGTCTGCTGCACATTGGTCGAAAAGATCGCGACCTTTCGGGGCGAAGCCAAATTCACGACATGGCTCTGCGGCATCGTGTTTAATGCCTGCCGCGACCTTCGCCGCCGCCGCAGAAGCTTTGGCGGCTTCACCGAAAGGCTTGCGGTGCTCGCCGGCCTGGCGCGCGCACCCGATGGCCGTGATCTCTATGACGCGATCTGGCTGAAGAGCGCGATCATGCGGTTGAAGCCCGCCTATCGCGAAGCGGCGATCCTCGTCGTCGGTCAGCAACTCACCCATGGCGAGGCAGCCGAGATATTGGGCATCGCGGAATCGACGGTCTCGTGGCGGATGCACGAAGTTCGTCGGCTGATCGCCGAGGATCGGGGTGGTGCCGGCTGAGCCCGATCATCTCTTTCAAAAAAAATTTTCAGGATCACCCAAGCTTTTCCCGGTGAGGCGCGTCCCAGTGACATGCGGACGATTGTGCGCCGCTGTCATCAGGGAGATTGTCATGCCCC
>JASBTC010000379.1 GCA_030148625.1 Sphingobium sp. | reverse complement strand
ACGGTCAGTTTGGACTGATCGGGCAACAGCGCCAAGCTGCCCTTCACGCTCACCGCGGAAGACGACCGGAACCAGCCGCCATATTCGTCGCTATCGGCGAAATCGACATAGTAGATCGCGTTGACCACGTTGACGCCGGTTTCCTTGGCATAAGTGGTGGCGCCGTTCATGACCTGGGTGCCGCTCATGATCAGGCCCATCGCGCCGAAGCCGCTTGCCACGACATCGCCGGTGACGAGCTTGAGCGGCGCGGTCTGCGATGCGCTGACGAAGAGCACGTTCGCATTGTCGTCACGCCCCGTCCGCGTCGTCATTTCCTTGTTCCCGGGCTCGCCCTTCGCCTTGGCATAGGCAGGGTGCGCCGCGAGCGTGGCGCGATCGACGACCTCGAAGCCCGCCGCAACCAGTTTCGCCGCCAGATCGGCATGTGCCGCGTCCGCGATATCCTGCAGATCGGCCTGACTATAGCCGGCAAGCGTGCTGCGCACCGTCGAACGCCCGCCAAAGCCGCCGCCCATCAGACCGCCCCCCGCCTTGGTCGAATCCTTGCGTTCGATCAGGAAGCCGACGGTGAACTGGCCGATGACGACCCGCTGCGTCCCCTTCACATTCTTGGCGGACGTCACCTTGACCGGATCCTTCGCCTTGGCGGCAAGCGCGGTGACGGGCATGGCAACCAGCACGAATACAGGCAGCAGTTTCGAGATGATATGAAAGGGCACGGCAATTTCCCCCGGAGGATTGCGCGACCCGGCGCGATGCTTAACGCCTTTTCAACCGAGATTCAAAGCGCAAAGCATGGCCCGGCTTGCGGCGAGCGCATGATCGGCTTCAGGCCCCGCCCAGGCTGACCCTACCACCGGCATGCCGTTCGATCCGGCCGGCGAGTTCCAGTTCGAGCAGCACGGTCTGGACCGTGGCAGGAGATGTGCCCGACTGGCGGATGAGTTCGTCGACCGGCACCGGCGCATGGCCGAGCAGCGAGACGATCCGCGACCGGTCGCGATCCGCCACATCAGCATCGGCCGGCGGCGGCGCATAGGCTTCGCCCGGCTGGGCGAGGCGCATGCTGCCGATCGGGGTGATCGCCTCGATCACGTCGGCCGCCGACTGGATGAGCGTGGCACCCTCGCGGATCAGTCCGTTGCAGCCCTGCGCACGCGGATCGAGCGGCGATCCAGGCACCGCCATCACTTCGCGCCCGGCTTCGTTCGCAAGCCGTGCGGTGATCAGCGATCCCGAACGCGGTGCGGCCTCAACCACCACCGTGCCGAGCGCCATGCCGGCGATGATCCGGTTGCGGCTGGGGAAATGCCGCGCCAGCGGTTCGCGCCCCGGCGGCTGTTCGGCGATCAGCAGGCCGCGGCGCGCAATCTCCTCCTGCAGGCCCGCATTCTCCGGCGGAAAGGCGATGTCGATTCCGCTCGCGATCACCGCGGCGGTTCCCGCATCGATCGACCCCTGATGCGCGGCAGTGTCGATTCCCCGCGCAAGACCGGAGACCACCAGCACACCGGCATCGCTCAACCCCTGGGCGAGTTGGCGCGCGAAGCGGCAGGCGGCGGCCGATGCGTTACGCGCGCCAACGATCGCCACAGTCCGCCGCGCGACCAGTGCGGGATCGCCGCGCACTATCAGCGCGGGCGGCGCGGTCTCGATCTCCCCCAGCAGCGGCGGATAAGGCGGCTGGCCGAGGAACAGATATTGTGCGCCCAGCCGCTCGACCGTGCGCATCTCCTGCTCGATCTCGGCCTGGCCGGCGATGCGCGGCGGACGCCCGCCGCCACGCGCGGCGAGATCGGGCAGCGCATCGAGCGCCGCCTGGGGCGTCCCGAAGCGTGCAAGCAGATGGCGATAGGTGACCGGTCCGATCTGGCCCGACCGGATCAGCCGGAGGCGCGCAAACCGGTCGTCGGCACGATCCGCGCCATCGGCTGCCATGTCAGGCGCGCCCGATCCTCGGCTCGGTCCCGGCCAGCAGCCGCTCGATATTGCCGCGATGCTTCCACAGCACGCTCAGCGACAGCGCGAGGAAGAGCACGACCAGATCGAAACGCCCGAGCACCGCCGCGGTGACGGGCAAGAGGATTGCGGCGGACATGCCGCCGAGCGACGAGATGCGCGTCACGGCGATCGTCCCGATCCAGACCAGCGCGAAGACCAAAGCGTAGACTATGCTGCCCGTCAGCACGCTGAAGGCAAGCGCGATGCCGAACAATGTGGCGACGCCCTTGCCGCCGCGAAAGCGCAGCCAGACGGGGTAGACATGGCCGAGGAACGCGCCGACTGCCGCGAGCACCGCGAAATCGGGGCTGATGAAGGCGGCGATCAGCACCGCGGCAGCCCCCTTCGCCATGTCGAGCAGCAGGGTGAGTGCCGCCAGCCATTTGCGCCCGGTGCGCAGCACGTTGGTGGCGCCGATATTGCCCGATCCGATCGCGCGCAGATCGCCGGCACCGGCGATCCGGGTGAGGATCAGCCCGAAGGGAATCGAACCCATCAGATATCCGAGCAGCAACGCGGCTGCGGGTCCGATCCAGATGCTGAAGTCCAAATCCCGCCCCTTTCGCCCATAACATAGTGGATTGTGGCGTTGCCGCAATAAAGCCGATCAAGAGACAGGTCCATGACCACGGTGATCGATCCGCGCTTGCGCAAACCCGCGACCGGCCGGCTTCCACCGCTGTGCGCATGGTTCTAGAGGGGCGGTCATGGTCGATATGCGCCCCATCCTCTTCTTCGATTCGGGCGTGGGCGGTCTTTCCGTGCTCGCGCCCGCCCGCGCCCTGCTGGCCAGGGCGCCCTTCATCTATGTCGCTGACAATGGCGGTTTTCCCTATGGAACGCGCAGCGAAGCCGAAATCGCCGCGCGGGTGCCCGCGTTGCTCGGGCGCCTTGCCGAGCGCTACCGTCCGCGGCTGATCGTCATCGCCTGCAATACCGCATCGACAATCGCGCTTGCCCATGTCCGCTCGGCGCTCGACGTGCCGATCGTCGGCACGGTTCCGGCGATCAAACCCGCCGCCTTGCTGTCGAAGACCCGTGCGATCGGGGTGCTCGGCACCGATGCGACGATCCGCCAGCCCTATGTCGACCGGCTCGCCGCCGAGTTCGCGGCGGACTGCGCGGTCTTTCGCCACGGCTCCGCGGAACTGGTCACCGCCGCCGAGGCCAAATTGCGCGGCGGCACGCCCGACCCGGCCATCTTCGCGCGCGCCATTGCCGGGCTGACGGGACAACCGGGCGGCAGTGCCATCGACACGATCGTGCTCGCCTGTACCCATTTTCCGCTGGTCGAGGACGAGCTGGCTGCAGCCTCCCCTCACCCGATCGCCTTTGTCGATGGCGGCGAAGGCATTGCCCGGCGCATCGCCCATCTGACAGCTGGGCAGGATTGGCCCGATACGACGCCCGAAGGCGTGATGGTCTTCACTACCGCCGACTCCGCCAATGCCGCACTTGCCCCCGCATTGGCGCGATATGGGCTTATCCGCGTCGAGACGCTTTGACTAAGGGTCTGGTTGACTGGGGCCTGGCCCTGGGACAATTTGACCGGGGCATTTACGTATGTTGCGAGCCGTTCTCGCTGGCCATAGCCGCATCGCGACGTTAAAGGCGGACCCGAGAGGCGGGCGCAGCGTCATCATTGGCTGAGGGGCCGGGACATTGGATTATCAGCGCGTTTTTACCCAGGCGATCGATCGGCTTCATGCCGAAGGGCGCTATCGCGTGTTCATCGACATCCTGCGCAACAAGGGCACGTTCCCCAATGCGCGCTGCTTTGCCGGCCATAACGGCCCCAAGCCGATCACGGTCTGGTGCTCGAACGACTATCTCGCCATGGGCCAGCATCCCAAGGTGATCGCTGCGATGGAGGAAGCGCTCCACGACGTCGGCGCCGGATCGGGCGGCACGCGCAATATCGGCGGCAACACCCATTATCACATCGATCTCGAATATGAGCTTGCCGATCTGCACGGCAAGGAGGGCGCGTTGCTCTTCACCTCGGGCTATGTCTCGAACGAAGCGACATTGGCCACGCTCGGCAAATTGCTGCCCGGCTGCGTGATCTTCTCCGACGAACTCAACCACGCCTCGATGATCGCGGGCATCCGCAATTCGGGCTGCGAAAAGCGCGTGTTCCGCCATAACGATCTCGAGCATCTCGAAGAGCTGCTGGCAGCCGAAGATCCCGAAACGCCCAAGCTCATCGCGTTCGAGAGCGTCTATTCGATGGACGGCGACGTCGCCCCGCTCCACGCGATCTGCGATCTCGCCGACAAATACAACGCGCTGACCTATCTCGACGAAGTCCATGCCGTCGGCATGTACGGCGCGCGCGGCGGCGGCATTTCCGAGCGCGACGACGCCGCGCACCGCATCACCATCATCGAAGGCACGCTGGGCAAGGCGTTCGGCGTGATGGGCGGCTATATCGCCGCCGACAAGATGATCGTCGACGTGATCCGCAGCTATGCGCCCGGCTTCATCTTCACCACCTCGCTTTCGCCCGTGCTCGTCGCCGGCGTGCTCGCGGCGGTGCGCCACCTCAAGGCATCGAGCGCCGAGCGTGACGGCCAGCAGGCCGCGGCCGCGCAGTTGAAGGCGATGTTCGCCGAGGCCGGGCTGCCGGTGATGCCGTCGACGACGCATATCGTGCCGCTGATGGTCGGCGATCCCGTCCGCGCCAAGAAGATCAGCGATATCCTGCACGCCGAATATGGCGTCTATGTGCAGCCGATCAATTATCCGACCGTGCCGCGCGGCACGGAGCGGTTGCGCTTCACCCCCGGCCCCGCGCACGACGAATCGATGATGCGCGACCTGACCAAGGCGCTGGTCGAGATCTGGGACCGGCTGGAGATGCGCAAAGCCGCCTAGGGCTGATGGCGCGTCACACCTCGGTACAAAGTTCACCGTCATTCCAGCAAAAGCTGGAATGACGGAGCGGAAGATGAATCAGCGTCTACAGATATCGCACCACCGCACGCGCCACATCGGCAAGCGCGCCGTGCCGTGCAGCCTGAGCAGCCTTGCTCTCCGCCAGATAGGCCGTGACCAGCACGGGCTTGCGCGCTGGCGGCCACAGGATCGCGACGTCGTTGGTCACGCCGTTTTCGCTCGCACCGGTCTTGTCGCCGACGCGCCAATCCGCCGGCAGCCCTGCGCGTATCCGCGTATCGCCCGTCTTGTTGGCGATCAGCCATTGCGTGACCTGTTCGCGCGATGCCGGCGCCAGCGCCTTGCCGGTCAGCACGGCACGCATCGACTGCAGCATCGCTTCCGGTGTGGTGGTGTCGCGCGGATCGCCCGGAATGGCCTCGCTCATCATCGGCTCGTTCCGGTCGAGCCGGGTGGCCGCGTCGCCCAGGCTGCGCAGGAAAGCGTTGAAGCCGGCAAGCCCGCCGACCGAAAGCAGCAACAGATTGGCCGCAGCATTGTCGCTGAGCGTGACTGTCGCCTCGCAGAGTTCGGCGACGGTGAGCGTGCCGCCGAAGCGTTTCTCGACCGCAGGCGAGTTGGGTACAAAATCGCTCTTGGCGATCGCCACGGGGCGATCGAGCCGCTCCTTGCCCTGTTCGACCCGCCGGAGCACGGCGGCCGCGAGCAGGAATTTGAAAGTGCTGCACATCGGAAACCGCTCGGCGCCGCGCCATGCGAACCAATAGCCGCTGCCCGTATCGAGAATCGCGACGCCCAGCCGCCCGCCGACGCCGGCCTCGATCCTTTTCATCTGCGCCGACAGCGCCTCGTTGAGCCCCGGATCGCGCCCGAGCGCGCGTACGAGTTGCGGCGTCAGCGCGGCCCCGACCGTCGCTGCCCCAAATCCGATCAATACATCCCGCCGTCCGATCATCGCTTACCTCCATCGATATCGACGGAAATTAGCGCTTGGAGCGCCACTCACAATCGATCATATCTCGGACGAGCCATAAGTTTTTCTGGGATCTAGGATGGATCGACCGCATTTACCGCTCAACGCGCTGCGCGCCTTCGAGGCCGCGGCACGGCACCTCAGCCTCACTCGCGCCGGCCTCGAACTGCGCGTCAGCCAGGCCGCGGTCAGCCATCAGGTCAACGGGCTGGAGCAGCGGCTGGGCGTTCCGCTGTTCCGCCGCCTGCCACGCGGCCTCGCGCTCACCGACGAGGGCGCGGCGCTGGTGCCGGTGCTGGCGGAAAGCTTCGACCGGATCTCGGCGGTGCTCGATCGTTATGCGGGCGGGCGAATGCGCGAAGTGCTGACGCTGGGCGTGGTCGGCACCTTCGCCACCGGCTGGCTGCTGCCGCGCCTCTCCGCCTTTGCGGCCACCCACCCCTTTGTCGATCTGCGCCTGCTGACCAACAACAACCGCGTCGACCTGGCGGGGGACGGGCTCGACTATGCCATCCGCTTCGGTGACGGCGCATGGCATGGTGTCGACGCGGATCGGCTGATGACGGCGCCGCTGACGCCGATGTGCGCGCCGGCTGTGGCGCAGCGGCTGAGCCATCCGGGCGACCTTGCCGGTGAGGCATTGCTGCGATCCTATCGTCCCGACGAATGGCCGCTCTGGTTCGAGATCGCACAGGCGCCCTGCCCGCCGCTTCATGGCCCGATGTTCGATTCCTCGGTGACGACCGCCGCCGCCGCCATCGCGGGCGCCGGCGTCGCGCTACTGCCCGCGCGCATGTTCGAGGATGCGCTCGACCAGGGGCGGCTCGTCCGTCCCTTCCCTCAGGACGTCGAGACGGGCGCCTATTGGCTGACCCGTCTCAAGACGCGTAAACCGGGCGAGGCGATGCGCGCATTCCGCGACTGGCTGATCGAAGCGTGCGCGTAAAGCTTACCGTCCTTTTGGCCGCCGCAAGACCGCGCTCCAGGCATAGCCGCGATGGAGCGGTTTGAAATCGAGGACCAGCCCGCGATCCTCGGCCAGCGTCGCCAGGATGACCCGCAGATCGGCGCGCGGCCGGACGGAGAAGCGCGCAAGCCAGGCGAACAGCATCGCGCGCCACCAGCGCGGCAACCGCTCCTGCTGCCCGAAATCGACGATATGGATCGCACCGCCGGGTGCGAGCACGTCGATCGCCGCCGAGATCGCTTCGCGCCAGCCGGGGATCATCGAGAGCGTGTAGGAAAAGAAGATGCGATCGAAATCCTTGCGGCCGAACATCGCTTTCGCATCGAACCCCGTCGCGTCACCCTGCGCCAGCTTGACCCGGCTCGACAGCCCGGCACGACGCACCGATGCACTCGCGGTTTCGAGCATCGCACGCGAGATATCGAAACCGTGCAGCCGCGCCTGCGGCCAGGCCCGCGCCGCCGCGATCAGGTTGCGCCCGGTGCCGCAACCGACTTCAAGCACCGCGCCCTTTGGCGGCGGGCGCAGTCCAGCGATCAGCCGGTCGCGGCCGAGCAGATAATATTTGCGGGTCAGGTCGTAGACGTGGCGCTGGGTCCGGTAGATCGCATCCATATGGTCCGCGGTGGACGCCGCGACTGGCCCCATCAGGCGGCGCCCTTCAGCACATACAGGTGGACTCCGCCATAGATTGACGAACGATCGCGCCGTGTGAAATCGCGCGAAGCGGCCTCCTCATAATGCCAGCGATCGAGAATGGCGTCGGGCACACGGCCGGGCAGCAAGGTCGGTTCGGCGGCGGTGCGGAACAGGACGCGCGAACCGGGCTTCGCGGTGCGCGTGATCTCGCTCCACAGCGTCGTGAGTTGCGCGTCGGTCATCCAGTCCTGCGCGTCGAGCAGGACGTAGCGATCAAGGCTGGCATCGCCGTTCTCGCGCAGGAAATCGACAAAATTGGCGTGGCGGACATCGACCCGGTCGACGCGCGACACCACCGCCTCGTAACTGGCCGCCTCCAGATAGGGCGGCACCGACGCGCCCGGCGCCTTGCCATAGCCCTTGCCGAAGGCCTGCCAGGCGAAATAGTTGGAGCCGATATCGAAATCGCAGGCGAGCTTCTCCAGCCGTTCGCGCAGCACCAGCGCCATATCCTTGCCGCCGGCGAGCACTTCATATTGCGCGGGCGGGATGCCCAGGCCGAACAGCGAGGCAGGATTGCTGGTCAACCAGCGGATGAACCGCCGGTCGAACACCGGCGCGAAATGCGCGTCGAAGATCACGCGCTGTTCCTCGATCGAACCGGCCTCGAGCAATTGCCGGGGATCGACGCCGTAAAGCTTGGCGAGCAGATGTGCGACGTCGATGAAATTACCGAGCAGGCCCCTGCGGTAGAAATTGCGCGCGAACCCACCGATCCGGCGCCGACCGATCATGTCGCGCCCTTCCCAATAGCGACGCGACGTCTCGTCGAGATGCGGGGCGACATGCTGCTTATAGGCCGTGACGTTCTCGCAGCGGTCGGCATCGCCGAAAAAGCGGTAGAAGCTGCCATGATCGGGCAGCCGTCGCGCCGCAGCCAGCTTGAGCCGGTTGAGCGCGATATGGGCGGTGTTGAGATCGACGGCGGTGATCCGCGCCGGATTGGCGGTCAGATAGGACAGCACGTTGCAGCCACCGCTGGCGATCGTCACCAGATGCGTATCGGGGCCGAGCTGGAGCGCCTCCAGATCGACGACGGGATCTTCCCAGATCTGCGCATAGACCAGCCCGCGAAAGGCAAAGGTGAAGGCGCGTTCGAGCAGTCCTTGCTTCGAAAGCTGGCCATGCTGAAGGACCGCATCGCGCACGCGATGATTGGATCCCGGTTTCGTGTCGGTGATTGCGGCGCTCGCCATGGTGCGTCCCCTGCCCGGTTTCGGAGCGCTTAGCCGCGCGCCGTGACGACATGGTGACGATTTGGCGAAGGATCCGAGACGGTGCGCCTCAGCGATCCTCGCGCAACGCGGGCAACACCGCGAGCAGGATGACGCCCGCAACCGCGATCAGCGCGGCACCGGCCGACAATGGCACCAGCCCTCGCTCGATGAACGGCGCGACACAGGCGGTGCCCAGCGAGGTGATCAGCAGGATCGCGACGATCACCAGCGCTGCGCCGCGCGCATCGTCCCCCCTCGCCGCGACCACGGCGCGATGGAAGCCGGGCGGTCCGCGCAGTCCCAACCCGACATTGAACAGTAGGAAGATCGCGGTCACGCTCACCGTGTTCACACCACCCGCCAGCGCATAGCCCAGCATCGCGACGCCGCCCGCCGCCGAGATCGCATTGCCGGTCAGGATCATCCGCTCCGCGCCGAAACGGCGGGCCAGCGTGCCGGCCAGGTTGGATGCGACGACGAAGCAGGCAATGCCGCTGATCTGCATCGCGATGAAATCGCCGATGCTGCCGCCCATTGCCATGGTGAAGACGGTAGGCGCGCCAAACACGAAGACGAGCAACGCACCCAGCGTGCAGGCATGGCTCAACGCATAACGCATGAACACCGGATCGCCGATCAGGCGCAGATAGCCCCCGCCATTCCGGCTCGCCGCGGGCCTTGGCAGATGGCGATGGCGCAGCATGGTGATCGCCGCGAGGATGACGCCCAGTGCTGCGAGCACATCGAAGCTCGCGCGCCAGCCCCACAGGCCGAGCAGCCACAGCCCGACCAGCGGCGCAAGCGCGGGCACGAGCGATTCGATGCTGCCGAGCAGCCCGAGCGCACCGACTGCGCGGGCATCGCCATAAAGCAGACGCAACAATCCGGGCGCGAAGACCGCCGCCGCCGCCCCGGCCGCGCCCTGTACGAAGCGCAGCGCGATCAGCATGTCGAGCGACGGGCTGAACCCGCACAGCAACGAGACCAGCCCATAGGTCAGCAACGAAGCCGCCAGCAGCCGGCGCTGATCGAACCGGGCGCCGAGTTCGCCGAAGAGCAGCAACCCGGCCGCGGCGCCCGCGGTGAAACTGGCGAGCACCAACTGGGCGCGCGGTAAATCCCCGCCCAGGATCGCCGGCAGGCCGGGCACCGCGGGCAGGATCAGGTCGGTCCCGGCGATACCGATGACCGTGCCGCTGACGATCAACAGGAAGGCGCCGGCATGGCGGCTGGAAATCGTGCTCATTCGCCCGGTCTAGCCATGGCAGTACGCGCAGCAACGCATAAATTATGCGTCAGTCGAGAGTCTCTACCAGCCGCGCGGCGGTACCATCGGACAGGATGAAGCGTGTCCAGCGACAGCGGCTCGGGCGAACGGGCACGACATCCGACCCGTTCGATCCCGTCGCCATCTCGACCGGCGCAACCGCAGGTTTTTCGCGCCAGCCCAGGGCAGGCAGCCTTGCCTCCATTGCCGCCAGCTCCTCGGTGATGAAGGGCCAGAGCGACTGGCCGATCATCGCGTCGGGCGCGCAACCGAAACCCCGCGCCCGCGCCGGGGACAAGGCAAGCAGCCGATGGCTGAGATCGCAGATCAGATGCAGGGCACGCGGGCTTTCGCCCACCAGCCCCGCCAGCACGCGATCGGCCCCGGCATCGAGCCGCGCCGCGAGCAGTGCCTCCACCCTGGCGCGCTCGGCGGGCTCCATCGCCTGCAGCCCCGATTCCCAGCGCGACACCGTCGACTGCGCCACGCCGAAGCGTTCGGCGACGTCCGATTGCTTGACGCGGTGGAGCACCCGCCAGCGCCTGAGCGCACGGCCAAGCGGCGCCTGTGGCGGCAGCATCGCGCCGGGCATGGAGACTCGCTGACCCATGGCGATTGTGTAGCGCGAGACTTGCGGGGGTGAAACGGAGTACCCTCAACCGTTCGTCCCGAGCCCTTCGACTGCCTGCCAAGGCAGGCGCTCAGGATGAACTTCTCCGCTCTGCGGAGAAGTCGAGGGATATGGTGCGGGTCTCAGCGTCCCTCGACTTCGCTCGGGACGAACGGGTTTGAGTCAGTCGAATTGGGTGATTAGATCGCGCAGATGCGCCAAGACCCTATGATCACCGATTTTATCCGCGACGGGTTCGTCCGGATTGACGGCGCCTTTCCGCGCGCACTGGCGGACAAGGCGCGATCGATGCTGTGGCGCGACACCGGTTGCGATCCGGACGATCCCGAAACATGGACACACCCCGTCATCCGGCTCGGCATGTATCACCAGCCGCCCTTCGTCGAGGCGGCGAACACGCCTGTCCTCCAAACCGCCTATGACCGGCTGGTCGGTGCAGGACGGTGGCTGCCGTTGCGGGCGATGGGGACTTTCCCGATCCGCTTTCCATCACCCGGCGATCCGGGCGATGCCGGCTGGCATATCGATGCGAGCTTCGGCTACGAAAATCCCGATTTCATGGAATGGCGCGCCAATATCGCATCGCGCGGACGGGCGTTGCTGATGCTGTTCCTGTTCTCGGAAGTGCGCGAAAACGATGCGCCGACACGGATCAGGGTTGGATCGCACCGTCCGATCGCGCGAATGCTCGCCCCGGCGGGCGATGCGGGACTGACGTTGAGGGAACTGGCCGCCAACGGCTTTGCCGAGACCGCGTCATGCGCGGAGACGCTCGCGACTGGAGAGGCCGGCACCGTCTATCTATGCCACCCCTTCCTCGTCCATTCGGCGCAGCCGCATCGCGGCATGCGTCCGCGCTTCCTGGCGCAGCCACCATTGCTACCGAACGGACCGCTCGATCCAGCCGGAGACTCAGCCGTCGAACGCGCAATCGCGGCGGCGTTGAGCGAAACCGAGTCCTAGAAAAGCCGCCCACCGTCGGGCACCGCAAGCCCGGGCACCGCAAGCACAACCTCACCATCGGCATCGGGAAAGCCCAAAGTCAGCACTTCGGACATGAACTTGCCGATCTGGCGCGGCGGGAAATTGACGACCGCCGCGACCTGACGGCCGATCAGCATTTCGGGCGTATAATAGCGCGTGATCTGCGCCGAGGATTTCTTGCGGCCGATCGCCGGGCCGAAATCGATGACCAGCTTGATCGACGGTTTGCGCGCTTCGGGATAGGGCTCGGCCTCGACGATGGTGCCGACGCGGATATCGACCGCGAGGAACTGGTCGAAACCGATCGGATCGGCGGCCGGGGCCGAGGGGTCGTGGGAAAGATGCATAGATACTCCGGGCGGCATGGCGATCTTCGGGGCCATCCGCATAGGTGCGATAAACCCGATAGGCAGGGATTCGACAAGCGCCGATCCGGCCGGAGCCGGCACGCCTATCGCGCCACTTCGGCGGGCAGCCAGATCTCTTGCGGGTCGAACGCGAACCAGGGTGCGGGCAAAGGCGTTGCCAGTGGCCAGATCTCATCGAGCGTGTCGGCGGCATAGAGCCGGCCGTCGCGCATTACGCCCGAGATCGACAGCGTGTTGCGGATATCCGCGCGCGGATCGCGATCGAGGACGATCAGGTCGGCAAGCTTGCCGGGTTCGAGCGTGCCCAGATCGTTGAGCCGGCCGATCGTCTCGGCCGAGCCCGCGGTCGCGGCATGGAGCGCGGCCATCGGCTTCATGCCCCCCATGACATGCGCCTCGATTTCCCAGTGGAAACCCAGCCCGGGTATTTCGCCATGCGCGCCCATGCCGATCAGCCCGCCCGCCGCGGCAATGGTCGCGACATCGGCCGCGATCGCCGGAAAGCGATAGGTTTCAAGTGGCTGCCAGGGCTTGCTCGTCAATTTCTGCTCGATCGCGAAGGGCGTCCAGAAGCGGCGGAGCTTCGCATCGGTCCAGGGATTGCGATCGGCGATGAACCAGTCGGTCGCCGATGTGCCGCTATTGGTGATCGCCAGCGTCGTCGTATAGCTGGTCCGCATCTCGGTCAGCAGCCTGACCACATCGCTTTGCAGCGGCGGTGCGGCCAGCGCATGTTCGTTGCCGGCAATGCCGTCGATGATCTGCGACAGATCGAGCTTCATCGACAGCGCGCCCTCGGCAGTCGGCAGCAGGCCAAGCTCGCGCGCGGCGATCGCCAGCCACTGGCGCACGCGCCGGTTGCCGCTGCGGTAGATCTTGATGTTGCCGAGGCCATAGGCGTCGCGATAGCGATGCAGCACCGCGCGCACCTGATCGAGCGACTGGAAGCGGTTCATCGAGAAAATCGCCTGGCCGGTCGAGCGCAGCCGCGGCCCGACCATCAGCCCGGTATCGAGCAGATCCTGATAGGCGAGTTGATCGATGCTCAATGTCGAGGGGTCGAAGGCAGTGGTGACGCCATAGGCCAGCCGCGCACGCAGCCCCCATTCCTCAAGGCTCAGCACATCGCGCCGGACATTGCCGATATGATCATGGACGTCGATGAAGCCGGGCAGCACCGTCTTTCCGCCCAGTTCGCGGATCGTGGCACCCGCCGGGATCGCGATCGTACCGCGCACACCGATCGCGGCGATGCGGCCATTGGTGATCAGGATATCGGCGTCGTCGATCACGCGGTCGCCATGCGCCATCGTCATCGCGCGTCCACCGCGCAGCATGATGCTGCCCGCTGGCCGGTCGCGCGGCAGCTGGGCGACCAGATCGACGCCGGTGATCGGCCGCGCCGTGCCGTCGATCGCGCCGGCCATCGGCAGCCGCGTGAAATGCGCGCCCACCGACCAGTCGATCGCGCCATCGCGCGACCATTCGAAATAATCGGCGCCGATATCGGTGAGCTGGCGATGCGGCAGCGCAGTGTCGAGCAGATCGACCTCCTTCGCGCCATCGGCCGGCATCGCGACAAGATGGAGCTGTTGCGCCACCTGGGCGAGCAGCCACTTGCCGTCGGGGCTGATCCGCAGATCGTCGACCGGGGCGCTGCCTTCGCTGAAATACCAGCCCGCCCCCTTCACCTGGACGATCCGTTCGCGCGCGCCCGTCGCGAGGTCGATCGCGTTCAGCCCGTCGCCGGCCTGGATATGGACGACGCCCGGCTTCGCCGAAAAATGCGGCCGCCCGCCAAGGCGCCCCTGTGCAAGCACGCGCGCCGGGCCACCCGAGACGGGAAACAACACCAATTCCCCCTCGCGCAGCCGGCCATATTCGAAATTGCTCTGCTGACGCGCGGCCATTGCCGATCGCATGGCGACGATCGCGCGGCCATCGGGGGTGAAGACGGGATAGCTGTAATAGGCCGGTATGTCGCTGACGCGCACCGGCGCGCCCGAGCCATCGGCCGCGATCGTCCAGATCGCCCCGCCGGCCCGCTCGCTCCATGTGACGAAGGCGATCCGATCGCCATCAGGGCTCCAGCCCGGCTGGAATGCCGGATCGGCACCCGTTGCGAGCTTGAGGGCCGGGCCACCGCGCACCGGCTGGACATGGAGTGACCCCAGCGCCGAAAAGGCGATGCGGCTGCCGTCCGGTGCGGCGACCGGTGCCTGTGCCAGTCGCGCGCGCACCGGCCCGTCGCCTTCATGGAGGCGCACGCGCGTGGTCGGCCCCACCGCCAGATGCACGGGCGCACGAAACGCGACGCTGGTAGTTTCCCCGCCATCGAGCGGCCGACGTTCGATCTCGCCATTGCGGCTGAGCAGCAGCGCGGCGCCATCAGGCGTGAAGGCGTAATGCGGCAGCAGATCCTGCCAGGACGATGCCTGTGCCTGATCGAGCGGTGCCTCCCCGATCGCCCGGTCGGTGCCGTCGACGAGATCGCGCACACGCAGCACCGTCTTTCCGGCCCGGCGCGTGCCATAAGCGAGCCGTCGCCCATCGGGCGAGATCACTGGCCGGAAGAAGGTCTCGCGGTCGGTACCGCGCGCACCTGAACTGGTGACGATCGCGGTTTCGGCGCCGGTCGCCAGATCGCGGCGCATGATCGTCCAGGCCGGCGCGACATCGAAGTTCATCCCGCCAGTCGCGCGGGCATAATAGAGCCATTTTCCATCGCGCGAGACCGATACGCCGAGCGTGCTGCGCCAGCTCTCGCGCGGGGCGTCGGGCGATGGCTTGACCGGAACGAGCAGTTCGGCAGTGCCGTCGAGCGCGTAGCGCCAGAGTTCGTAATTGTTGAGATCGGGCCGGAACCGGCTGACCAGGATCGCCTTGCCATCGGCGCTCCACGCCGGAGAGGTCAGCACGGTATCGTCGTCATGGCCACCGATCCGGCGCGCCTGCGAACCGTCGGCGCGCGCGATCCACACCGCTTCGCCGCCCGAACGATCGCTGACATAGGTCAGCCAGCGGCCGTCGGGCGAAAAACCGGGCTGCGTCTCGAACGCCATGCCGCTGGCGATGGCGGTGGCGCGCCCGCCGCCGGCGGGCATCACATAGAGGTCGCCGAGCAGGTCGAAGGCGATGCTGCGTCCGTCGGGCGAGACATCGAGCGACATCCATGTGCCGCGCACCGTCTCGAAATCGATATGACGCGCGGGGGCAAGCGGCAGTGTCGCGGTCTCGCCGCCGCCGTCGCTTGCCTGCGCCGTCCCCGCAGCCAGCAGGGCGGCCGCCAGCAGGGACAGCCGTCGCGTCACGGCACCGCCACGCCGCGATAACGCTCCGCCAGCGCGTCCTGGCGCGTCCGCGCCGAAACCCGGCGCCCTTCGATCAGGATCGTCACCGCCTGCGTTGCGGGTTCGAGCGGATCGCCGTCCCAGATCACCAGATCGGCATCGCTGCCCGGCGCCAACATTCCCGCGCCGCGCCCGCCCCAGATCGCGACCGGATTGACCGTCGCCGCCTTGAGCGCGGTTGCATAGGGCAGGCCGTCGGCCACCGCGAGCCCGGCGCCCTCGCGCAGCGCCACACCCGCATTATAGCTGAAGTTGATGGGTCCGCCGGTCAGGCCGAAAGCGATGGTGACGCCCGCGCGCGCCAGGATCGCGGCATTGTCGCGCCGCGCGCCGAGCTGGTCGAAGGTCGAGGGCATGTTCGCCTGAGGATCGAGCACCACCGGGATATGCGCCGCCGCCAGCGCATCCGCCGCGCGCCATGCCTCGGCGCCGCCGACGATCACCACCTTGATGCGATAATCGGCGGCCAGGCGGATCGCTTCGCGGATGTCGGATTCGCGGTGCGTGACGATGCCGAGCGGTTGCAGGCCCGTCAGCATCGCGCGCACCGCAATCGCGTCGCGGCGGCTGAGCAACGGTTTTTCGTCGCCACTGGTGGTCGCGCCGTTCGACCTGGCTTCGTCCAGTGCGTCGCGCAGCCTTTGCCATTGCGCGGCGCGCGACCCGAGCGGCGAAGTGCCGCCGCCGATAACGACGAACATCGCGGCTTTCGCGCGATCGAGGATATCCGATCCCTCGCGCAGCCGGATCATCGCCGCCTCGCCCGAAAATGGCAGGACCTCAGACGGCGACGGATAGCTGAGCGCCCGCGTCAGCCCGTCGGCGCGCGCCAGCTCGACCAGGCCGGAATTGCCGTTGAGCGCATAGCGTATGTCGAAAGACGCGCCCGCCGTGCCGTCATTGGACGCGACATCGCGCGTGTCCTGTGCGGCGGAGACTTCGGTCAGGCCAAGCTGGGTGGCGGCATTGACGAAACCCGGCGTCACCGGCCGCCCGGCAGCGTCGATCACCGGCACCCCGGCAGGCACCGGCCCGGCGCCGCGCACCGAGACGATCTTGCCGTCGGTGACGAGAATGGTCGCATCGGCGACGGGCTCGTCCAACTGCATCGTCCACGCCCTGGCATGAACGATCGCCACCGATTGGGCGGCCGCCGGCAGCGGCAGCGCGACCGCGCAGAGTGCGGCGAGGCCCACGCGCCTCACGGCTTCACTCCGGCGCGGCGACCCAGTTCGAAATCGGAGGCCGGTTCGCCGGCGGGTGCCGACCGATCATAGGCGATCCCGCCATCGAGCAGCACCAGATCGGCCTTGCTGTAGATGCTGAACGGATTGCCCGACCACAGCACGACATCAGCGTTGTAGCCTGGCGCCAGCGTGCCGATCCGGTCGCCGAGCCCGAGCAGCCGGGCCGGCTGGCTGGTGATCCATGCGATCATGCGTTCGGGCGGCGTCTCGATGCCGACGCGGCGCCCCGCCGACGCGGCCTTGGCCGCTTCGATGTTGAGACGCTGGCCCGAAGCGGGCGAGTCGGAATGCATCATCGTGCACACGCCCGCCCGGTCGAGTAGTGGCGCATTGGCGCGTACCGCGTCCTGCACTTCCATCTTGAAGCCCCACCAATCGCCGAACACCGCCGCACAGGCACCATGCGCGCGCAGCAGTTCCGGAATCTTGTACGCTTCGCTGGCATGGTGGAAGGCGGCGATGCGAAAGCCGAACTCGTTCGCGATATTCATCACCATCGCCATGTCGTCGGAACGGTAGCAATGGACGTGGAGCTTCACGTCGCCGCTCAGCACGCCTGCCAGCGCCTCACGCTTCATGTCGCGTTTCGGCGGACGGCCGCCACCCGGCCCTCGTGCGTCCGGTTTTCCGCCGCGCCCGGCCTGTCCGGGCGGGCGGGCGCCATGACCATCCAGCTCACGCAGATAGTCCTGCGCGTCGGCGAACGCCCTTCTGATATAAGTGACGACGCCCTGCCGGCTGGTCGGACCGCGCCGCGACTCCGCCCCCTGCCCCTTCGGATTCTCGCCGCACGTCATCTTCATGCCCTGCGGTGCGCCGGGGAATTTCATCGCCGCGACATTGGTGGCGCGGACCGGCTTGAGCACGACCGAATGGCCGCCAAAGATCGGGCTCGATCCGGGCAGGACCTGGATCGCGGTGACGCCATTCTGGAGCGCGCGCGAAAATGCCGTGTCCTGCGTGTTGATCGCGCTCTCGATCCAGGTGTCGGCGACATTCATGTCGCTCAGTTCGGCAACGTCGGACGAGTCCTTGTCGATCGTCGTCAGCGGCAGGACATAAGTGCCGTCATGGCTGTGCACGTCGATCACGCCCGGCGTGACCCAGCGGCCGCGCGCTTCGATCTCGCGGACATTTCCGGGATTGGGCAGGTCGGTGCCGATCGCGATGATCCGGCCGTCGTGCAATATGATGTCGCCATTCTCGATCCGGCGCCCGGCCCCGTCGAGGATCGTGGCATGGCGGATCACCAGGTCACTGCGCGCCGGCGGTGCATAAGTGCTTGCCACCGGATCTTCGCGCCATGGCGCCGACGCCGTCGGCACCGCTGGTGGCGGGCTCGCCGCGACCAGAGCCGTCATCGGCAGCACCGATGCGACGATCCGCATGATCGATCCTGTCCTGGCCATCACCCCTGCTCCGGATTGAATCGCCGCATCCACCGGACCATCGCCGGGTCGGGCAAGCTGGCCAGGATCGATCGCAGCGTTTCGGGCCGTTCGTCCTGACCGAGTTTGAACGTCCCGCGCAATTTTGTCACTCGCGCCCGGAAACCGATGATCGCCCGCCGCATCGGGACGTAACGATCGCCCAGTTCCGTCGCGGCCCATGGCGCGTCGCGCCCCGATTCCATCGCGGTGATGAGTATGTCCAGCGCCTCGTCGGTCATGTCGGGCTCGAAAGCGATCTCGGCTTCGATCCGGAGCTGCGCATAGGTCCAGGTCGGCGCCCAGTTGCGCGTGCCGGCATGGGTGGGGGAGATATAGGCCTGCGGCCCGTGAAGCAGGATCAAGGCGGCCGGATTGGCGTGCAGGGCGGCGCAAAGCGGATTGGCCCGCGCCAGATGGCCAACAAGATGCGTAAGTGTGCCGTCGGCGGCATATTCACCGACAAGCGGCAACAGGCTGGCATGATCGACGGCAGCATCGCGCGCGCAGACCCAGGCCAGCGGATATTCGGCGATCAGCGCGCGAACGTCGTCGACGCCGAAGCGCTCGAAAAGCGCGTTCACGGCGTGTCGCCCGGCATATCCGGCACGGCACGGCATCTGCGATCGATCATCAGGCCCCCTTGTTTACGTCGCATTCTTGCCGGGAGCTGGCTCCCTCACAAGCGCCAAGAGTTAAATATTCGATGGTCCAAGCGCCGCGGTTGCGGATGGCCCACACACCGCATATTCTGGCCCTCTCAAGACAAAAAATAGCCCGGGGTGGATGGTCCAATGCTGCGTCCGTGGAAAGTCAGCCTGAGCGAGCGCATCGATCCGGCGCGCAAGCTGCCGGTCTATATGCAGATCATCCAGGCGCTGATCCGCGACATCGAACGCGGCCGGCTGACATCGGGCATTTTCCTGCCCAGCAGCCGCGAGCTGGCCGATGCGCTCGGCGTCAACCGCAAGACCGTGGTGCTCGCTTATGAGGATCTGATCGCCCAGGGCTGGCTGTCCTCCGCGGGCACGCGCGGCACGATGGTATCGCTCTCGCTGCCCGAACCCGCCAAAAAGGCCGACGACAATGCGCCCTTTCCCGAACAAGGCGCCCATGCCGAATATCGCTTCGCCGAACCACCCGAACGCCCGCTCGCCCTGCCCGCCGGCACCGGCGCGAAGCTCGACGAAGGCACGCCCGACGGGCGGCTTTTTCCCGCCGAGTTGCTGACCCGCGCCTATCGTTCGGCCGTGCACCGGGCATCGCGCGAGAACCGGCTGCAATATCGCGATCCGCGCGGATCGCCGGTCTTGCGCGAAAGCATCGCGCAGATGCTCAAGAGCCAGCGCGGCCTTCCCGTCACCGCCGACAATGTCTGCATCACGCGCGGCAGCCAGAACGGCATCTTCCTGGCCACGCAGATCCTGATCGAGCCCGGCGACGCCGTGATCGTCGAGGAACTGACCTATGAACCCGCGGTCGCCGCATTCCGGGCGTGCGGGGCGAAGATCCTGCCCGTCCGGCTCGACGAGGACGGCATCAACATCGACGATGTCGAGCAGGCCTGCCGCCATCATGCCGTCCGCGCGGTCTTCGTCACGCCGCACCATCAGTTTCCGACGACGGTGGCGCTGCGGCCCGAACGCCGGCTGCGCCTGCTCGAACTCGCGCGGCAATTCGGCTTCGCGATCATCGAGGATGATTACGATCATGAATTCCATTTCGAGTCGCAGCCGCTGCTGCCCATGGCCGGTTACGCACCGGGCAGGGTCATCTATGTCGGATCGCTGTCAAAGCTGCTGCTACCCGCGCTCAGAATCGGCTATATCGCGGCACCGCGCGACGTGATCGATGCCATAGCGCACATGATCTCGCTCACCGACGGCATGGGCAACACGCTTACCGAGGATGCCGCCGCCGAACTGATCGAGAATGGCGAACTGCGCCGTCACGCGCGCAAGGTCCGCCAGGTCTACGCCCAGCGCCGGACCGCCTTCGCCGCGACGCTGGACTCGGTGCTCGGCGATCTCATCGACTATGATATGCCCGATGGCGGCCTGGCCTTCTGGCTGCGCTTCCGGCGGTCCGCCGATCTCGATCGCGTCGAGGAACGCGCGCCTGCCATGGGCCTGCGCTTCGCATCGTCGCGATCCTTCGTCGCGCGCGACGGCGCCGTGCGCGGCCTGCGGATCGGTTTTGCCAGCCTGACCGAGCGCGAGGCGCATGATGCGATCGGCGCGCTCAGACGGGCAGCGGACTGAACCGCCGGGATTGGACCGGTCATTTGGCCGAAACTGGATGTTCCGTGCATCCAGTGCCGTCGACTAGAGTGATTTCGAGGCAGGTGGAATCACCTGCCTCGAAATCACGGCAAACAATGGACTCTAGTCCAGACTGGCGCGGCGGAACGCACGCGCGATCCATTCAGGGGGATGCATATGAAACCGATCGCCGCAACGCTCTCACTCCTGGCATCTAGTGCGATGCTCTGCACGGCCGCGACCGCCCAGACAACGCCGCCCGCCCCGGTTGCGGCTGCCGACGAGGAATGGCCCGAGGCCTGGTTCGAAGTGTTCAAGCTGGCGCCGGGCAAGCATGAGGAATTCATGCGCCGCATCGCACGCGCCGACGAAGTGGCGAAGGTCGGTGGCCAGCCGCCGATCCAGATCTTCGTCCACGAAACCGGCGCCGACTGGGACGTGCTGCTGTTCAAACCCGTCCGCGCGGTGAAGCCCACCCCGGCGCAGCTTGCCGCGATGGCCGCCAAGCGCAAGGAACTGGGCATGGAAAGCGGGCCGGCCTATTTCATCAAGCTGCGCGAGACGGTGGCCTCGCATACCGACAGCAAGGCCTATGGCCCGTTGAGCGCCGGACAATGGCTCGCGCGGCTCGACAAATGGCGCGCGGAAAACCCCAAGGCGGGCGAACGCTGAAACAGCAAGGGCGCATCATGATCGATCGCAGACTCTTTCTCGGCGGAGCAACGGGCGCCGGTACGGCATTGCTGCTGCCGGGGGCCGCGCGCGCCGCCACCGACGCGCTCGACATCGCCTATGTCAACGGCCGGATCTGGACCGGCCGCGGCCCCGCCGAGCGCACCGACGCGATCGGCGTCGCCGGCGACCGGATCGCCGCATTGGGCGGCGCCCGCGTCGCCGCGCTGACGACGAAGCGGACGCGCACCGTCGATCTCAAGGGCGCGTTCGTGATGCCCGGCATCATCGACGCGCACACCCATTTCCTGCGCGCATCCTTCATGCTCGCCCAGCCCTCGCTGCGCGACGCGGATTCGCCGGCCGAGTTCGTGCGCCGGATCGGCGCGGCCGCGGCGGCGCTGCCGCCCGGCCAGTGGCTGGAGGGCGGAAACTGGGACGCCGATCGCTGGGGCGGCGAGATGCCGACACGCCAGTGGATCGACGCGGTCACGCCGAACGCGCCGGTCGCGGTGATCCGTTACGACCTGCACATGCTGCTGCTCAACTCGGTGGCGCTCAAGCTCGCCGGAATCGACCGCAACACGCCCGACGTGCCCGGCGGCGTGATCGTGCGTGACGCGAAGGGCGAGCCGACAGGTGTCGTCAAGGATGCCGCACGCGACCTCGTCACCCGCGCCATTCCGGCGCCGGGCGATGCGCAGGTCGAAGCCGCGATGCGCCGGGGCATCGCGCTGGGGCTGAGCAAGGGCGTGACCCAGGTCCACACGACCGAGCCGGACTGGCGTACGCATGAGGCACTGCGGCGTCTGCGCATGCATGGCGAGACCGACATGCGCTTCTATTCCTTCACCCCGCTCAGGGATTGGGAACGGACGGCCGCCTTGGTCCGCGACGCAGGGCGTGGCGACGATTGGGTGCGCTGGGGCGGTGCGAAAGTGGTTTATGACGGATCGCTCGGTTCGCGCACCGCGCTGTTCTACCAGCCCTATCTCGACGATCCGACGACGCGCGGCATCACCGTGACGGATCCTGCCGATCTCCGTCGCTGGATGCTGGCGGCCGACAAGGCGGGACTGCAGATCACCGCCCACGCGATCGGCGACGAGGCCAATGATCATGTGCTCGACGTCATGGCGGAGGTCGCACGCACCAACGGCAGGCGCGACCGGCGCTTCCGGATCGAGCATGCCCAGCATCTGACGGCGAAAGCCTATGCGCGTTTCGCGAAGCAGCAGGTCATCGCCTCGGTGCAACCCTATCATGCGATCGACGACGGTCGCTGGGCAGTGAAGCGGATCGGCGAGGAACGGCTGAAAGGGACCTATGCCTTCCACTCGCTGATCGCGGCGGGCGCCCGCATCTGCCTGGGTTCGGACTGGCCGGTGGCGCCGCTCGATCCGCTGACGGGCATCGAGGCCGCCGTGCTGCGCGAGACGATCGACGGCAAGAATCCCGGGGGCTGGCACCCCGAACAGCGCATCTCGCTGGTACAGGCGCTGGCCGGCTACACGCGCGGCGGTGCCTTTGCCGGCTATAGCGACGATCGCCAGGGCGTCATCGCGCCCGGATTCCTCGCCGACTTCGTCGTATTCGACCGCGACCTTTTCGCGATCGATCCCGAAACGATCGGCGATGCACGCGTGCTGCGGACCGTGGTCGGCGGGGTCCAGCGCTTCGGCCAAGGCTGATCCCAGGCCCTTGGCCCCCACAATCTTTCCGAAACTGGATGTTTTCAGGTCCGAACCACCGGGAATAAACCCGACGATACGGGAGTAAAGCCCGGCCGGCCGGACAAGCAGGCGGCCATGACAGGGAACAGGGGGAAATTATGCGCCAGGCCATCGCCAAGGGTGTCGCCATCACCGCAATCGCAACCATGCTCGGCCTTGCCGGCCCGGCATGCGCGCAGGATAGCGACGAAAGCCGCGAAGACATCATCGTCACTGCGCAGCAGGCGCAGAAACAGGTGGTCAGCAACGGCGATCTCGGCGCGCTTGGTGCCAAAAGCGCCCTCGACACCCCATTCAATGTCACCAGCTACACCGCGCAACTCGTGCTAGATCAACAATCGGAGACGATTGGCGACGTGCTTGAGAACGAACCTTCGGTGCGCACCACTTATGGATCGGGCAACCAGTCCGAACTGTTCGTCATCCGTGGCTTCGCGCTCAACGGCGACGACGTGTCGATCGACGGACTCTACGGTGTCACGCCGCGTCAGATCGTCTCGCCCGAGCTCTATGAAAGCATCCAGGTGCTGAACGGCGCCAGCGCCTTTCTGTTCGGTGCGGCGCCGGGCGGTTCGGGTATCGGCGGCGGCATCAACCTGACGCCAAAGCGCGCGCAGAAGACCTTGCTGCGCGCCACCGCCAGCTACAGCGCCGACAGCATCTTCGGCGGCAATTTCGATGTCGGCACCCGCTTCGGCGGCGAAAGGGAATTCGGCATCCGGGTCAACGGCGTCTATCGCAGTGGCGATACGGCGGTCGACAACGAGCATCGCGAAGTCCGCGTGGTCGGCGCCAGCTTCGATTTCCGCAAGGGCCCGGGCCGCTTCTTCCTCGATTTCGGCTATGAGGACCAGCGTGCCGAATGGAGCCGCCCGACGGTTCGCCTCGCGGCCAATATCGGCGTTCCCGAAGCACCGAAATCAACCGATAATTACGGCCAACCCTGGACCTTCACCAAGCTGCGCGACGTCTATGCGATCGCGCGAGCGGAAGTCGATATCACTGACGATATCATGGCCTATATGGCGGCCGGCATGCGCGACGGCGCCGAATCCGGCAATTATTCGACGCTGACCGTCACCAACATCGCTGCGGCGGCGATTCCGGCAACTCCGACGACCCCGGCCATCCCCGCCGTCATCGTCGCCGGTGCGGGGACCGCTTCGCGACTGTTGGTGCCGCGCGCGGACAATAATGAGAGCGGACAAATTGGTGTGCGCGGCAAGTTCGCCACCGGCCCGGTGTCGCATGAATTCAGCCTCGGCGGTTCGGTCAATTTCACCGAGAACCGCAATTCCTTCAGCTTCGGCGCGTTTCCGACATCGGTCAGAACGCCCTGTGGCGCACCGTCCACGGGTTTCTGCACCAATCTCTACAATGCCCCGATCGTCGCGGCGCCGACCAACGCCACCCTGCCGAGCGCGGGGGGCAGCCTGACGGATCTGCCGCGGGTGTCGACCAGCGAATTCAAGAGCCTGTTCATCTCCGACACGCTGGGCGTGATGGACGGAAAGCTTCAACTGACGGTCGGCGCGCGCCGGCAGAACATCATCGTCGACGGCTATAATCGCGGGACGCGTTTGCGCACGTCGCATTACAACAAAAGCGCGACGACACCCGTGGTTGGCCTGATCGTGCGTCCGACCGAAAATCTTTCCTTCTACGCCAATCGCATCGAGGGCCTGGCTCAGGGGCCGGCCGCACCGACGACGGCAATCAACGCCGGCGAGATCTTTCCGCCCTTCCGGTCGGTGCAATATGAGATTGGCGGCAAGATCGCGATCCGCGGACTGACCGGAACGCTGGCGCTTTATCAGACGAAACAGCCGAGCCAGATCAACCGGGACGTGCCCGGCGGGGTCCTCTTCACCGTCGATGGCGAGCAACGCAATCGGGGCATAGAGCTCACCTTCAACGGCGAACCGAGCAAGTTCATCCGGTTCATCGGCGGCATCGCGATCAACGATGCAAAACTGTTGCGGACATCGACGCCCGCAAACAACGGCAACAGGGCGATCGGCGTTCCCAAATACCAGGTCAATTTCGGCGCGGAGATCGTTCCGCCCTTCCTGCCCAACGCCACGGTCACCGCACGTGTCGTGCATACCAGCACCCAGGAGATCGACATTGCTAATACCCAGACCCTGCCGGCATGGACACGGTTCGATCTGGGCCTACGCTATGTGCTCGTGGCCGACGATCATCCCGTCACGCTGCGCCTGAGCGCCGAGAATATCGACAATCGCAATTACTGGTATTCCGCCTTTGGCGGCTACCTCCTCCAGGGCCAGCCGCGCACCGTCAAGGCGTCGGTGACGTTCGAATATTGAGGTCAACGATGCTGGACACCGCGCCGCCCCCGACCGGCAAGCCCCTGACCGGAGCGATCGGGGCCGGAAGAACCGGGGCCGGAAAGGGGCCCGGCCGGCGCGGCACCATCGTTCGCCTGCATCGCTGGCTCAGCCTGGGCGCGGCGGTCTTCTGGCTGATCCAGGCGATCACCGGGATGCTGATCGTCTTCCATTGGGAACTCGACGACATGGCCGTGGCGGGCGCGCATCGCCCGACCGACCCGGTCGCGATCGAACGCACCATGGACCGGCTGGCGCCACCGGGATCCGACCGGCGCATCACCTCGATCTGGACCACTGCGGGCCAGGCCGATCGTTACAACATCACCGTTGCCGAAACGCACACCGATCGCGAACGGGCGGTACGAATCAGCGGCGACGGCACGGTGCTGCGCGCGCAGGACAAGAACGTACGCGGCCTGCCCGGCACGCTGGTGCTGATCCATCACAATCTACTGTCCGGCGACACCGGCAGCTGGATCGTCGGGATCAGCGGCCTGTTGCTGCTCAGCAATCTGGTACTCGGGCTGGTCGCGGCCTGGCCGAAGCGGCGGACATGGCGGCGCGCACTGACTCCGGCACGCACCGGCCCCATGACCGCGCGCCTTTACGGCTGGCACCGCGCGCTCGGCTTGTGGGTCGTGGTGCCGGCACTTGCGACGGTGAGCGCGGGCACGATGCTGGTGTTCCAGGACGGCGTGGCGGAGATCGTCGGTGCGAAATCGGTCAGCGTCCCCGCCCTCCCAGCCGACACCACCGATTTCATCCCCTTCTCCGCCGCCGTCCGCGCCGCGCAGGCCGAACTTCCCGGCAGCAGCCTGACCGCGGTGACGATGCCGACAGCGGAGAATCCACTCTACAGCATCCGCCTGCTTGCGCCCGACGAGATGCGGCGCGCCTATGGCATGAGCAGGGTCTATATCGACGCCGTCACCGGCAGGTCGCGCGGCATCTTCGCCGCAAACGAAGCGCCCTGGCCGCGCGCCTTCATGGAAAGCCTTTTCGCCTTCCACACCGGTGAAATGGGCGGCCTGCCTGGCCGCCTGCTGATGGTCGCGATCGGCCTGTGGCTGACGAGCATGATCGTGATCGGCACCTTGCTGTGGTGGCGGCGGCGCTAGAGCGATCTGCAGTTCGATGGAACCATCGAACGACTCGAAAATCGCGGCAAAACAAACACCTGGATCACGTGACGGCTTCGCGGACGGTCTGCATCGCGACGAAGGTCGAGGTGTTGGCGACATGCGGCAGGCTCGAGATCTTCTCGCCCAGCACCGCGCGATATTTGCGGATGTCCGACGTGCGCACTTTCAGCAGATAATCGAAATTGCCCGCGATCATGTGGCATTCCTCGACCTCGGGGATCCTGCGCACCGCGGTGTTGAATTCCTCCAGCGCCTTTTCGCGCGTGTCGGACAGCTTCACCTCGGCAAAGGCGATATGGTCCATGCCGAGTTTCACCGGATCGATGACCGCGCGAAAGCCCAGAATATAACGCGCATCGACCAGCCGCTTGAAGCGGACCATGCACGGCGTCTTCGACAATCCCACGCGTTTCGCCAGCTCGGTGACGGTCATCCGTCCATCCTCCGCCAGCACGTCGAGGATACGACGATCGAACTCGTCCAGATCGACTAAATTTGATGCTATATCCACATATTTTCCCCAAATTCTGTCGAAACAATGGTCTATCCGACCTGAAAATGCCATATGAAAAGTCTGAACGACTTCATGTTTCACCCTATATCGACTCCGGATTTCCAGGAGCCATTCCGCATGACCGCAGCCGCTGAACCGCCCTTTTCCAGCTTCGCGCCACCGATCCGGCAACAGGATACGCTGCGCCATGCGATCACCGCGGCCTATCGCCGCCCCGAGCCCGAATGCATCGCGCCGCTGCTGGCGGCCGCGACACTGCCCGACGAGACCCGCGATGCCACGCGCGCGACGGCGCGCGAACTGATCGTCGCGCTGCGCGCCAAGCACAAGGGCAGCGGCGTCGAGGGACTCGTCCAGGAATATTCGCTGTCGAGCGAGGAAGGCGTGGCGCTGATGTGCCTGGCCGAGGCATTGCTGCGCATTCCCGACAGCGCGACGCGCGATGCGCTGATCCGTGACAAGATCGCCGATGGCGACTGGAAATCGCATCTCGGCGGCGGACGGTCGCTGTTCGTCAATGCCGCGACCTGGGGGCTGGTCGTCACCGGCAAGCTGGTCAACAGCGTCAATGATCGCGGACTGGGCGCCGCACTCACCCGGCTGGTCGCACGCGCGGGCGAGCCCGTGGTGCGCCGGGGCGTCGACCTGGCGATGCGGATGATGGGCGAGCAGTTCGTGACGGGCGAGACAATCGCCGAAGCGCTGCACCGGGCGCGCGAGATGGAGGCCAAGGGCTTCGGCTATTCCTACGACATGCTCGGTGAGGCGGCGACCACCGCCGCCGATGCCGACCGCTATTATCGCGACTATGAAAACGCGATCCATGCGATCGGCGCGGCATCGGCGGGGCGCGGCATCTATGGCGGCCCCGGCATCTCGATCAAGCTGTCCGCGCTCCACCCGCGTTATGCGCGGTCGCAGGCCGAGCGCGTGATGGGCGAATTGCTGCCCAAGGTGAAGGCACTCGCCGCGCTCTCGCGATCCTATGATATCGGCTTCAACATCGACGCGGAGGAAGCCGACCGGCTCGAACTGTCGCTCGACCTGCTCGATAGCCTGGCGTTCGATCCCGATCTGGCCGGCTGGAACGGCCTGGGTTTCGTCGTCCAGGCCTATGGCAAGCGCTGCCCCTTCGTGCTCGATTTCGTCATCGATCTTGCGCGGCGCGCGGGACGGCGGATCATGGTGCGGCTGGTCAAGGGCGCCTATTGGGACGCCGAGATCAAGCGCGCCCAGGTCGACGGGCTGGCGGGGTTCCCCGTCTATACGCGCAAGATCCACACCGACGTCGCTTATGTCGCCTGTGCGCGCAAGCTGCTCGCCGCGACCGACGCAGTGTTTCCGCAATTCGCGACGCACAATGCACAGACGCTCGCGACCATCTACCAGATTGCGGGGCCCGATTTCACCTTGGGCGATTACGAATTCCAGTGCCTGCACGGCATGGGCGAGCCGCTTTACGAGGAAGTGGTCGGTGGCGACACTCTGAACCGGCCGTGCCGCATCTATGCCCCGGTCGGCACGCACGAGACCTTGCTTGCCTATCTGGTCCGCCGCCTGCTCGAAAACGGCGCCAATTCCTCCTTCGTCAACCGCATCGCCGATCCGGCGGTGTCGATCGACGAACTCGTCGCCGACCCGGTCGAAATCGTCCGCGCCATGCCGGTCCCCGGCGCGCCGCACGACCAGATCGCGCTGCCCGCCGACCTTTACGGCGCACGGCGCAATTCGGCGGGCATCGACCTGTCGG
>JASBTC010000358.1 GCA_030148625.1 Sphingobium sp. | reverse complement strand
CAGGTCAGGCTGAAGCTGTTGAGGCCGATCATCCCGCTTTCGACCTCGTGGCGGATCTGCGCGGCGCGGTCGCGATCCCGGGTAAAGGCATAGGCGGCCAGACCATAGGGCAGTCGATTGGCCTCGACGATCGCATCCTCGATCGCGGTGAAGCGACGGGTGAATGCGACCGGCCCGAACGACTCGTCATGCATCGCCTGCGCCGACAGCGGCACATCGGCGATCAGTGCGGGCGCTCGAAAATGCCCGGCGTTGAACAGCCGCTCGCCACCGGCGACCAGCCGGCCACCCTGCGCCACTGCATCGTCGATCAGCGCGCCGACCGCCTGTTCGCGGCGCGCATTGATCATCGGCCCCATATCGTTCGCGGCATCCAGCCCGTTGCCGATCCGCATTGCCGCCATCGCCTGCGCAAAGCCCGCGATGAAGCGGTCATGCACGCCGTCCTGCACCAGGAAGCGGGTCGGCGAGGTACAGACCTGGCCGGCATTGCGGAACTTGGCGAGCACGCTCGCTTTCGCCACGCGCTCGATATCGGCGTCGTCGCAGATGATGACGGGCGCATGGCCGCCCAGTTCGAGCGTGACCCGCTTGAGATGCTCGCCCGCTTGGCGCGCGATCAGCCGGCCGACCGCGGTCGAACCGGTGAAGGAGAGTTTGCGGATGTCGGGATGCGCGATGAGATGTGCCGAGATTTCCGCGGGCACGCCGAAGACCATGCTCAGCACGCCCTTTGGCAGGCCGGCATCGTCGAGCGCGCGCGCCAGCGCCAGCGCGGCGCCGGGCGTCTCTTCGGACGGTTTGACGATGCACGGGCAGCCCGCGGCCAATGCGGGCGCCAGCTTGCGCGCGACCTGGCTCGCCGGAAAATTCCAGGGTGCGAAGGCTGCGACCACGCCGACCGGCTCGCGCAGCGCGGCGAGCATCGCCATGCCCGGACGCGCCGGGATCAGCCGGCCATAGGCGCGCCGCGCTTCCTCCGCATACCAGTCGAAATAATCGGCGGAGGATGACAGTTCGACACGCGACTGGGCGATCGGCTTGCCCTGTTCGCGGGTTAGCGTCTGCGCATTTTCCTCGATCCGTTCGCGCATCAGCGACGCGGCGCGGCGCAGGATCGCGTAGCGTTCCATCACCGGCGTGTCGCGCCACGCGCGAAAACCCTTTGCCGCGGCATCGGCGGCGCGGTCGAGATCGGCCATGGTCGCCATCGGCAGCGCGCCCAGTGTTTCGCCGGTCGCCGGGTCGAGCACAAGCGCAGTGTCGCGCGCCTCCGCGCCGATCCATTCGCCGGCAACGAACAGGTGAAGCGCCGGATAACTGCCAGCCATGATCAATCGACCGTGCGCAGCGCGGTGCGGATCGTATCGACGAGCGTACCGATCTGATCCTGCGAGATGATCAGCGGCGGCGACAGCATCATCGTGTCGCCGGCCGTACGGACCAGCACGCCCGCGTCGAAACAGGCCTGGTTGACCGCGGTGCCGCGCGCACCCGGCGCGCCGTCGCGTGGGGAGAGGTCGATCCCGGCCAGCAGGCCGAATGTCCGGATGTCGGCGACATTGGGCGCGTCGCGCAGCGAATGGATCGCATCCTCCCACACCGGCATGATCGCCGTGCCCTGATCGAGCAGCCCGTCCTGATAGACGTCGAGCGCGGCCAGCGCTGCGGCGCAGGCCAAAGGATGCGCCGAATAGGTATAGCCGTGCGAAAGCTCGATCTGCTCGGCCGGCTTGGTCATGAACGCGTCATGGACCGCGCCGCTGACCAGCACGCCGCCCATCGGCACCGCACCATTGGTCATGCCCTTGGCGCACGTGATCAGATCGGGCGTGACGCCCAGGCGATCCGCGCCGAACATCGGGCCGGTGCGGCCGAAGCCGGTGATCACTTCGTCGAAGATCAGCAATATGCCGTGCTGCGTGCACAACGCGCGCAACCGCTCAAGATAACCGACCGGCGGCGGATAGACTCCGCCCGATCCGGTGATGGGCTCGACGATCACCGCCGCGATCGTCGCGGGATCGTGGAGCGTGATGAGCTGCGCCAGTTCCTCGGCATAATGCGCGCCCTTGGTCGGCTGACCGCGCGAAAAGGCGGAGCGCGCCGGATCGTAGGGCAGCGACAGATGATCGACATCGGGAAGCAGCGGGCCGAATTCGCGCTTGTGACGGGCGATGCCGCCGACCGACAATCCGCCGAAATTGACGCCGTGATAGCTTTTGTGCCGGCCGATCAGCCGCGTCCGATCCGGCTCGCCGCGCGCGCGATGATAACCGCGTGCGATCTTGAGCGCGGTATCGACCGATTCCGATCCCGAATTGGTGAAGAACACATGATCGATGCCCTCGGGCGATGCCGCCGTCAGCCTGCTCGCCAGTTCGAACGCCGCGGGATGGCTCATCGAGAAGGACGAGACAAAATCGAGGCCGGCGGCCTGACGCTGGATCGCCTGGACGATATGCGGCTGGCTGTGGCCGGCATTGACGCACCACAGGCCCGCAATCCCGTCGAGCACCTGTCGATTATCGTCGGTGGTGTAATAGGCGCCCGTCGCGCCGACGAACATCCGCTTCGCTTTCCGGAACGCGCGCTGCGCCGTGAAGGGCATCCAGAAGGATTCGAGCGAATTGGGGAGCGTGTTGGCGGTCGCGTGCATCATCTGATTCCAGTTGTGAACGGTGATTGTATTTTTCTACTAATAAGTACATTGGTATCGCGAACGCAACGGCGTGACAAGGGCGGGAGGAAAAATATGCGTCGCACAGCTCGGGCGATATGGGGCACCGCACTGGCATTGCTGCTGTCCACCGGCGCCGGTGCACAGCCGGCGCCCGCCGATCTGATCCTTCGCAACGCCGCGATCTGGACCGTCGATCCCGCCCGGCCGACCGCGCAGGCGGTCGCGATCGCGGGCGAACGGATCGTCGCCACCGGGTCCGAGTCGGAGGTCGCCCGGCATCGCGGCGCGCATACCCGCGTGATCGATCTGCACGGCGCGATGCTGCTTCCCGGCTTCACCGACGCGCATACCCATTTCGGCAATGCGGTGGACGCTTTCTTCACCGCCCGCGTCGTCGATGTCGGGACGGACGCGGCACTCGCCGATCGGCTGCGCGCCGCGACGCAGCGGGTTCCCAAAGGATTGTGGATCACCGCATTCGACCTTCAGGGATTTGCGGCGGGCGCCGCGGCAAAGCGCGGCGATACCGCATTCGTCCGCTTCTCGCCTCCACTCGCATCACTCGACGCGGCCGCGCCCGATCATCCCATATTGATCCGCCGCTATGACGGGCGCAGCTTCGTCAATTCGCTGGCGCTGCGGCTCGCACGGATCGAGCGCGGCACGCCCGATCCGCTCAACGGCGAATATGTCCGCGACCGATCGGGCGCGCTGACCGGAGAACTCAGGGGATCGGCGAGCGTCCGCATGGCGGCGACATTGCCGCCGCCGACCCGCGCCCGCGCGCTGATTGCCGCCCGCGCCTTGATCAAGGCGCTCAATGCCCAGGGCATCACCGGCATCCACGATATCACGCGGATCGACTCGCTGTCACAGGAACGCACACCTTCGGTCGATGTCGAACGCAGCTACACCAATCTCGACATCTTCCGCGATCTCCAGGCATCGGGCGATCTCGGCGTCCGTGTCGATGCGCTGCTGCCGCTCGCCGGATGGCGCGATTATGCGCGGCTCGGCATTCGCCCCGGCACATCCGAGGGGCGGATCCGTTTCGGCACGCTCAAGGCGTTCATGGACGCATCCTATATGTCGGCGCCGTTCGCCAATGCGCCGGGCTGGCGTGGCGGGCTGAGCTACCGCGTCGACGATCCGACAAGGCTGCGCGCCGACATGATCGGCTCCGATGCGGCGGGATTCGACATTGCCGTTCATGTGATGGGCGATGCCGGCCATGCGATGGTGCTCGACGACTATGCCGCGGCGATCGCGGCCAATGGCGCACGCGACCGGCGGTTCCGCCTGATCCATATGTGGTATCCGACCGCCGCCCAGATCGCGCGCGCCGGCGCGATGCGGCTGATCGCGGACATCACGCCGTCGCATCTGATCGAACAGCTCGGATCCATCGATGCGGCGCTGGACCCGGCACGTGCGGCCAGCGCCTTTCCCTGGGCGAGTGCCGCGGCAGCCGGCATGACGATCGATATCGGATCGGACTGGCCGGGCAGCTTCGACGGCATTTCCGTCTCGCCCAACGATCCGCTCGAAAATATCTACTACGCCGTCACCCGCCGCCATATTGGAGACAAAACCACCGGCTGGCACTCGAACGAAGCCCTGAGCGTCGACCAGGCGATCGCCGCCTATACCGCCAATCCCGCTTACGCCGCGCGCGAGGAAAAGCAGCGCGGAACGATCTCGCCGGGCAAGCTCGCCGACCTTGTGGTGCTCTCGCATGACATCCGAAAAATCGCGCCGGAACGCATTGCCGATACCCGCGTGCTGATGACGTTGGTCGGTGGCCGGATCGTCTATCGCGCCGATCGTTGAACTTTGTCCTTTTCGATCGAAAAGGACAATGATAGCGTCGTGAAAACGTGGAACAGGGAATCGGTCGATGACTCGACACTGCCGACTGATCGAGATTTCGGGCGCGCCCCATGAGCGCGGCCGGCAATATGGCGTCCAGGCGCAGCCGGAGATCCGTGCCGGCATTTCGCATTATGCCGCACAGGTTCGCGATCTGAAGCTCGACGATGCCGCGCTTCAGCAAGTGGTTGCCGCCTATCTTCCGAAGATCGAGGCATTCGAACCCGGCTATGTCGAGGAAATGCACGGCATCGCGGCCGGCGCGGACGTGCCCTTTCACCACATCGTCATGCTCAACGCGCGTACCGAGATCCTCAAGCTCGCGGTCAATCGCGACCTGCGCGACCGGCTGCTGGCCGATGTCGAACCCGATGGCTGCACCGCGCTCGTCGCCGCGCCCGAGGCGACTGCCGACGGCCGGTTGATCCATGCCCATAATTGGGACTGGAAGATGGAAAGCGCCGACGCCTCCATCGTGCTGCGCATCCGCAACGACGACCGGCCCGACATATTGATGTTCGCCGAAGCCGGCGCGCTCGGGCGGTTCGGCTTCAATTCGGTCGGGATCGGCGTGACCGCCAATTATCTCGAAAGCGAGCGCGACTATCGCGGCATCGGCGTGCCGCTCGCACTGCTGCGCCGCCACGCGCTCGAGCAATCGCATTTCGCGCTGGCACTGCGCTCCGCCTACAACACGCCGAAATCCGGCTCGAACAACATGGTGCTGACGCACCGCGACGGGCTCATCTTCAATTTCGAGTGCGCGCCCGACGAAAGCTTCCAGGTCGAGCCGCGCGATGGCGTGCTGGTCCATGCCAATCACTGGCAGAGCCCCGTCGCCCTGGCGAAGCTTCAGGAACGCGGCCTGCTGTCCATGCCCGACAGCCTGTATCGCGATCGCCGCCTGCGTGCGCTGGTCGCACCGAAGATCGGCGCACTGACCGTCGACGACATCAAGGCGGCCTTGCTCGACGACTGGGCGTCGCCCTGGTCGATCTGCCGCCCGCCCCGCCCCTCTGCGATGAGCAATCTGTCCGCCACCGTCATCACTCTGGTGATGCAACCGGCGATCGGACTGATGGAGATCGCGGTGCTGCCGGCGATCGATCCCAATTTCACCAGCTACACGCTGGAGATGGACGGCAGCGCAACCCAATATGGCTAGACCATTCTACCTTGGATTGCTGGCCGTGCTGCCGCTCACGGCGAGCGCGGTCGTGCCCGTGGGACAACCAAGCCTTTTGCGCGCGCGCCTCAATTCGGACATCGCGTCCACCAATCCCGGCGTGACCCGCGACGAGAATACCGACGCCGTGCTGATGCATATGGTCGAGGGGCTCGTCGCCTATCGCGAGGATGCCGGCATCGGCCCGATGCTGGCGCAGCGTTGGGACGTGTCGGGCGACGGACGCAACTACACCTTCCATCTGCGTCCCGGCATCCGTTTCCACAACAATGCGCCGATGACGAGCGCCGATGTGGTCTGGTCGCTCCGCCGCTATCTCGATCCCGCGACGCATTGGCGCTGCCTGCGCGAATTCACCGGTGGCGGTTTCGCGAAAATCGTCGACGTCCGCGCGCTCGATCCGCTGACCGTGCGCATCACACTCGACCGCACCTCCCCAACCTTTCTCCAGACGCTAGCGCGCGTGGATTGCGGCGCGACCGCGATCCTCCATCGCAATTCGGTGGGCCCAGATGGCGCATGGCGCGTGCCGATCGGCACCGGCCCGTTCCGCTTCGCCGGCTGGAAACGCAATCAATATGTCGAACTGGCGCGCTTCGCCGGCTATCGCGCGCTGCCGGGGCCGCGCGACGGCAATAGCGGCGGCAAGCATGCGCTGGTCGATCGCGTGCGCTTCCTGGTCATTCCCGATCTGGTCTCCGCCCAGGCGGCATTGCTGCGCGGCGATCTCGATGTGCTCGACAATATCCAGCCGCTCGACGCGCTGCAGCTCAAGGCGCGACGCGATATCCGCCTGTCGGTCGCACGGGCGATGGATATCTTCGCCCTGCTGTTCCAGACCGCCGATGGGCGAATGGCTGACGTCCGGCTGCGCCAGGCGATCGCGATGACACTCGATGTGCCCGCGCTGGTGAATGCGATCAGCGAAGGTACATCGCGCGCCAACCGATCGATCGTCCCGGCGTCGAGCGCCTATCACAGCCCCGTTCAGGCGGCGATGCCGCGCCCGAACATCGCGGCCGCCAGGCGGCTGGCGGCGGCGGCGGGCTATCGCGGCGAGCCGATCCGCCTCGTCACCAATCGCCGCTATCCCGAATTGTTCGACGCCGCGATCCTCGTCCAGGCCATGGCGCTGGAAGCCGGGATCGATATCCGGATCGAGACGCTCGACTGGGCGGCGCAGCTCGACCGCTATTATAGCGGCAAATATCAGGCGATGATGTTCGCCTATTCGGCGCGGCTCGATCCGTCGCTGAGCTACGAATCCTTCATCGGCGACAAAGCGGCGGATCCGCGCAAGGTGTGGGGCGATGCTGGCGCGCAGGCGCTGCTCCGGCAATCGCGCGCGACCGGCGATCGCGCGGCGCGCCAGGCCGTTCTCGACCGGCTCCATAGCCGCTTCATGCATCAGGTGCCGGCGGTGATCCTGTTCAACCAGGGGCATATCGCCGCGGTTCGCGCCAATGTCATCGGGTACAAGGGATGGGCGGCGGCGCAGATGCGGCTGTGGGGAGTGGCGATCAAATGAGCCGCACCACCGCATTCTATCTCGGCCGACGGCTGCTGCTGACCGTGCCGACCTTGCTCATCGTCGCGATCCTGGTCTTCACTTTGGTCCGGCTGATCCCCGGCGACCCCGCACAGGTGATGCTGGGCGATGCCGCCGACCCGGCCGCGATCGCGGCCCTGCGTGAGCGCATGGGCCTCGACCGGCCGCTCTGGTCGCAGTTCTTCCACTGGCTCGGCCAGGTCGCGCAGGGCGATCTCGGATCGTCGATCATCACGGGTGAGCCGGTGCGCGCGCTGGTGCTCGATCGCTTCATGGTGACCGCATCGATCGTGGTGACCGCGGTTGCGCTGGCGACCTTGGTCGCCATACTGTTCGGCCTGATCGCGGCGTCGCGGCGCGGCAGCACGACCGACAATGCGATCGTCACCACCGCAACGCTGACCATGGCGATCCCCAGTTTCTGGCTGGGCCTGATGCTGATCCTGATCTTCGGGGTGAAACTCGGCTGGTTGCCTGTGGTCGGCTATGTCCCGCTCAGCGACGGGCTCGCCGCGGGACTGCCCTATCTCATCCTGCCGGTGGTGACATTGGCCACCGTCGAAAGCGGCGTGCTGATCCGGATGATGCGCGCCAGCGCGCTCGACGTGCTGCGGCTCGACTATGTCACCCATGCCCGCGCCAAGGGGCTGTCCAAGCGCCGCGTGCTCGTGCGTCACGTCCTTCCCAACGCCTTTGCCCCCACCATGACGCTGGTCGGGCTCACGCTCGGCCATCTGCTCGGCGGCGCGGCGGTGGTCGA
>JASBTC010000357.1 GCA_030148625.1 Sphingobium sp. | reverse complement strand
GGCTCCGGTGGTGGTGCGCTCCCGCCGCAGGCGAGCCCGGCGCCGGGTAGCAGACACGCGAGACCCCGCATCACCGTCGCCAGGGTCCCCTCATCGATGCTGCCTCCCGACGCGCGCGACATGGTGCTGACCTTCTACATGATGTGGACCCATTATATCGCGGTGAACAGCCATGTGCTGACCGGTGTGAGCAAGATGGCCGACATTCTGCGCGCCAAGCGCGATGGCAAGGTGGCGGTGATCATCGGCGTGCAGAATGCCGACCATTTCCGGAAGAAGGAAGATGTGCAGACCTTCTATGATGTCGGCCAGCGCGTCTCCCAGCTGACCTACAACAGCCAGAACCGCCTCGGTTCGGGATCGACCGAGCGGGTCGATGGCGGCCTGACCGACTATGGTGCGGTGATCATCGAGGAGATGCACAAGGTGGGCATGCTGGTGGACGTGTCGCATTGCGGCGACCGCACCACGCTCGACGCGATCGCCGCCTCCAGCAAGCCGATCGCGATCACCCACAGCAATTGCCGTTCGCTCACCAACCATCCCCGGCTCAAAACCGACGAGGCGATCAAGGCCTGTGCGGCCAAGGGCGGCGTGATGGGCATTGCGGGCGTCCGCAACTTCGTGAGCAGCACGGAGCCGACGACGATCAAGCAGCTGGTCGACCATTTCGACTATGCGGTGAAACTGATCGGCATGGACCATGTCGGGCTGGGCAGCGACCTCGACATGCACGGCTATGACGACATGCCCGCCGAGCTGCGCAAGGCGATGAAGGAGATCACCGGCCCCAAATATCTGTGGCGCGACAAGATCGACACCGATGGGTTCGACCATCCGCGCCGGGTCTACGACCTGACCGAGGAACTGATGCGCCGCCGCTATTCCAAGGACAATATCAAGGCGATCCTCGGTGGCAATTTCGCACGGCTGCTGACCGCGACCTGGGGCGGCTGAGGGGCGGCTTTAGCCCCTCAGTCATCGCAGATCCCTCAGATCGATGCGAGCATGTGGAGGAATTCCACATGCCCCATCGTGGCATCGACCAGGCCCGCTGCCTTGGGATTGACCGAGTCGATCAGATAGAATTCGTCGGGCGCGTGCGCCGCGCCGCCATAGCCCAGGCCGAAGCGGCCGACCGGCACCGAGACCGGCGGCTGGGTGAAGGTGCCGCCCGGCCAGCTTCCCGCCAGGCGCGGGCTGAGACTGGGGCGCACGCCCAGCTTGCGGTAGGTCGCCACTTCGGCGCGGGTGAGCGAACTGGTCTCGCTGGTCTCGGTCGGGTCGTAACCGCCGCTGACGTTCATTTCGATATCCTTGAAGCCGCGCTTGTCGAGATGCGCGCGCAGCTTGCCGATGGCCTCGGTGCGCGTCTGGTTCGGCACGAGCCGCAGATCGAGCTTCGCGACCGCCCGGCCCGGCAGGACGGTCTTGCCGCCCGGCCCGGTATAGCCCGCGACCAGGCCCTCGATATTGACCGTGGGCTCCTGCATCAGGCGGATCATCGCGTCTTCGTAGGACAGGTTGTCGATCCAGTGGGTGAAGCTCATCGCCTCCTTGATCTGCGCCTCGCTCGAATATTTGGTGGCCTCGCGGATCAGCGACTTCTCGCGGTCGGTCAGCGGGCGGACATTCTCGAACCACCCGTCGATCGCGGGCGTGTTGCCGTCCGGCGTGACCAAGGTCTGGAGCGCCTGGACGAGCCGCCAAGCGGGGGAGTCGAGCGCGGCTTTCAGGCTGGAATGCACGTCCTTGCGCGGACCGCGGCCCCATTTCTCGCCGCTGGCGACGAGTTCCAGCTCGATGATGCCCTTGGCGCCCAGCTCGATCACGGCATTGCCCTCCAGATCCGCCATGGCTGTGGGCATCATGATCCCTTCGCACCGCTTGAGCGCGGAAAGCACCTTCGGCGTGGTCGCGAGTTCGCGGAAGTTCGGCGAGCCGATCTCTTCCTCGCCTTCGCAAAGCAATACGAGGTTGACGGGCAGCTTGCGGCCCGCCGCGCGGATCGCATGGAGTGCGGCGAGGAAAGTCGCTTCCGGCCCCTTGTGGTTGGCGGTGCCGCGCCCGATCAGCACCGAGCCAAGCCCCTTGCGCTCCACCAGCCGGCTCTCGAGCGGCGGCGAGGTCCATTCGGCGGCGTCATATTGTTTCACGTCGTACATGAAGTAGAGGCCCAGCGTGCGCTTTGCGCCGGCATCGAGTGTGCCGAGCACGCCGGGATGGCCCTTGGTGGGCACGACTTCCGCGGTCTGGAAACCGGCCTGTTTGATCAGCTCGGCCATATAGGCCGCGCCCTCGGGCATGTTCTTGTTCTCGGCGGCGATCGAATCCAGTGCCACCCAGTCGCGGATGCGCTTGACCGACGCTTCCTTGCCGGCCTCCGCCGCCTTGCGCACGTCGGCAAAGCCGCTCTTCTGCGCAAGCGCGCCGAACGGGCTCATCAGAGCGGTTCCCGCCCCCAGCATGGCCGCGCCGCGGATGAGGTCGCGGCGGTTGAACTGATCCATCGTGCTGAATGTCATGCTGCTCGTCTCCGTAAAGATTATCATCTTTTGTCTCGCCACTGGGGGCGAGCGCAACGCGTAAAGCCTAAGGCTTAGGCTTAGCTCTTCTATTTCCAGACGGTCTCGGCGATGCGCCGGTGATTGCCGCCGAAGAGCTTGCCCAGCGTCTCCCGGCTATATCCGCGATCGAGCATGAACCGTGCGATGTCAGGCAGCCGTTCGGGCTCGACCATCTCCGCGCCGAGCGGAAAAATGTCCGGCGGAAAGGTCACTGGATCGGCGGAGATATAGTGGTTCAGCTCGTCCATATCGAAGACATAGTCCAGCGCGATGCCGACATGATCGTCGCCCACCAGATCGAGCATATGCTCGACATGCGCGGCATAGGCTGCGGTGGTGGCGTCGTTGTCGCCGAGAAACGGACCGAAGCCGTTGATGCCGATCACTCCGCCCCGCTCGGCGCAGGCGCGGATCAGGTCGTCGGGGATGTTGCGCGGATGATCGTGCACCACGCGCGCGTTCGAATGCGAGAAGATCATGGGCAACGCCGAGGCGTCGATCATCTCGCGCGCGGTGCGACAGCCGCAATGGCTGCCGCACACGACCATGCCGACCCGGTTCATCTCCGCGATCACGCTGCGTCCGAAATCGGTCAGCCCTTCATCCGCCTCCATGCAGCCGCCGCCGGCGGCATTGGCGGTGTTGTAGGTCCCCAGCATCCAGCGGACGCCGCGCGCGTAGAAATGCTCGACCCTGCCGATATCGCCGTCCAGCGCGGTCATGCTTTCGAGATCGAAGCAGATGCCGAGCCTGCCGCTCGCCTGAGCAGCATCGAGATCGGCGGCCGTCTTCACCAGCATCAGCGTATCGGGGTGTTCCGCCACCCAGTTCTGAACGCTGTCCAGCATGGCGTCGGCAAGGTCCCCGCCGAACGTGCCGAACGCCGCATTGATGGTGACGACGGTCACGCCGGTCGCACGCATCCGCTCGAGTTGCGGCAGGAAGCGCCTGTCTTCCGGCCGCAGCGGCAGGCAGGCGTGATTGTCCCAGACGAGGCTGCCCGGCAGGATCTTCGAGAGCGGTGTCCGCATCATTTGCGCTACCAGATTTTGACGCGCTTGGACGGCTCGAGATACAGCTTGTCGCCGGGTTTGACATCGAACGCCTTATACCAGGCGTCGAGATTGCGGACGACCCAGGCGCGCTGCGTCGCGGGCGAATGGGTGTCGGTCAGCAGCTGCTGGCGGAGGTGCCCCTCGCGCTGCTTCACCCGCCAAAATTGCGCCCAGCCAAGGAAGAAGCGCTGATCGCCGGTATAGCCGTTGATCACCGGCGCCGGCTTGCCGCCAAGCGAACGCTGATAGGCGTCGTAAGCGATGGTGAGGCCGGCGAGATCGCCGATATTCTCTCCAAGGGTCAGCCGGCCGCTCATATGTTCGCCCGGCAACGGCTCATAGGCGTCGTACTGCGCGATCAGCGCCTTGCTCGCCTTCTCGAACGCCCTGAGATCCTCCGGCGTCCACCAGCTCTCAAGCAGGCCCTTTTCATTGAACTTGGAGCCGTTGTCGTCGAAATGATGACTGATCTCGTGCCCGGCGATCGCGCCGATCGCGCCGTAGTTCACGGCCGGATCGGCCTTGGGATCGAAGGACGGCGCCTGCAGGAACGCGGCCGGGAATGTTATTTCGAGCCGGTTCCAGCTCGCATTGGCGTTGACCGTCTGCGGAGAATAATACCAGTCGGATCGCTGCGTCGGCTTGTCGAGGCGGCCGATCGACCAGAGGAATTCGAAACGGTTCGACCGGACGACATTGCCGAAAAGATCGCCGTCCTTCACGTCCAGCCCGGCATAGTCGCGAAATGCGTCGGGATAGCCGACCCTGACCACGAAGCCCTTCAGCTTCTGCTGCGCCTTGGCCTTGGTGACCGGCTGCATCCAGTCGAGCCGGCCGATGCGATCGCCCATGATCGCCAGCAGATTGTTGGCGAGACCGGTCATCGACGCCTTGTATTCGGGCGGGAAGTAATGCTGCACATAAAGCTGGGCGACCTCGTCGCGCAGCATGCCGTTGACCAGCGCCGTGCCCTTCCGCCAGCGCGGCTCGCGCTCCGGCGTGCCGTTGATAACCTTGTCGTAAAAAGCGAAGCGCTCGGCCTCGACCGCGTCCGGCAAGGCCGGCGCGAGAGCCATCAGGCTGCGCACCGTCATCTGATCGCGCAACACCTCGACCGGTGCCTTGTCCATGATCCGGGCGATGCCGATCATTGCGCTCGGATGGCTGACGATCAGTTCGCTGACATTGGGAACCGCCGCCTTGATCACCGTCGGCATATCGAGCGTCGGCGTGGAGAATTGCGCGGTCTGGGCAAGCGTGAACTTGTTGTAGGTCTTCGTGACGTCGTTCGCTTCGACGCGCGTCCACTGAACCTTGGCGATCTCGGTCTCCATCGCCATCACCGCCTTGGCGCGGGCTTCGACATCGCTCTCGCCGGCAAGCGTCAGCACGCGCCCGAGATGCGCGACATAAGCCTCTCGCATCTTGGCGAACGCCGGCTTGTCCGAGAGATACATGTCGCGATCGGGCATGCCCGTGCCATCCTGCCAGATGCTCAGGATCATGCGCTTGGGCTGCCGGTCATCGGGCCATACCCACGGGAAATAAGGGCCGCTGATGCCCATCCGCATCGATTCCGCGAGCAGCGCCGAATAGCCCTTGCGGTCTTTCAGACCCTTGATCCGGGCGAGCCAGGGCTGAACCGGTTTCATGCCCAGCGCCTCGATCTTCGCGGTGTCCATATAGGCGGCATAGGCGCGGCCGAGCTTGCTCGACGGATCGTTCTGCGTACCCTGGATGATGCCGCGCAACCGCTCGCTCGTGAGGTCGCGCATGACAAGATACGATCCGTACATTGCCTTGTCGGCCGGCATCGGCGTGTTCTTCACCCAGCCGCCACCCGCATAAGCGTAGAAATCGTCGCCGGGCTTCACCGACCTGTCCATGCCGCTCTCGTCAAAGCCGAAGGCGCCGATTTCGGGCGTGGACTTGGCCGCCGCCGCGGGGTGCTGCGCATCCTGCGCGCCGAGCGGCGCGAGGCCCGCCATCGCGGTGCCGATGAGAAGGGCGGAGGTGAAGAAGCGGCGCATGAAAACCTCTCGGACTGAACGGACCAGGGCCGGCATTTGGCCGGGCCCGGATGAAACCGGACCCGGCCGCCCAACGGGTCACTGGGTTACGGAGACCACATTGTCGTTATGGTTGCGGTCGATATAGGTGAGGTACGGATCGACCCCGGCGTAGAGCGGCTTGCCCTTCGTCACGATCTTCACCTGCCGCTCGCCGGAGCGGATCGGAACTCGCTTCATCGAGAGCACATTCTGCCGGCCGAAGGCGAGGTTCGACGGATCCAGGCTGAACACGCCCACATCGATCGGTTCGTCGAGCGGCGCGGTCTTCTCGTTGCCCTTGCCGTCGGCATAGGCCTTGCCGCCATGCACGGTGACCGTCGTTTCATACTGGCCGTTGGCGAGCTGGCGGACCGTCGCCGTCTTCACGCGCAGATCATAGAGCGTGATGCGGTAGAACAGATCCTTGATCAGCTCCCGCTCCTGATCGTTGCGGGCGATGCCGAGCAGGCCGTTCACCAGATCCACCGAGCGCGCGAACGGCGGCGGCTGGAAGCGGTATTTTTCGATGATGCTGCGCAGCACGCCGTTCACGCGGTCCTCGCCCAGGCGATCCTGGAGCAGATACATCACCACCGAACCCTTGTAATAGTGGATGTAACCCTGCTTCTTGACCAGCGCGAGCGGGCGTTCCTCCGCCTTTTCGGCACGGCGGCCCGACAGATAGTCGCTCTGCTCATATTGCAGGAAGCGACGCATCCCGTCATGGCCGTAGCGCTTCTTCATCACCATGATCCCGCCAAATTGCGACGGCGTCTCGGTGAGCACCTCCGCGCCCTCGACATCGCCCGGCATCACCTGGTGGAACCAGTATTGATGGCCATATTCATGCGCGGTGACGAAAGCGAGATAGTCGACATTCTTCGGGTTGCGGAAGTCGCCGGTGAAGCCGAACCGTTCCGAATAGCCCACCGTGCCCGGCGCCGAGTTCGCGGTGCCCGCATAGTCCGGGCGCTCGATCACGCGGAAATATTTATACTGATAGGGGCCCCAGTTCTTCTGATAATATTGGAGCGAGTCCTTCACCACGCCGAGCATGCGGTCGACGTTCATCGGGTGCTTGGGGTGGTAGTAGACGCTCAGCTTCACGCCATCGACGTCGATCGACTTGACCGCATAACGGCCCGACTGGATCGTGATGAAGTTCAGCGTCGGGATCGGCGACACGAACCGTGCGATGCGGCGGTTGCCCACCACCTTGTTCGACACTTCCTGACCGGTCGCGACCAGCGTCTGATCGGCGTCGGTCGATACCGTCACATCGGTATTGACCCGATCGACGCCGGCATAGCTGCGCATGACCGCCGCCTTGTCGTCGAGCGACGGCGTCGGCGTCTCTGGCGGAAGGCCGTATTTCTTGCGCAGCGTGGCGCCTTGCAGGAAATTGGCGCGGCTCATCCCCAGCGCCGGTGCGAAGCCGAGATTGGTGAGATAGGCGCCGTTCCTCGCGGGCTGGACGTCGATCTCCCAATATTGCTTGTTGGTAGGCAGCGACTTGATTCCGCGTTGTTCCATCACGGTGCGGAAGGTCAGCGTGCCGCTCGCGCCCGGCTGCAGCGGCCGTTCGAACCGATAGATCTTGTGAAGATTGTCGACATCGTCCGTCTGCAACTTCGCGCCGGGAACGGTCATCGACCTCACCTTCGTCATCCAGTCGGGCACGTTCATGCGGACGTGCAGCAGCTCGATCGGCTTATCCGTCTCGTTGACGAAGCGATATTCGCCGTCGAACTGCACCCAGCGCCGGGACGGACGCAGATCGACGTTGAGCTTGATGTCCTTCAGCGTCGGTTCGGGCTGGTCGAGATATTTGGCGTAGTCCTTTTCATATTGCGCGTTGTGCGCCTCCATCTTGTCCTTGTCGGGACGCGTGTTGAGCACGTTCATATTGTAGAAGAGGAACCCGCCGATGCCGGCGGTGGTCAGCACCGCGACCAACAGCAGCGCCAGCGGCACGCCGCGCAGGCGCAGCGGCAGCGTGCGCCACTGTGCGCCTAGCGTAGTGGTACCGCCACGGCGCCACATCAGATGGCCGATAACCACCAGGATCAGCGCGAACGCGGTCCAGTAGCCGCGCAGCCACCAGGCACTGGCAGCCATATAGTCGTCGCCATTCATCTCCGACAGCGCCATCGGCGCTTCGGCATAGTTGATCAGCGGATGATCGAGGCCGAGGCCGGCGAAAACCGTGGTCGACACCAGATAGATCAGCATCAGCCCCCAGCCGACGAACTTGTTGGGGCTGATCGCCTGAAGCACGATCGCCAGCACCGAGAGATGGATGACGTAAAGCGTGCTGGGAATGACGAACCAACTCAGCCACTGGCCGGGCTCGACATCGAGAACGCCGCGTGCAAGCTGATAACCCACCGCCTGGATCGTCACGACGATGACGCTGAGCGCGACCAGCACGCCGACCACGCCGGCCAGCTTGGAAACGAGGAAGATCCAGTTGGGAATCGGCGTCGAATCGATGATGTCACCGAAGCGCTTCTCACGCTCGCGCCACACCACCTCGCCGGAGAAATAGATTGCCATGAGCAGCGTGATCAGAAGCGACGCGCCGCGCACGGTGTCGATGATCGCATAGGTGCGCGGCCAGATCGGCACGTCGTACATGCGGCCGGCGAGGCTGAGCGTCAGGAACAGGTTGATCGAGCCGACCAGCGCCAGCACCCAGAAGGCCGGGCTCTTGAACACGAGCTTCATCTCGAGCAGCGTGCGCGTGATGAGCTGATGCCAGGCAGCCCCTTCCGGCTTCGTATCGGGCAGGCGATCGACCAGCATCGGCTGGACCGCAGCGAGCTTCTTCGCCTTGGCCGCCTGGCGCTTGTATTTGCCCTTCGAAATGCCCCGGTCAGCGAAGCGGAAGCGGACGACCGCAAAGGCGACGATGGCGATGGAGATCGCGATCCACACCAGCCGGTGGCTGAGCAATATTCCGGTCAGTTCCAGCGACTGCGTGTTCTGCTGGATCGGTGTCAGATAACGGACGCCAAGACTATAGGCGACCGAACCGAACGGCTCGAAATAGGATGCGAACGACAGGTCCGGCAATTTGCGCAGCATCGCCGTCAGCGTGAAATACGCGAACATAAAGACGATGACGGTCAGGTAGCTATAGGTGACCGATCGCGTCCAGCAGGCCACGGCGAAAAAGATCGCGGAGGTGATCAGCAGGTTGGGCAGCGCTATGACGAAATAGGTGAAGGCATAGTCGCCCAGCCGGTTCGGCCCGATCAGCTCGGAATTGACCCATGGCATGAAAGTGCCGAGCCAGATCGCGAACGGCACCGCCAGAAACGCGACCGCGGCGCCGAAAAAGGCGCCGGTGAAACGGCCGAACAGATAGGGCAGCTTACCCACTTTGGTCGATCGGATGATCTGGCCGAAGCCGGTCTCGTCGTCGCGCACCACTACGTTGCCGACGAACGCGGTCGTCACGAACATGAAGAACATCGACATGGTCAGGGTGACCTGCGCAATGCCCACGGGCGAGTTGGTGAAGGTGTTGCCGCTGACCGGGCGGATCGACTCGACGGTCGTCCACCCGAAGGTCAGCAGGAAAAAGAGGATTGTGGCAGCCCAGAAGACCGGGTTGCGCAACTGGTAACGCGCCTCGAAGCGCGCGATCGTCGAGAACATCGGGCGTTCCTTTATGCGGCGGGTTGCGCGGCGGCGCGGCGCGATCGGACCAGCGTCGAGAGATAGACGTCCTCGAGACCGCCCTCGGCCTGGGTGAAGCCGTTGCCGGGATCCTGGTCAGACAGAATATGGACGATCGTACTGCCGGAAAGCAGCCGGGTGGAGATCACCTCATATTTGCCCTTTACTTCGTCGAGCTGATCGCGCGCGATCGTCTTGGCCCACACGGTGCCGCGGCTGCGCTGGATCAGGTCGGCCGGCGCACCCTGAAGCTGGATGCGGCCGGCGGCGAGCACGGCCATGCTGGGGCAGAGATCGGCGACGTCCTCGACGATATGGGTCGAGAGGATGACGACGACACTCTCGCCGATCTCGACGAGCAGATTGTAGAAGCGGTTGCGCTCCTCGGGGTCGAGGCCCGCGGTGGGCTCGTCCACGATGATCAGTTCGGGGTTGCCGATCAGGGCCTGGGCAATGCCGAAGCGCTGGCGCATGCCGCCCGAATAGCCTGCGACTGCCTTGTTGCGGTGGCTCCAGAGATTGGTCTGGTTGAGCAGCGTTTCGACGGTCGCCTTGCGGTCGGCCTTGGAGGTGATGCCCTTCAGCGACACCATGTGATCGAGCAGGTCATAGGCCGATACGCGCGGATAGACGCCAAAGTCCTGCGGCAGATAGCCGAGCGTCGAGCGCAACCGGGTCGGCTCCGCCAGCACATCGATGTCGCCGAATCGAATCGAGCCCGCGGTCGGCGTCTGCAGCGTGGCGATCGTACGCATCAGCGACGACTTGCCGGCGCCGTTCGGCCCCAGCAGCCCGAACATGCCCTTTCCGATCGAAATCGTGACGCCGTCGAGCGCGCGCGTCCCATTGGGGTAGACGTGCTCGACACCATTAAGCTGCAACAAGGCTCATCTCCTCAAAAAAACCGTTCTGGCGGGTTGACCGGGGCGCACCGATGCGCCAATCGAATTACCGACCAATATGGTCAGTTACCGACCAATATGGACTGGTGCAAGAAATTTGTCTGCCGCTGGTCCGTTCGATGGCAAGGCGGACGGCGATGCCGAGACAGACCAAATCCGAGATTGACGACGAGATCATCGATTGCGCGGCGGGACTGTTCGCCCGGCACGGCTTCGCGCGCACATCGATCCAGCAGATCGCTGACGCGCTGAAATATTCGAAGGCCGGGCTGCTTCATCACTATCCCAGCAAGCAGGCGCTCTTCGACGCGGTGATGGCGAAGCACGAGATGCAGACCAGCGACCGGCTCGACCATGCCCGGACGTTCGCGCCGGGCATCGCCAGAGACCGCGAACTCATCGAAGGCGCAGTCGACTTCGCCTATCAATGGCCGGGCATGGCCGAGTTCGGCCATTATCTGTCGCGCGAACGCCTCGGCGAAAACCCGCGCCTGACAAAGCTGGGACTCGATCTTCTGGTGGTGCTGGGAATCGACCTGACCGATCCGGACATGGGGCGAATGACGCGCGCGTTCACGGGGCTGTCTGGTGCGAACTTCAGTGCCCGTCTTGCGGGGGCGATGGGCCTCCAGAAAGAATGGCGCGACCTGATCATCGCCGCGGCGATGGACACGCTGGGCCACCATATGGACACGCCCGCGAAGAATTGACGATCCCCGCGCACGCGAATCCGCAGCCCACCATGCGGCTGCGGATTCCGATCGTGCAAGACGGTCTCTGGTCATCCATTCTCCAATTCCGGATGCGGCGGACATTTCCGCCGTTTCCCTTTCCCGCGAACCCTGATGCGAAATGGACTGCATCAACTCGGCGTGAACGGGATTGATCATTCTTATATCGTATACTAAACACGATACTGCGTTGAAGGACGGAGTCAAGATCGCAGCCGGAGAGAAACTCCCGCTCGCACTCGGACGAATATTCCATAGGATCTGGTTCGAAGGAGATTTTCAGTGGCGGCTCAAAATGCATTGTGGACGGGCGTTTATCCTGCCGCGACGACCCAGTTTTCCGAGGACGGGTCGATCGATCTCGATGCGACCCAGCGCGTGTTGACCGCGCTGGTCGATGACGGAGTCGACGGATTGATCCTGCTCGGTACCTGCGGCGAGAACAACTCGCTCGACTCCGACGAGAAGCGCGCCGTGCTGCGCGCCGGCGTCGAGGCGGTCGGCGGCCGGGTGCCGCTGGTCGCGGGCGTCTCGGAGTTCACCACCCGCCGCGCCGCCGCCTATGCGAAGGAAGCCGAGGCGATCGGTCTCGATGCGCTGATGGTGCTGCCGGCGATGGTCTATGTGCCGACCGGTGCCGAGCTGGTCATGCACTTCCGCACCGTTGCGGAGGCCACGGCATTGCCGATCATGCTCTACAACAATCCGCCCGCCTATCGTGTGAGCGTCGACATTGCGACGCTCGACGCGCTCGAATCGGTACAGAATATCGTGGCGGTCAAGGAAAGCGCGCCGGATACGCGCCGCTTCACCGATCTGCTCAACCGTTATGGTGACCGCTATTCGGTGATGGCCGGTCTCGACGATGTCGCGCTGGAGGGGCTGATGCTCGGCGCATCGGGCTGGGTCTCCGGCCTCACCAGCGCCTTCCCGCAGGAATCGGTTGCGCTGGTCGCCGCCTTCTATCGCGGCGATATCGAGGAAGCGCGCAAGATCTACCGCTGGTTCATGCCGCTGCTGCACCTCGACGCCGAGCATGACCTGGTCCAGTCGATCAAGCTCGCCGAGGAGATCATGGGACGCGGATCGGAGCGGGTGCGCCTGCCCCGCCTGCCGCTGGCGGGCGAGCGCCGCGCCGAGGTGATCGCGATGGTCGAGGAAGCCGCGCGCACCCGGCCCATGCTCCGGGAGGCCGTTGCCGCCTGATGCGACACAGCTTCTTCTGCATCGATGGGCATACCGCCGGAAACCCCGTCCGCCTGGTGGCGGGCGGGGCACCGCTACTGCGCGGTTCCTCCATGGCAGAGCGGCGGCAGGATTTCCTCGCCCGCTTCGACTGGATCCGCACCGGCCTGTGCTTCGAGCCGCGCGGGCACGACATGATGTCGGGCGGCTTTCTCTATCCGCCCTGCGGCGATGCGGATGCGGCGATCCTGTTCATCGAGACGAGCGGCTGCCTGCCGATGTGCGGCCATGGCACGATCGGCATGATTACGTTCGGGCTGGAAAACGGCCTGATCCAGCCGCGTGAACCGGGGCGGCTGACGGTGGAGGTGCCCGCCGGGACGATCGAGATCGTCTACGAGCAAGAGGGCGACCGGGTGCGTTCGGTGAAAATCCGCAACGTGCCCGCCTATGTCGCGCAGCGCGGCATCGAAATCGACGTGCCGGGCTTCGGGCCGCTGGCCATCGACGTCTCCTATGGCGGCAATTTCTACGCGATCATCGAGCCGCAGGGCAGTTATACCGGGCTGGACGATCTCGGCGCGGCGCGGATCATCGAATTGAGCCGCGTCATCCGCGCGATGGTGCGCGAGATCTATGAACCGGTGCACCCGGGGGACTCGAGCATCCGCGGCGTCAGCCATGTGCTGTGGGCGGACAAGCCGAAAGGCGAGGGCGCGGACGGGCGCAACGCGGTATTCTACGGCGAGCGCGCGATCGACCGGAGCCCCTGCGGCACCGGCACCTCGGCGCGGCTGGCGCATCTCGCCGCGACCGGCAGGCTGGCCGTGGGCGATCGCTTCGTCCACGAAAGCTATATCGGCAGCCGCTTCATCGGCCGGGTCGAGGCGGCAGCGAAGGTGGGCGATGTGGACGGAATCATCCCATCGATCGAGGGATCGGCGATCACCACCGGCTTCAACACGATATGGATCGACCGCGAAGATCCTTTCTGGGCCGGATTCACGGTCGTTTGAGCGGAGCGCCCGCCACGGCGATCGTGATCGGCAACGGCGTCGTCGGGCTCGCCTGTGCAATCGCATTGCAGCGGCGCGGCATCCGGACGAGGATCGTCGCACCCGACGAACCGTGGCGCAGCGCATCCTGGGGCAATGCCGGGCATATCGCGACCGAGCAGGTCGAGCCGCTCGCCTCGCCCGCCGCAGTCCGTAACTTTCACAAGCGCCTGTTCATCCGGGGCGGTGCGCTTTCGCTGCCGCCCGGCGCCGTGGCGACATGGCTGCCCTTCGCGCTGAAGCTGCTCCGCGCGAGCACGCCGATGCGGTTCGCGCACGGGAAAAAGGCGCTCGGCGCGGCGCTCGCCCACGCCCTGCCCGCCTGGGAGCGACTGGTTGCGGATGCGGGCCATCCCGGCCTGTTGCGCACCGACGGGCATCTGGTGCTGTGGGAAAGCGCCGCCAGCGCGGAAGCGGGGCGAGCGCATTGGCGATCGACGGATATCGGCACCGCGCGGCTCGAAGACGTGCCGGCGGACGAACTCGCCGAATTACAGCGTCTGATCCGCCCCCGGATCATGGGGGCGCTGCGCTTTCGCGACACCGGCCAGATCACCGATCCGGCGGCGCTGGGCGAGGCGCTCCAGGCCTGCTTCCGTGCCCTGGGCGGCGAGCGGCGCATGGGCCGCGCCGTGCGGGTGTCGGGGCATATGGACGCAAAGGTCACGCTCGACGATGGCGGCGAACTGATCGCGGACCTGGCGCTGGTCGCCGCGGGTGCGGCCTCTGCCGCGCTGCTGACGCCGCTGGGCGTTTCCGCCCCGCTGATCTCCGAGCGCGGCTATCATATCGAGAGCGCCGCGACCGAATGGCCGACCGGCATGCCACCGGTCGTGTTCGAGGACCGCTCGATGATCGTCACCCGCTTCGCGCATGGCTTGCGCGCCGCAAGCTTCGTTGAGTTCGCGCGCGGCGATGATCCGCCCGACCGCCGCAAATGGTCGCGGCTGCGCACGCATGCGGGGGCGCTGGGACTCGGCCTGGGCAATGCTGCGCGCGAATGGATGGGCGCGCGCCCCACTTTGCCCGATTATCTTCCGGCGATCGGCCGCCTCCGCGGCCGGCCCGCGATCGCCTATGCGTTCGGCCATCAGCATCTGGGCCTGACCCTGGCGGCGGTCACCGGCGAGGCGGTGGGCGCGATGATCGGCAACGAATCCGCCCCGTTCGATCTGTCGCCCTTTGACGTGACCCGCTTCGGGTGAGCGCGCTCGCAAGGAGCAAATATATGGTATACGGTTCAAATATGAACGGCCTCATCATTCGCAATCTCTCCGACCAGCTCGTCGATCTCGTCCGCGACCGGATATTGAACGGCTCGGTTCCGCCCGAACAGCCGATCCGGCAGGACGCGCTCGCCGCCGAACTCGGTGTCAGCAAGATCCCGCTGCGTGAGGCGCTGACCCGGCTCGAACAGGAAGGGCTGGTCCGCAACCAGATCAACCGGGGCTATTTCGTCCGCTCGCTCGACGCGAGCGAAGCCGAGGAGGTCTATGCGCTCCGCCTGAAGCTGGAACCGGACACGGTCGCGCTGGCGGCCAAGCGCGCGACCGACGAAGACCGGCAGCATGCGATCGCGACGCATGCCGCGCTCGATCACGTGACCAACGCGCATGGCGACGGCGTCGGGGCGTTCAACCGGGCGTTCCACCTCGCGCTGATCCGCCCCTCGGGCCAAGCGATCACCACGATCCTGCTCGAGCGGCTGCATGTGCTGAGCGAGCGCTATGTGCGCAAGCATCTCGAACCGTTGGGCCGCGATGAGCGCGCTAACAGCGAGCATGACGAGATCCTGAAACTGTGGCTGGCCGGTGACAAGGCGGTCGCGAAGCTGATGCACGCACACATCAAGAAGACGATCGTCGATCTGCGCGGACAGCTTTCCCAGGGCGGCAAGGGCTGATTCGCCGAGCACAGCCGACAATTTCAGATGCCGGTAATTTCGACTTGTCGTATTTCGTATTTCGTATACGGTTCGACGGAGTCGTGGCGCCCGAGCGCCATGGTCTATCGGACAAGGGGAGCGTCGCGTGGCAGGACATTGGCTGGGGCCGCGCAAGCCGATCGAGACCGCTGGCGGCGGCGCGAACGGACTGCGCAAGACGCTGAGCTGGCCGCATCTGGTCGGCCTCGGCGTCGGTGCGATCGTGGGCACCGGCATCTATACGCTCACCGGCGTCGGCGCGGAGCGCGCGGGACCGGCGGTCATCCTGGCCTTCGCTGTGGCGGGCATCGTGTGCGCCTGCGCCGCGCTCGCCTATGCCGAGATGGCGACGCTGATGCCGACATCGGGCGGCGCTTACACCTATACCTATTCGGTGCTCGGCGAGACGCTGGCCTGGATCGTGGGCTGGAGCCTGATCCTCGAATATTCGCTCGCCTGCTCGACCGTCGCGGTCGGCTGGTCGGGCTATCTTGTCGGCTGGATGCAGTCGCTGGGGATGCACCTCCCGCCCGAAATCCTGGCGGGGCCGCATGCCGGGGGCATCGTCAATCTGCCCGCGGTGCTGGTGGCGCTGGCGATCGCTGGCATGCTGATCGCCGGCACGCGCGAGAGCGCGACGTTCAATATCATTCTGGTGGGGATCAAGCTCACCGCGCTGACAGCGTTCGTCGTCCTGGCCATGCCCGCGTTCGATGCGGACAAATTCACCCCCTTCATGCCCTATGGCTTCGGAAGCGAAGTAATCGATGGCAAGACGCGCGGCGTGATGGCGGCTGCAGCGATCGTGTTTTTCGCCTTTTACGGGTTCGACGCGGTGGCGACCTCTGCCGAGGAAACGCGCAATCCGGGGCGCGATCTGATCATCGGAATCCTCGGATCGATGGCGGTCTGCACGCTGATCTACATGTTTGTTGCGGTCAGCGCGATCGGCGCGGTGAACTATCTCGAGCTGGGCGCGTCGGCAGAGCCGCTGGCGTTCGTGCTGCGTTCGCTGGAGCATCCCTTCGCCGCCTGGGCGATTGGGCTGGCGGCGCTGATCGCGCTGCCCTCGGTGATCCTCGTCATGATGTATGGCCAGAGCCGCATCTTCTTCGTGATGGCGCGCGACGGGCTGCTGCCACGCTTCCTCAGCCGCGTGTCGCCGCGCTCGGGCGCGCCGACCACGATCACCGCGGTGACCGGCGTGTTCGTGGCAGTGGTGGCGGGCTTCTTCCGGTTGGACGAGATCGCCGAACTCGCCAATGCCGGCACGCTGGTGGCGTTCATCGCCGTGGCGGTGTGCATGATGGTACTCCGCCGTCGCGCGCCGGATCTGCCGCGCGTGTTCCGCTGCCCGCAGCCCTATCTGATCGGCACGCTGGCGACGCTCGGCTGTATCTATCTGCTGATCAGCCTGCCCACCCACACGCTGACGCGCTTCGCGATCTGGAATGTGGCGGGCATCGCTTTCTATGTGCTCTATAGCCGCACGCGCAGCGCGCTCAGCGCGAATAATGATCGTCCGGCGTAATGCGGTCGCGGGAGTGGAATACGCGTCGTTCGATCATGATGTCCGTTTGCGCGCTGGCGGTATCGCAATCGGCGTCGGCCGAATGGATCAACCGCTACCCCAGGGTCCCGACCCTGCCGGTACAGGTCTATCTCGAAGGCTATAATCTTCCGACCTTCGCCATCTCGCCGACCGATCCCGCGCCCTCGCCCGACGGCAAGAGTGTGGCGTTCGCAGCGCGCGGCTGGCTGTGGATCATGGACATCGCCACGCGCGAGGCGCGCAGAGTCACCCGCGGCGCGTCCATCGACGCACGGCCCACATGGTCGCCCGACGGCCAGACCATCGCGTTCATGCGTGACAGCGGCCGCGACACCGGCCTGTGGCTGCTCGACGTGGCGAACGGGCGCGAGCGCGTCCTCGTCGATACGTCAACGATCGAGCTGGACCCGGTCTTCTCTCTCGACGGCAAGAGCGTCTATTATAGTTCGGCCGAGGCTGGCGATCTCGACATCTGGCGGATCGATCTCGCCTCTGGCGCGAAGACACGGCTGACCACCGCCAAGGGGCAGGAGATCAATTCTCAGCCGGTCACCGGCGGGCTCGTCTATGTCTCCGAATCGACTTTGCTGTCCGATACGGTGGAGATGCTGTCCTTTGCGGACGGCAGCACAAAAGTCCTGCGTCGCGAGGGGCTGTCGCCGCAGCTGCGCATCTCGGCCAGCCCCGATGGCCGCAGCTTCGCGCTGACGCCGCTGGCGGGCGACGACCGCACCCAGCTGCTCGTCTCCAACGCGAGCGGCGGCGAGACGCTGCGACTGGCGAGCGATGCCACCTATCCTGTCACACCCGCCTGGGGCCGCGGCGGCATCTGGTATGTCCAGCCCGATCGCGAGGAACGTTTCAGGCTGTATCGCGTGGCGGTCACCGGCGGTCCGGCGGAAGAGGTGACGCCGCTTTACTGGACCATGGGCGCACCGACCGCGCGGGTCACGATCCGCACCCGTCGCGACGGCTCCGCCTTGCCCGCCCGTCTCGCGGTGGTTGACGGCGCGGGCCATCCTGCCGCGCCCGATACCGGCAATACGACATTCGACGGCCAGCATGGCCGTATCTCCTTCTATTCGCCGGGCGCTACCACGGTCGAGCTGCCCGCGGGCGAGATCGCGATCACCGCGAGCCACGGGCTGGACGTTCCGGTCGTCACGCGCCGCAAGCTTCGCGCGGGCGAAACTGCGGTGATCGACATCGACCTGCCTCAGCCCGCCTTCGCCGCGACGGCGCGCGGCTGGGTCAGCGGCGATCTCCATAGTCATCTGAACTATGGCGGGCCGTTCCAGCTCGAACCGGACGATCGTCTCGGCGATGCGCGCCGAAGCGCTGGACGTATCGACGCCCATGCTCGCCAATCTCCAGACCGCGCTCACCGATGTCCGCTTCTGGGGCTGGCAGCGGATCGAGCGGCCGTTGGTGAAATTCTCGCAAGAGGTGCGCTCGCATTTTCTGGGACATATCGGCGTGATCGGCACCGATGCGCCGCATACGCCGTTCTTCTTCGGGCCGGGCTATCCCGCCGCCTATGATCGGCTGGACCTAGCCAACAGCTCGCCACTGCGCTTCGCAAGGGCGCATGGCGGCATGAACATCTATGTCCATCCGGTGATCGTGCGCGACCCCTTCCCCCAGGGCGGCCCGCCGACGGGCATCCCTCTCGAACTGGTGCCCGATGCGCTGGCGGGCGAGGTCGATGCGATCGAACTGGCTTGCCTCTGGACCGACGAGCTGGGCACTTCCGAACTCTGGTACAGGCTGCTCAATCTCGGCCTGACCATCGCGCCGGCCGGCGGCAGCGACACCATGCACAATCTCCACCGCACCATGGCGGTGGGCTCGACGCGAGTCTATGCGAAGCCCAAGGGACCGCTGGGTATGGCGAGTTTCCTCGACGCGGTGCGCGCGGGCAGAAGCTTCGTGACCAACGGGCCGATGATCGACTTCATCGCGGGCGATGCCGGGCCGGGCGCGGCGATTCCGGGCGGCCGGCGCATCCCCTTCACGATCGACGCCTTCACCGCGTCGCCCGCCGATCATGTCGAAGTGCTGGTCAATGGCCGCATCGTCAAAAGCTATGGCGCGCTGGAGGGTATCGGGCGCTATGCGGGCGAGATTGACGTCCCCGCAGGCGGCTGGATCGCCGCGCGCATCCGCGGCGGTGCACCCGCTTGGCCCGCGCAGGACAGTTATCAGTTCGCGCACAGCGCCCCGATCTGGTTGGGCGAACGCGGCAGCCGCGATCCCGCGGCCTCAAGGGCGGCAGCGAACGATCTGCTGCGCTGGATGGACGTCGCGGACGCCCGGTTGAAGCAGGGCTATGACGGCGAACCGACCGCCAGATTGCGCGCGCGGTTCGCGGAAGGACGGGCGCGGCTGATGGAGTTGGCCCGATGATGACGGCCGCCGGCCCAGCGAGACGGCCGACGCGGCGGACACCAGTTCCCGGCAGTTCACGCCCTTAGCCGACGACGTCGGAAATGATGCGCAGCCAGTTGCCGCCCAATACCTTCTGGATATCGGCGGTCTTGTAACCGCGCTTCATCAGACCGGCGGTGGCGAAGTGCCACTTCTTCGCGTCGTTCATGCCTTCGGTGCCGAACGGATAGCGGAAGCGGTAGCTCGATTTGAAGTGCGGCTCGCCATAGGCCTTGAGGAATTCGTCCTTCAGCTTGGGATCGGTCGACCAGCCGCGGATCAGCGTGTCCGTGCCGAAGCCGACATGATCGATGCCGACGAGCTTCACCAGATGATCGACATGGTCGAGCCAGTGCTCGGCGGTCACCGGGAATTCGCGCTTCACCATGGTGTTCACCGTAGTCAGCCCCATCACGCCCCCCTTCTTGGCGAGCGCGCGGATGATCTCGTCGGACTTGGTCCGCGGATGCTCGTTGAGTGCGCCGGCGTTGGAGTGCGAGATGATCGGCGGGCGCTTCGAAAAGGTGATGGCGTCCATCGTGGTCTGCGGCCCCGAATGCGAGGAATCGACCAGGATGCCGACCTCGTTCATCCGATGCACCGCGGCGATGCCGAAATCGCTGAGGCCCGC
>JASBTC010000338.1 GCA_030148625.1 Sphingobium sp. | reverse complement strand
AGCTCGAACCTGCGCTCGAAGCAAACGGAGATGGGTGTGGCAATGCAATCACGGCCTCATCAATCATGAACCCGCCCACCCGCCGCGACGTCCTCATGGCCGGCGCTGCACTGGCCGCAACGCCCGCATGGGCCGCCGCCGGTCCGACCGAGACCGATCGGCTCAACGGTTTTTTCGAAACCGTCTTCCAGCGCAATCTGGCGCGCGATCCCGGCGCCCAGTCGGGCATGGGGGTGAAGGCGGGGCAGGATCGCTGGCCCGATATCGGCGCGACGCACGCGGCGGCGAACGTGGCTCAGCTTCGGCGCGACCTGGCCGCGCTCAAACGCTTCGATCGCAACGCGCTGACGCCGGAAGGGGCGCTCAGCTATTGCCTTTTCGAATATGACGCGAACGAGACGATCGAGCGCCATCGCTGGCGCGGCAATCGTTATCCGGTCTGCCAGATGCGCGGGCCGCAGCGTTCGATCCCGCAGACGCTGATCAACAATCATCCGATCGCCGATCTCGCCGATGCCGAGGCCTATGTCGCGCGCCTCCACAATGTGAAGCCGTTCCTCGCGCAGGTCGTTGCCGAGCTTGAGGCGCAGGCGGCGGCCGGGGTGCGTCCACCCGCTTTTTCCTATCCGCTCGTCATCGGCAATTGCGTGAAGCTGATCACCGGACGCCCCTTCCAGGCTGACGGGGCGGACAGCCCGATCCTCGCCGATTTCAAGACGAAGATCGCCAGGCTCGCCATCGCCGATGCCGTAAAGGCGAAACTGACGGTCGCCGCCGAAGCGGGGTTGAAACAGGGGTTCGAGCCCGGCTTCCGTCACCTGATCGCGCATCTCGAAGAGGGACAGCGCACCGTCACCTATAATGACGGCGTCTGGCGCCTGCCCGATGGCGACGCCTATTATGCCGCCGCGCTGCGCTGGGAAACCACCCTGCCGATTTCACCGGCGGAGGTGCACCGGATCGGGCTGGAGGAAACCGCGCGGCTGCACGGCGAAATGCGCGCGCTGATGAAGCGCACCGGTTTCTCGGGCACGCTTCCGCAATTCTTCGCGCACGTCCAGACCGACGATCTTTTCTATTATCCGGAAACGCCGGAGGGGAAGGTCGCCTATCTCGACGCGATGCGCGCCAAGATCGCGGGGGTGACGGCGCGGCTGGGCGAACTCACCAGCCATGTCCCCAGCGCCGACGTGCTGGTGAAACCGGTCGAGCCCTGGCTGGAGGCGTCGGCGGGCACCGCCGGCTATTTCGCGCCATCGGCCGACGGATCGCGCCCCGGCATCCTCTACGTCAATACGCGGACGATGCGGAACCTGCCGATCTTCGAGCTGTCGGCATTGTCCTATCATGAGGGCGTGCCCGGCCATCATCTGGAGAAGGCGGTCACCCAGGCGCTGACCGGCCTGCCCAAATTCCGCGCCTTCAACGGCTATACCGCCTTCAGCGAGGGCTGGGCGCTCTTCGCCGAACAGCTTCCGCTCGAAATGGGCCTCTACAGCGATCCGTGGCAGGAATTCGGCCGGCTCTCGATGGAGCTGATGCGCGCCGGCCGGCTGGTCACCGACACCGGCGTCCATGCCCTGCACTGGAGCCGCGAGAAAGCGGTGGCCTGGCTCGACGAGAATACGCCCTCGGGCCATGACGACAATGTCACCGCGATCCAGCGCTACATCGTCACCCCCGGCCAGGCCTGCGCCTATGAGATGGGCAAGCTCCGGTTGGTGGCGTTGCGCGATCGCGCGCGCGCGGCGCTGGGCGCGCGTTTCGACATCCGCCGCTTCAACGATGTCGTGCTGGGCAGCGGCGCCTTGCCGCTTCCCATGCTGGAGGAGAATGTGGACCGATGGATCGCCGGCAAGGGACAGGCGGCATGATCAGCCGGCGCCGGTTCGCGGCATCGGCCGCTTTTTTGTTCGGCGCGCTCGCCATGCCGCCGCTCTTCGCCGCCGAAACCGATGAGGATGCCCGGCTCGATGCGTTTTTCGAGGGTGTCTTCCAGCGCGGCCTCGATCGCAGCCCGACGCGCCAGTCGGCGCTCGGCATCCGCCGCGACCAGGACAAATGGGACGATATCGGCGAAGCGCGCGTGCTCGAAAGCCATGAACTGCTCAAGCAGGATCTGGCCGCGCTGCGTCGCTTCGATGTCGCCAAACTCTCGCCCCAGGCGCGGCTGAGCTATCGCATCTTCGAACGCTCGGCCGAACGCGGCATCGCCGATTTCCGCTGGCGCGATCATGATTATGCGATGACGCAGATGGGCGGCCTGCACACGCGGGTGCCGAGCACGCTCACCAACAGCCATCCCATCGCCAGCAGGGCGGACGCCGATGCCTATATCGCGCGCGTCGCCGGGGTCGGGCCGCTGATGGCGCAGGCGATCGCGGCGCTGGCGCGACAGGAGGCCAAGGGCATCCGCCCGCCGCGCTTCGTCTATGCACAGGTGATCGGCCCATGTCAGAATATGCTGAAGGGCGCGCCCTTCGATGCCGGTGCCGCGGACAGCCCGATCCTCGCCGATTTCAGGGCGAAGGTGGCCAAGGCCGATTTCAGCGATGCCGAGCGTGCCGATCTGCTCGCGCGCGTCACCACCGCGCTTATGAGTGGTTTCGCCACCGGCTATCGCGCGCTGATCGCGCATCTGCGCGCCGCCGAGGCCAAGGCCGACACGGTCGACGGCATCTGGAAGCTGCCCGACGGCCAGGCCTATTACGAGGCGCAGCTCGAATCCTATACGACGCTGCCGCTCAAGGCCGCAGACGTCCACACGCTCGGCATTCGCGAAGTGGCGCGTATCCATGACGAGATGCGCGGCATCATGAAGCGCGTCGATTTTAAGGGGACGCTGCAGGATTTCTTCGCCTTCATGCGCAGCGATCCGCAATTCTATCATCCCGACACCGACGCCGGCCGCGCCGCCTATGTCGCGGAGGCAGAGGCGCTGCTCGACGAGATCCGCAAGCGTCAAAGCGAGCTGTTCGGCGTGCTGCCCAAGGCGGAGGTCGTCGTCCGCCCGACCGAGGCCTGGCGCGAGAAGTCGGCGCCCAAGGCGCAATATCGCAATCCGCCGCAGGACGGATCGTCGCCGGGCATCTTCTATATCAACCTGGCCGATATGAAGGCGCAGCCGCGCTACCAGCTTGCCGCGACGCTCTATCACGAAGCGATTCCGGGCCATCATGTCGAAACCTGCATCGCGCACGAGATGACGGGGCTGCCCAAATTCCGCCGCTTCGCGAGCATCGCCGCGTTCAGCGAAGGCTGGGGGCTGTATTCGGAGCGCCTGCCCAAGGAAATGGGGCTTTATGCCGATCCTTATTCGGATTTCGGCCGGCTCTCGCTGGAACTGATGCGCGCCTGCCGGCTGGTGGTCGATACCGGCATCCACCACCTCAAATGGACGCGCGAACGGGCCACCGCCTATTTCGACGAAAACATGCCGTCGAGCCATTATGACAATCAGCGCGAGATCGACCGCTACATCGTCATTCCCGGCCAGGCGACATCCTATTATGTCGGCATGCAGAAGTTCCTCGAGCTGAGGAGCCGCGCAAAGGCGAAGCTCGGCGCGGCGTTCGACCTGCGCGCCTTTCACGACGTCGCGCTTGGGGCCGGGCCGCTGCCGCTGCCGATCCTGGACGAGCAGATTGCCGCCTGGATCGCGGGCGGCGGGAAGGGCCTGAACCGATGAAAAGACCATGGTTGATGCTGGCGGGCGGCGCGGCGCTGGCGATCGCGGCGCTGGGCTGGGGCGCTGCGGCGCAGGAGGCACCGGCAACCTATATCCATGCCGGCCGGCTGCTCGCCGATCCGGCCAGCGGCCGTGTGCTCGAACGCCAGACCATCGTCGTGCGCGACGGCAAGGTGGCGGAGATCCGGGCCGGTTTTGTCGGCGAAGGCGACGTCGTCGATCTCGCCGACAGTTTCGTGCTGCCCGGGCTGATCGACAGCCATGTCCATATCTGCCACGAAAACGGCCCCAACGATAAATTGCGCCGCACCGTGCAGACCGCCGCCGATCTCGCGATCGACGGCGCGCGCTATGCCCGCATCACGCTCGATGCCGGCTTCACCACCGTCGCCGATCTGGGTGAGGAGAATGACGCGATCTTCGCGCTGCGCGACGGCATCGCCGCGGGCAAGGTGCCTGGGCCGCGGATCGTCGCTGCCGGCAACGCGCTGAGCCCGCATGGCGGCGCGGGCGACCCGGCGGGCTACCGGCCCGATGTCGGCCATCTCGTCCGCCGGCCCAGCCTGTGTTCGGGCGGCGACGATTGCCGGCGCGTGACGCGCGAGACCATCCATCGCGGCGCCGATCTCATCAAGATCGTCGCGACCGGATCGGTGCTGGCGGACCAGGCATCGGGCCTTGGTCAGCAATTCGCCGATGACGAGATGAAGGCGATCGTCGATGCCGCCCACGCGCTCGGCCGCCGCGTCACGGCGCATGCGCATAATGCCGCCGCGATGAACGCCTTTCTGCGCGCGGGCGGCGATTCGATCGAACATGGCACCAATCTCGATGCGGAGACGGTGAAGCTGTTCAAGGCGAACAACGCCTGGCTGATCCCGACCCTGCTTGCCGGCGATACGGTGACGCGCTGGGGCAATGATCCGCAAAGCTTCCTGTCGCCCGCCGTCCGCGCAAAGGCGCTGGAGGCGGGGCCACGCATGCTCCAGTCGGCCGCCTTCGCGCACAAGCATGGCGTGCGCATCGCTTTCGGCACCGATGCCAGCGTGAGCAAGCATGGCGAGAATGCCCGTGAATTCTCGCTGCTCGTCCGCGCCGGGCTGACGCCGCTCGAGGCGATCCGCGCCGCGACCGTCAATGCCGCCGACCATCTCGGCCTGCTCTCGACGATCGGCTCGCTCGCGCCGGGCAAGGCGGCGGACATCGTCGCGGTGCGCGGCGATCCGCTGAGCGACGTCACCACACTTCAGCATGTCGGCTTCGTGATGAAGGGCGGCACGATCTACAAGAAATAGGGGGAATGATGCGTATCGTCTCGGGCCTGGTCACCGCCCTTCTGTCCGTGGCGAGCGCTTATGCCGCGCCGCCCCATTATCGGGTTAACGCCGATTTCGACCCGCAGGGCAATCTGAAGGCCGATGTGACGGTCACCCTGACCGAAGCGGCGAGCGAAAAGGCGTTCCTGCTTTCGCGGCGTTTCGCGCTGCAGCCGATGCAGCTGCCGCGCGGCGTGACGGTGACGACCGAGCCGGCGGAAAAGCCGGTCGAGGAATTGACGCGCTACATTTTCCATTTCGCGAAGCCGACCGCGGCGCCGGTCAAGCTGCGCTTCCTTTATACCGGGCAGATCAACACCAAACATGACAGCAACGCCGCCGCCTTGCGGCCCGAAGGGTTCGAGCTGTTCATCGATCATATGTGGATCCCGATCGGCGCGGACATCCAGACGCGCTTCACCGTCGACGCCGATATCGAGGGGCTGGCCCCCGATCTCGTCGTCGTCGCCCAGGGCGATGTGAAACGGACGAAGACCGGCGTCCGCATCCGCCGCGACTTCATCGATATCGACCTGCCGATGGTCGCGATGCAGGGGTTGCAGCGCGCGGAGGCGCATGGCGTCGAATTTTTCGGGCGCGATCTTTCGACGCGGCTTTCGGGCTTCTACGTCAAGCATGCCGAGGGCGCGGCGCGCTATTTCGAGGCGATGTTCGGCCCGCTGCCGCGCAAGGTGCGTATGGCGCAGGTCTGGCGCAAGAGCGGCATGGGCTATGCGCGCACCGCCTATACCGTGCTTTCCGAAGGCGGCCGCTCGGGCGAGGACGTCCCGGAAGTCAATCCGGCGCGCTATGTCGCGCACGAGGTCGGCCATGCCTGGTGGATGCTGGCGAGCCCGCTCAGCGAGGATTTCTGGCTGGTCGAATCCGCCGCAGAATATATGTCGATGCGCTATGTCGAGGCGACCTTCGGCCCCGGGGAACTGGCGAAGAATATCGCGTCCAAGGTGGAGGGCAGCAAGGATGCCGGTCCGGTGATGGGGCATGGCCGCCCCAACCGCGTCCAGCTCTACGGCAAGGGACCACTGATCCTGTGGGAGCTCGACAAGAGGATCGGGCGCCCGGCGATGGACCGGCTGATGATCGCGATGGCGCGCGAGCCCGTCCACACCACGCCGATCTTCCTCAGGCATCTGACCGAGGTCGCCGGCGCCGATCAGGCGACATGGTTCGAAACGGCGATGCGGACGTGAAGCACCCCAGTCGCCGCGCGGTGCTTGCCGGCGCTGCGGCGCTGGCATTTGCCGGCCGGGCCGATGCCCAGTCCTTCGGTGCCGAACGCTACGCCCGCGCGATGGTGATCGACGGGCTCGGCTCGCTCGGCAATCTCGATCCCAAATCGCCGGGCATCCAGGCACAGCTCGATGCCTTCCGCGCCTCGGGCCTCACCGCGATCAACCAGACGGTGGGGGCGGGCGGCGGCGCGCCGGGCCGCTTCGAGGAAACTTTGCGCCGCATCACCCGCTATGCGCGCTTCGTCTCCGCCTTTCCCGACCAGATGCTCCAGGTCCGCAGCGCAGCCGATCTCAAACTGGCGCAGGACAGCGGACGGCTGGGCGTGATCTTCGGTTTCCAGGACAGCGTCCCGCTCGAAACCGAGATCGGCCGGCTCGACCTGTTCGATCTGCTCGGCGTGCGCATCGTCCAGCTGACCTACAATATCCGCAATCTGGTCGGCGACGGCTGCCTGGAGCCCGCCAATGCCGGGCTCAGCGCCTATGGCCGCGATGTCGTCGCTGCGCTCAACGCGCGGCGGATGCTGGTCGATGCCAGCCATGCCGGCGCGCGCACCATCGCCGACGCCATCGCCGCGTCGACCGCGCCGATCGCGATCAGCCACACCGGCTGCCGCGCGCTGGTCGACGTGCCGCGCAACACGTCGGACGCGGAACTGAAGGCGCTTGCCGACAAGGGCGGCGTCGCCGGCATCTATTTCATGCCCTTCCTGCGCGCGCAGGGCCAGGCGCGCGCCGAGGACGTCATCCGCCATATCGAACATGTCGTGAAAGTGGCGGGCGAGGATCATGTCGCGCTCGGCACCGACGGCGGCATCCGCGCGGCGCCGACCGGGCCGGAGGCGCTGGCGGCGCAGAAACGCTTCTATGACGAGCGCAAGGCCATGGGCGTCGCGGCGCCGGGCGAGGCGCCCGATATCCTCAATCTCGTGCCCGACTATAACGAACCCGCACGCTTCCTCCGCCTCGCCGACGATCTCGCGGCACGCGGCTGGCCCGCACGGCGGATCGAGAAGCTGCTGGGCGGCAATTTCGCAAGGCTCTGCGCGGATGTGTGGGGCGGGTGATGGCGTCCAGCGTCATTCCGGCGAAAGCCCAGTGTTGTTCGGGACTTCATGGGAGTGTGACGGTACGCATTCTCCTCCCTATCGCGAAGCGATGGGGAGGGGGACCGCCAGCCAAAGGCTGGTGGTGGAGGGGAAATAGGATGCCAACGCCCCACGCGACTTTCGAACCAGATTCTCGCAGGATTCTCGCCAGCTATGGCGGGGAATGAGTCATCGCATTTCCCCTCCACCACCGACCTGCGGTCGGCGGTCCCCCTCCCCGTGCCTTTGGCACAGGGAGGAGAGGGGCTGCGGAAAAGCGCAAGCGGACAATTTGACTGTCCGGCTCCTTATCTCAGCACCCGGCCCATCCGACCCACAATCTCTTCCAATATCTCCGCCGAAGTCGCGAAATTGAGCCGCACATAGCCCTCGCCCGGCGCGCCGAAATCCGGCCCCGCCGACAGCGCGACCTTCGCCCGCTCCAGAAAATACCCCGCCGGATCGTCGAGACCCAGCGCCCGGCAATCGAGCCAGGCCAGATAGCCGGCCTCGGGCGGCGCATAACCGATCGCCGGGCAATGCCGCGCGAGCAGCACCGCAAGCTGATCGCGCCGCGCCTGAAGATGGTCGACACAGGCGATCAGCCAATCCTCACCGGCATCGCTCCACGCCGCCAGCGCGGCGCGGACGCCCGGTGCGGAAAAGGCGTTCCAGCGCGTCGACGGCAAGGCCTTGAGCCTGGCCAGCAATTCGCCGCGCGTCGCGCAGACCGCAGTGCGCAACCCCGCGACATTGAACGCCTTGCTCGGCGCGTTGAGCGTCACCGTGCGTTCGGGCGCGATCGTCGCGAAGGGGATATGGCGATGCGGCTTGTAAGTCAGGTCGGCATGAACCTCGTCCGAAATCACGATCACGTCGTGGCGGCGCGCAAGCTCGGCAATGCCGGTCAGCTCGAGCGCGGTGAAGCATCGGCCGCTGGGATTGTGCGGATGGCAGAACAGCATCATCCGCACCTGTTCCCGGCCCAGCAGCGCGTCGAGTTCGGCCAGATCGATCCGGTCGTCGACCAGTGGCTGTTCGATCAATCGCCGTCCCGCGGTCCGCACCGAACTCAGCAGCGGCGGATAGGCTGGCGTCTGGACAAGGATGGCGTCGCCCGGCGCGGTCAGCGCCTCGATGCAATTGGCGATACCGCCGACGACGTCGGGCATCAGCATTACGTCTTCGGGCGAGACCCGCCAGTCCCAGCGCCGCTCTGCCCAGTGCGCGAAGGCGGTGGGCACGCCGTTGTTCGCCATCGTCAGCCCATAGCCGAAATCGCCCAGCCGCAGCGCCTCGGACAGCGTGTCCATGATCGCCGGCGCCGGCATCAAATCCATGTCCGCGATCCAGGCGGGAATGACGTCGGCGGGATAGCTGCGCCATTTGCGGCCTGCGCGCTGGCGCAGCTCGGTCTCGGACGGAATCTCGATCATGGCCGGTCGGGGCGCAGCCGGTCGGCGCGGCGGCGCAGCAGTTCCGCCGTGCCGAGCAGCGCGGTCGATGCGATGACGAGCAAAGTCGCGGCGGCGGTGATCGCCGGGCTGATCTGCTCGCGCACGCCTTCGAACATCTGCATCGGCAGCGTGCGCTGGTCGGGACCGGCGATGAACAGGGCCACCACCGTTTCGTCGAATGACGTCATGAAGGCAAAGACCGCGCCTGCCGCGATGCCCGGCGCGATCAGCGGCGCCAGCACGCGCAGCACCACGACATAGGGCCGGGCGCCCAGGCTCGCCGCGGCACGCGCCAGTTCGAAATCGAAGCCCTGGAGCGAGGCGTGGACGACGATCACGACAAAGGGCAGGGCAAGCACGGTGTGCGCGACGACCAGCCCGGCAAAGCCGTTGACCAGCCCGAGCGGCGCGAACAGGAAATAGAACGCGATCGCGACCACCACCACCGGCACCACCATCGGCGCGGACAGCAGGGCGACGATCAGCGGCTTGGCGCGTGAGCGCATATTGGCGAGGCCGATCGCGGCCAGCGTGCCGAGCGGCGTCGCGATCAATGTCGTCGCGGTGGCGACCGACAGGCTGTTGCGAAAGGCGCGCATCCATTGCGGCGATTCCCACAGCGCCCGGTACCAGCGCAGCGACAGGCCATCCTCGGGAAAGACCAGGAACGCACTGGGATTGAGCGACAATGGCACCACCGCCAGGATCGGCAGCACCAGAAAGGCGAAGACCAGGCTGCAATAGCCGATCAGCACGAAACGGCCCCAGCCGCGCTGTGCGATGCCGTGCGCGCTCATGCCGGCACCGTCCGCGCCATCGTCCGCCCGGCAAAGACCATCAGCAGCAACGGGATCAGCAGCAACAGGCTGAGCGCGGCCGCCATGCCCCAGTTGAGCGACTGGTTAGTATAAAAGGCGATCGATCCGCTGATCATCTGGTCGGCGCCGCCGCCCACCAGAGCCGGGGTGATGTAATAGCCCAGCGCCAGCGTGAAGACGATGATCGCGCCGGCGAGCACGCCGGGCATGGTCTGCGGCAGATAGACTTTGAGGAAGGCGGTGAGCGGCGTCGCGCCGAGCGAGCTCGCCGCACGCATCGCCGACGGCTCGATCCCCTTCATCACGCCATAGAGCGGCAGGATGAAGAAGGGCAGCAGGACGTGCGTCATCGCGATATAGACGCCCAGCCGGTTGTAGATCAGCTGCAGCGGCGCATCGATCAGCCCGATCTGTTCGAGCAGGCCGTTCACAATTCCGTTGGTCTGCAGCAGCACGACCCAGGCAGTGGTGCGCACCAGCGCCGAGGTCCAGAAGGGCAGCAGCACCAGGATCAGCAGCGGATTGGCGCGGCGTTCGGGCAGCGATGCGAGCAGGTAGGCGACGGGATAGCCGAGCAAAGTGCAGAGCAGGGCGACGACCAGACTGATCTTGAAGGTGCGCAGGAAGATGTCGACGAACACCGCCTGTTCGCGTGAGACCGCGACGACGGCGCCGTCGGCATCGATCCGCCGGTCGAGCGCGGCGAGCAGATAATAGCTGGTAAGCGGCCCCGCGGCGTGGCGCATCGCCGACCAATAGGTCCGGTTCGCCCAGCGCGGATCGATCCGCACCAGGTCGGTGAGCGAATTGCCCGGCGCACCCGCCGCCAGACGGTCGGCGGTCGTGTAGAGCAGGGTCCGCGATCCGACCACGTCGTAATTGAGCCGGTTGGCGACGCGATTGAGCGTGCCTGCCTGGCGCGCCGCCAGCATCTCGACGGCAACGGTCTGCGCCAGCGCGTCGTCGGGCAGGCCGTTTCCGTTCCATGCCGACAGCAGCTCCGCGCTTTTCGGCCAGCTATCGGCAAGCTCGTGATCGGTCACCGCGCGCGACAGCATCATCAGCACCGGCACGATGAAGCTCGCCAGCAGGAACAGCAGCAGCGGCGCGACTAGGGCGAAAGTCCACCAGCGTCGCGGCGATCTTGCGGCTCCCGCTCCCCGCTCATCCTGAGGAGGGGCTGAGCTCGGCGAAGATCCGTCTCGAAGGACCAACGGTGCCTCGGGTTGAGCGGACGAAGACATCATCGTCTCAGCGCGCGACCCAGGCATTGAAGCGCTGGGTCAGTTGGTCGCCATATTCCACCCAGAAATCGCCATCGAGCGCAAGCGCGTCGGTCATGTTGGCGGGATCCGACGGGGTATCGCGCTTGTAGCGCGGATCGATCCTTTTGCCCGCCTCGACATTGGTCAGGCCGGTGGGGATGAAAGTGGGCAGGCGCATCTGGTTTTCCGGGCGCGTCATATAGCGCAGCAGCTCGTTGGCCTCGGCCTTGCGCGGGCTGTTGCTCAATATCACCCAATAGTCGACGGCATAGATATTGCCGTGCCAGCTCACCTTGAAATTGCGCTTCTCGGTCTGATTGGCGACGATCAGCCGGCCGGGGCTCGTAACCGACATCGCCACTTCGCCCGATCCGATCAGGTCGGGCACCTGCGAGATCGACGACCACCAGACGATATCGGGCTTGAGTGCGTCGAGCTTGCGGAATGCGCGGTCGACGCCCGCCGCGGTGCGCAGCGTGGGATAGACCTGGGCGGGCGGCACGCCATCGGCGAGCAGCGCGAATTCGAGCGAATATTTGGGCGTCTTGCGCATGCCGCGCTTGCCCGGGAAACGCTTCACATCCCAGAAATCGGCCCAGCTCTGCGGCCCGGGGCCCTTGATGCGATCGCCGTCATAGCCGATCAGATACGACCACAGCATCGCGCCGACGCCGCATTCATGGACGGCGGCGGGAATGAAGGCACTACGCCCGCCCAGCGCCGCCCAGTCGAGCGGCTGGAACAGGCCTTCCTCGCAGCCCAGGATCAGATCCTCGGTCTCGACCTGGACGATGTCCCAGCTCGAATCGCCGCCGATCACCTTGGTCCGGATCACGCCGACACCGCCATGCCAGGTGTCTTCGCGCAGCTTGATGCCGGTCGTCTTTGTGAACGACGTCCAATAGGCGTTGCGATGCCCATCCTGCGACGATCCGCCCCAGCCGACGATGGTCAGCGGGCGCGTCGCGGAATCGGACCCGCAGGAGGATAATGCGATCGTCGCGGCTGCCAGGCCGATCGCCGCGCCAAAGGCCCATCTGGTGCGCCCCCACAGAGTCATCGCGTCTCCCCCAGCGGATCCTCTACCCAGTCGTCGGCCGGAAAGGCGAAGCATCGGTCCGCGCACCAGCCGATCGGCAGCGCGTCGGCGGGCTTGATGCCCCGTTCGCGCGGCGCGCAGATCGTCAGCGTCGCACCACCCGGCAGGGTCGCCCGGATCCGGCTGTGATCGCCATGATAAACGAGTTCGTCGACACGCGCATCCAGCCGGTTGCAATAACCGCCGACCCCGTCGTCCATGCCGACATGTTCGGGGCGGACGGTTGTGACGACACGCGCGCCCGGCGCGATGTCGCCGATCGCGGTCGCGCGGATGGTCTCGCCGCCCTCCAGCCGCACTTCGCAGGTGTTGCCGTCGCGCGTGGTGACGGTGCCGGCCAGGCCGTTATTCTCGCCGACGAAACCGGCGACGAAGGCATTGGCGGGATGTTCGTAGATCGATTGCGGGGTGCCGATCTGCTGCACCGCGCCGTCGGCGAACACCACGATCCGGTCGGACAGGGTCAGCGCCTCGCTCTGGTCGTGGGTGACATAGACGATGGTCAGGCCCAAAGTGCGTTGGATGCGCTTGATCTCGGCCTGCAGCCGTTCGCGAAGCTGGCGATCGAGCGCGCCCAGCGGCTCGTCCATCAGCACGAGGTCGGGCTTGAAGATCAGCGCGCGTGCCAGCGCGACCCGCTGGCGCTGGCCGCCCGACAGCGCGTCGAGCCGGCGATGGCCGAGCCCGTCGAGCCTGACCAGCGCCAGCGCCTCGTCGACGCGCGCCGTGATGTCCTGGTTGCGCAGGCCGCGCACGCTCAGCGGAAACGCCAGATTCTGCGCGACCGACATATGCGGGAACAGCGCATAATTCTGGAAGACGACGCCCATGTTGCGCTTGTGCGGCGGCTGCTTCGCCAGCGAGCGGCCGTCGAGCATGATGTCGCCGGCGGTCGGCGTCTCGAAGCCGGCGAGCATCATCAGCGTCGTCGTCTTGCCCGATCCCGAGGGGCCGAGCAAAGTCAGGAATTCGCCCTTGGCGACGCTCAGGTCGAGCCCCGCGACGGCCGGCCGGGTTCCGCCGCCATAGCGTTTCTCGACGCCGCGGAACTCGACCAGCGGCTGCGGAGCCGATGCCATCAGCCCGCGACCGACCGATAAGCTCCGGCCAGACGGCGAACACCTTCGTCGATCTGCTCGGGCGTCGCATAGCTGTACGACAGGCGGATATGGTTCCTGGGCGCGCGTGCATTGCCCGCACCGCCCGTCGCGAAGAAGGTGCTGCCCGCGATCAGATTGACCTTCGCCTCGGCGGCAAGCGCCGCGATCACATCGCCGTCGACATGCGACGGCAGGGTCACCCAGACATAATAGCCGCCTTCGGGCACCGCGATCTCGGCCGCCGGGATTTCGCGGCGCACCGCCGCGACGATACGGTCGCGCCGCTCGCGATAGACCGCCTGGACACGCTCGATATGCGCGGCGAAGGCGGGCGAGCGGCCGAATTCATAGATGATGCGCTGGACGAGCGGCGACGATCCGCCATCGGATTTCAGCCGGATCAGCCGTGCGATGATATCGGGATCGGCGGCGACCCAGCCGATGCGCAGGCCCGGCGCGACCAGTTTCGAGAATGTGCCGACATGGATGACCTTGCCGGTGCGGTCGAGCGCCTTCAGCGACGGCACGGTCTCGCCCTCGAAGCGGACCCGGCGATAGGGTGTGTCCTCGACCACCGCGATGCCGCGCGCCTCGGCCAGCGCGATCAGCGCCTGGCGACGCTCCAGCGACATGGTGGCGCCCGTCGGATTGTGGAAATCGGCGACATTGTAGATCAGCTTGGGCTCGGCGAGCCCTTCCTTGGCGCGCGCGTCGAGCATGGCCTCCAGCGCGGCGACGTCGATGCCGTGCCGGTCCTGGCCGACTTCGATGAAATCGACGCCGAAGCTGCGAAAGATCGGGATCGCGGTGAAATAGGTCGGCGCGGTGACGACCACGGCGTCACCCTCGTCGAGCAGCAGCCGGCAGATCAGCTCCAGCCCATGCTTGGCGCCGTTGACGATCAGCAGATGGTCGGGGGTCAGCGCGCAGCCATCCTCGTTCATCAGTTCCGACAGCCAGCCGCGCAGTTCGGGCTGGCCGTGGGTGGGCGAATATTGCAGCGTCTCCTCGCGATGCGTGTTGAGCGCCGCGATCGCATATTCGGTCAGGTCGGGCAGCAATTGTGGCGCCGCGAAACCCGAATCGAACGGGATCACATCGGCTTCGAGTTCCGACGGAAAATGCGGCGCTGGAAAGCTGGTCGAAAGATTGGCGGCACGACGCGCCAGACGATGTTCACTCACTATGGCCCAGCCCCTCATGATATCCGCAAGGAAAAGCGGATCTTCCCTGCCCGAGACGATGGTTCGGGCGGGCAAATCAGCCATCGCCCCATCGTAAAAAGCGAGTGGCGGATTCCTTACGCCCGTCGCTCCTCTGCTGTGGGGTGGAGGTCGATTATGGGGTCAGCGGCGGAACGAACGGTTTTGGGTGCTGGCCGGCTGATCGGCGCGGC
>JASBTC010000319.1 GCA_030148625.1 Sphingobium sp. | reverse complement strand
GTGTCGATGCCGGTCATGATCTCTCCCTTCGCTATCTCATTGATGTCGAAAATTCGACGATATTGTCCACTCGCTTTCGCGCCGGATCAAGGATCGTCGGGCAAGCGGGCGTAGAAACGCCGATCCGGACGAGTGCCGTCCTTGTTGAGCGCATGCGCACGCAGCGTACCTTCCAGGATGTAGCCGCTGCGTTCGGCCACACCGATGCTCGCCTGGTTGTCGACATCGCAGATCAGGCAGATTTTTCGTGTCGCGGTCCGCTCGAACAGGAAGCGCGACACATGCCGGACCGCTTCCGTCGCAAACCCGCGCCTCTGGCTTTCGACATCGGTGAAATAACCGATCTCGACGATGTTCGCATGCCTATCGATCGGCTGAGCATAGATCTGTGCCCGAAACGCCCCCTCGCCCCTGTCGACCGCGATCAGGCACAGGGCATCGCCCGCGTCCCAGGATGCGCCGAGCGATTCCAGAAAGCCGCCAACATCCCCGGCATCAAGATCCAGGATCTCGTCAGGCATATAATGGCCGATATGCCGGCGATTGCGTGCGAGTATCCCGGCATAGGCATGCGGGTCATATTCGCTGCACGGCACAATCCACAGCCGATCGGTTTCGAGGCGGAATGCCCGGCGTGGCAGAGGGTCGTTTTTCCACATTCTTCCAGATTCCCGGTTCGGTCCGCGCGAAGCGGGCACAGGATCCGACGGCGCTAGGCCGCCAATCGTTCGCGCATCGCAGCGATTTCGCCGCGCGCGATCGACTCGGCGTGAACCGCGTCCGGCCCGTCGGCGAGCCGGATGGTGCGGGCATAGACCCAGGCGCGAGCGAGAAAATGATCGTTGGTGACACCCGCGGCACCGTGCGCCTGGATCGCGCGATCGACGATTCCCGCCACGATATCGGGGGTCACCAGTTTGATGAGCGCGATCTCGCGCCGAGCATTTTTCGCGCCGTGCGCATCGATCAGCTCCGCGGTTCGCAGAACGAGCAGGCGGGCCTGTTCGATCTCGGCGCGCGAACGGGCGATGTCGAGCCGGATGGTGCCGAAGTCCGCCAGCGGCCGCCCGAACGCGACCCGCGCGATGGAGCGCTGGCACATTGCTTCCAGCGCCCGTTCCGCGATGCCGATCAATCTCATGCAATGATGAACCCGGCCCGGCCCCAGCCGACCTTGCGCGATCTCGAAACCGCGCCCCTCGCCCAGGATGAGGTTCGCGGCGGGAATCTCGACATTCTCGAAAGTCACTTCGGCATGCCCGCCGAAATGCGCGTCGGTCCCGGCATAGACGGGCATATGCCGAACGATCGACAGGCCGGGCGTGCCGCGAGGCACGAGAACAATGGACTGCTGCTTGTGCCGGGCGGCGTCCGGATCGGTCTTGCCCATCACGAAGAAGATTTCCGCGCGCGGATTCATCGCGCCGGATGCGAACCATTTCCGCCCGTTGACGACATATGTGTCGCCGCGCCGTTCGATCCGCGTCGCGATATTGGTCGCGTCCGAGGACGCGACATCGGGCTCGGTCATGCAGAAAACCGAACGCAACACGCCGCGCAGCAACGGATCGAGCCATTGCCGCTGCTGCGCGACCGACCCGAATTTCAGCAGGACTTCCATATTGCCGGTATCGGGTGCGCTGCAGTTGAACACCTCCGGCGCCCACAACACCCGGCCCATGATTTCGCCAAGTCGGGCATATTGCCGGTTGGTCAGGCCAGCGCCCGATCCATAGTCCCGCGTCACGAACAGATTCCACAACCCGGCCTCGCGCGCCTTGCTTTTCAGCTCCTCAAGCAATGGCGGCATGTGCCATTCGGGCTGCGTGGTATCGATCGCCTCGTAGAATGCGTGTTCGACCGGGTGGACATGGGTGTCCATGAATGCCTGGAGGTCGCGCGCCACGGTCTCCAGCCGGCTATCGCTCATATCCATCAGCGATAGCCCCCGGCGAGAAGCGCGCCACAGCCCGGTGCCTGCGCGTCGAGCCCAAGCCGCTTGAGCATCTGATGAGTGGTCGCGATCGCCGCTGTCACGACGGGCCGCTGGAGCCGGGTCTCGACGATCGGCACGGACGCCAGCGACGGCATCTGGACGCACGCGGAAAGAACCACCGCGTCGGCACCGGCGACATTGAGGCCTTGCGATATCTCGACCAGCGCCAGAGGATCCCGACGGCCGACCTCCAGATTGTCCGCGATGCCGAGCGAGATGCAGTCCGTTACCTCATAGCCTTCATGCTCGATATATTCGACGACGAGGCGGGTGAGCGATTCGACATAGGGCGTGACGATCGCGACCTTCCTGATCCCCATCGTCGACAGCGCCTCGACCAGCGCGCCCGCGCTCGACACCACGGGCGCGTCGGCACCCTCGGCCAGGGCGACCTTGGCCAGCCGCGCCTCGCTCTCGCGATGATAGCCGGCGCCCCGGCTCATGATCGCCACCAGGCAGGCATAGCCCATCACGTCGACACGCGCGTCGGCGAGCTCGACCGCACAGCGGCTGGACTCGCCGTCCATCGCCGAAAGCTCCTCCTTCGACACCTTGCGCATGCGCATGCGGCTGGAATGGAAGCTGAACGTATCTTCGGGAAACAGCGCGCGGCGCGCATTGAGCATCGCCGGAATCTCGATCTCCATCGTCGTGTTGGAGCTCGGAACGATCTGGCCGATCCGATAGGTCTTCATTGTCATTCGATACCCCGATCATCGCATCATCTGATTCTCTCCATTTATGTCGAATATTCGACGTTAGTGTCAATAGATGTGCGAGCAGGTGCGCTCACCGCGAATGCGGCAAGCGGGGTCAGCCCTTGGGCGTGCCCGATTTCTCGATTGAAATGGCGTTTTCCAGAAGCGCGATATTGGTCTTCAGCAAGGCGAAAGCCTGGTCGACGCTGCTGCCCTGCGACGTCGGCACGTCCGCCCAGCTCAGCGAACGGACGGCCATTTCGGCGAATTGCTCAGCCACCTCGACGGCAGTCCGGTCGCCGTCCGGCGCATACCACCAGGCCGTCCAGTTCCCCATGCCGATCAGGGCGAAGGCCGCGACACGCGGATCGACCGGGCGGAAATCTCCCGATTGAATGCCATCGGTGATCATATCGACAAATGCCTTCAGCACGCGCCGTTTCGCCTGCTGGTGCTCTTCCGCCAAGTTCACCGGCAATCTGGACTCGTTCGTTTCGAGGACCTTGATCACCAGCGGCGACCTGATGATCCAGGCGACCAGTTCCGCCATCGCATTGCGGAGCCGATCCGCCGGTTGCAGCCGGCTGTCCCGGCGATGCTTGTCGAGGATCGTGACCGGATAGGTCGTCGCTTCCTCGACCAGCGCGGTCAGCACTTCGTCCTTGTTCTTGAAATAATAATAGAGCGACGGGCGGCTCAGGCCCACGGCGTCCGCAATGTCCTGGATATTGGTGGAGGCGAAGCCCTTCTCCGCGAACAGCGCCGCGGCCTTCTGAAGCAGGTCGCCACGGATCATCTTGTTTCTAGGCCCCTTGGCGCTCACCGGGTTCACTCCGTTCATCATCGTCCCCCGCAAATGCGCCATCGCGCCAAGGGTGACAGGAAATTGCACATGGGCACACCGCCCGCCACAGCCTTTTGGAAGCTCAATTGATTTGACACAAGAGTTGACAATTCAACAATTGAGTCTGATTTTAGCGTCATCAGCCTTTAGGTGCGCTCATGACAACTCCCCTTCCCCCCTTGTCCCTCAACGGTGTCGACCACACCGCCTTTCCGACGGCGAAGCCGAAGGAAACCATCGAATTCTATCGCGACGTACTCCGGCTGCCCGTGCTTCATGCGATCACGGCAAAAGGATGGGGGTGGAAAAACGGCTATCCGGACTTCTTCCATTTCTTCTTCGACGCCGGGCGCGGCAGCACCATCGCGTTCTTCTACCATATTGGCAGCCCCCCGCTGCCGCGTCCGGAAAATCCGTTCGGCTATCAGGCACAGGCGCGTCATACGGCATGGTCGGTCGAAACCGACGAAGAGATGATCGCCTGGCACACCCGCCTCAAGGCCAAGGGCGTCAAAGTGACGCCCCAGATCCGGCACGAACTGATCGAGTCGATCTATTTCCTCGATCCCAATGACTATCCGCTCGAAATCACGCGACGGCTTCGCGACCTGACGCCGCTAGACAAGAGCGACGCCGAAAGATCGCTGATGGCCATCGCCGAAACCTTCGGCCCCAATCCCGAAGGCGGCACGATCACCGGACGGTCGATCGAGGATATGTGGCGGCTGAAGGCAAGGCTCGTCCGGGACACATACGGGTTCCACCAGATCGACCCGACCGCCCCCGCAATCTATGTGCCGTGCCTGCCCGAATATCGGCCGTTGATCGACTATGCGGACCGTTCGGATCTCATGCTCACGCCGATCGGCGACGACTATGTCTGCGTATCCGCCCCCGGTTTGTTGAAACTGTCGCGCGCGGACGTGAAACTCGACGAGGCATTGTGGTTCAGCATGCTCGTCGGCGGCCTCAACGGTGAGGTTTCCGAATTCACCACCGAGACGCTTTCAATCACCGCGTCCACCAGCATCGCCGCGATGGAGCCATCATGACCCGCCCAATGCCTCTTTTCCTGAACGAACGGGTCGAGCGCAAATATGGTTTCTCCCGCGCGGTCCGATGCGACAATCTGCTTTTCGTGTCCGGCACGGTCGGCGTCGATGCGGAGGGCGCCGTCGTCGGGCAAGGGTCGATGGTCGACCAGGTCGCGCAAGCCTATGAGAATTTGCGCTCGATACTCGACCGCGCGGGCGCGACGCCCGCCGATGTGGTGAAGGAGACGATCTTCACCACCGACATCCAGCGCTTCCTGTCCGAGTCTGCGGCACGGCATGACTTCTATGTCGCCGGGCTGCCGCCGGCGACCACGGGCGTCGAAGTCAAAAGCCTCGCCATGCCGGAATTGATGATCGAGATCGAACTGATCGCTTATCTCGGCACCCCATCCTGAGCTGAGCAGGGGACAAGGCCCGCGCCGATCGCCCCGACCGTCATTGCTCCCTTGTGGACAGGCATTTGTGAGGGGGAGGCCTGCCAGGCTCGCACCCCGCTGAGCGCTGAAGCCTCTGCCGAACCTCCCCCAAGCCTCGCGGCTCGCTACCGATTGTCGGCCTGCCCGCGCAGGGCGAGCAACCCTTTTCGCGCGATGCGATAGGGGCCGCCTTCCTTGCTGGCGATCATCCTTTTGCGCTTGAGCGATCTGAAAATATCTATCGTGCAATTGGACAGCCGCCAGCCTTCATGCGTGAAGCAATCGACTTCGTCGATGCGGCCGGTATCTTCATCCCGCCGGTGAACGATACGCCCACCTCGCGCCAGCACGTGGAGCACGCGCTGTTCGGTCTTCGAAACATTCATGATTGAACTTTGCCCGTTCCGGCCCGCCATCTCGCGATCGCACCAGCTGAGCATGCGATATGGCTGGCATGTTGAACCACGCCGCGGAACAGCATGCGAAGAAGCGCATGGTTCCGCCGCGCAAATGGGCAGCAGACGGGGCGACACGCCCCGAGGCCGCCTATTTACGGGCTACAAGCTCAAAGATAGGCATGGGGCGGACGTAATCGCGAAAATGGCGCGGTGCAAGACGCCGGAGCCTGTATCACGCCGCTCCTCCCGCAAGGGTGATGCGATGGCCGGGCACATGGCGGAACGCCTTGGCACGGCAGGTGAACAGGATCACCTGCATTCGGCCCGCGGCCTCGGTCAGAATGTCCGTCATCGCCTCGAACCGGCCATCGTCGGAATAGACCAGCGGGTCGTCGAGAATGAGCGAGACCGGCGCGCCCTTTTCCAGAAGGAGGTCGGCAAAGGCGAGCCGCGTGAGCACGGCGAGTTGTTCCTGCGTGCCACGGCTGAGATCGCCGCTGGCCTCCGCGGTTCCGTCCCGCGTGATTCCGGTCAGGCTCATCTCCTCGTCGAACTCGGGATCGCCACCGGGAAGGATCCGTTCGATGTAACGCGCCGCGCGTCGCGTGACGGGCCCCAGAAAGGTTCGGGATGCCTCGTCGCCGACTTCGCGCAAGGTCCGGCGCAGCAGTTCGAGCGCGTCCGCTTCGGCGACGAACCGCGACAGGCGCGCAGCCGCGGCCTGCTCGAGTTCCTCCGCCTCGCTTGCCAGGCTCGCCGGCCCCTTGGGACCATCGCTGGCGACACTGGTCTCCAGCGACGCGATCCGCGCCGCCAGCTCCAGTTGCTCTTCGCGCCCGCGAACCTGTTCGCGCTCGATATTGGCAATGCCCTTGCGAAGACGTTCGGCATCGAAACTGGTCGCTGCCTGCCTTGCCTGATCGAGCGCCTCCGCTCGCCGGGCAAGCTCCTCCCGCGCGTCCTGACGCGATTGCCCGACGGTTTCGCGATCGGCCTCTCCGTGCAGCGCGACAAGCCTCTGATCCGCCGCTTCGGTTTCACGGGCGGCGCCCGCCCGCTCGGCCTGAAACTGGACGAGGCGTTTCTCATGTTCGTGGGCCGCGGCCTGAGCGGCTTCTAGATGGGACAGCGCGACGCGTTCTTCCTCGCGCACCGCCCGGAGCGTCGCGTCGAGAGCGGCAATGTCGATATCGATGTCCTCGCCAGCGGCTTCAGGCGCCTCGGCAAGCTCACCCAGCAACGCCTTCAACGCATTCGACCCCGGCGCCAGCCCCAATCCCGCTTCGCCGGGACACAGAGTCTCGATCTGCCGCTTGAGCGTGGCGATCTCCTGCGCCGCCGCGCGCGCTTGCTCCGCCCGACTGCGGGCGGCCGCATGGTTCGCCACGCCGAGCGCGCCAAGCGCGGAAGCGAGCGCTTCATCCGCCGAACGCAGGCTGGCTTCGGCCGACAGCCCGCCGGCATTGGGCGGCGTCACGACGATCCGCGCCACCCGCTCCAGCATGATCTCGGTCGGACGGACAAGATCGTGACGGCCGGCGGGCGCTTCGTCGCCGTCGATCTTCAACGAACCGTCGCCGAGCAATTCGATGTCGACGGCCACCGCCCCCGCCTCGAACAGGATGCGCGCCTCCGTGGCCTTGCGATCGAGCCTGGCAAGCGCCTCCAGCGCGTCGTCGTCGATCGCGAGCCTCGCCTCCACCTCCCGCTCGGCGATCAGGCCCTCGATCCGCCGCACTTCGACAAGCTGGGCCCGGGCGCGCTGCAATGCGCCGGACCGTTCGCGACCGGCCAGGATCGCGCGCGCCTGATCGAGCGATGACTCGGCAGCCGTCTTGCGGGTTCGGATCTCAGCAAGCGCCGCCCGCCTGGCCGCCACCGTTTCGAGAGCCGCCGCATTCTCCGCGCGTTGCTCAGCCAGCACCTTGTCGGCAGCGACCAGGGCATCCGCGCAGGCGGCCGTGGCGATCACCGCCGCGTCATAGCGTTGCAGCCATTGCTCCGCACTGCGCAGCTTCGCTTCGATTTCGCCATGGCGGGCCGTCGCATTGGACAGACGAAGCTGAGCCGTCTCCGCGAGCTTGAGATCCTCCTTCAACCGATGCAATCGCTCGACCAGTTCGGGGTCCGCCAGATCGCGTTCCACCAGCCGCTTTGCGGTCCGGGCCTCTTCGAGGCGAGACAGCGTCTGCTCATAGTCCCGCAAAATCGTCACCGCTGCCTCGCGCCGGGTCCGGGCGCCGTCCAGCGCAGCCTCGGCTTCCGCCAGCTTGCCAGTCGCCTTGCCCGTCTTGGCCGTACGATAGCCGGCATAGGCCTCTTCGATCCGGGCCTTGACGAGTTCGAAGCGGCGTCCGCCAAGAACCACGCCCACCTCGGCCTCGAGCGCACCATGGATGCTGTCCCTGACAAGGCGGTTGGGCGCTTCCACGGA
>JASBTC010000316.1 GCA_030148625.1 Sphingobium sp. | reverse complement strand
CTCCGCCAGGTCGACGGGCTGGACGATCGCCACGACGCGCTCGCCCATATCGGGGCACGGCGCGCCGATCACCGCGACGTCGGCGACGCGGGGATGGGTGACGAGATGATTCTCGATTTCCTGCGGATAGATGTTCACGCCGCCCGAGATGATCATGAAGCTCTTGCGGTCGGTGAGGTAGAGATAGCCCTCCTCATCCAGCCAGCCGATATCGCCCACCGTGCGCCAGCCATGCCGGTTCGCCGCGTCCGCGGTCTTGCCCGGATCGTTGTGATAGGTGAATTCGGTCCCGCCTTCGAAATAGACCATCCCTTCGCTGCGCACCGGCAGCTCATTGCCGTCCTCATCGCAGATATGCGCGACGCCATAGACCGATTTGCCGACCGAGCCCCGGTGAGTCAGCCATTCCGGAGAGCGGATCGCGGTCATGCCGATCGCTTCCGACGCCGCATAATATTCGTCGATCACCGGCCCCCACCAGTCGATCATCGCCTGCTTGACCGGGACCGGGCATGGCGCCGCGGCATGGATCGCCGAGCGGAGCGACGACACGTCATGGCTGGCGCGCACCTCCCCGGGCAGTTTGAGCATGCGGATGAAATGGGTGGGCACCCACTGGCTGATATTGATGCGATACCGCGCGATCATGGCCAGCGCCTGCTCCGGATCGAAATGCGCCATCATCACCACCGTCCCGCCCAGCCGGTGGACCGCCATGCTCCAGCGCAGCGGCGCGGCATGATAAAGCGGCGCCGGCGAGAGGTAGATGCTCTCCGCATCGAAGCCGAAAACCCCCTGCGCGATCATCGTCAGCGCATTTGGCGTGTCGATCGCGCTGCCGGGCGGCGGCCCCTGGCGGATGCCCTTGGGACGGCCGGTCGTGCCCGAGGAATAGAGCATGTCGGTGCCTGCGCCCTCGTCGGCGATCGGCGTTTCCGGTTCGGCCCCGGCCTCGGCGATCCAGTCGCGCCATCCCGGGGGGCGCGTGCCGATCAGGAAGCGGGGAAGATCGGGGAAAAGATCGGGCAGCGCCACAAGCGCATCCCCAACGCCCTCCGACGCGACCAGCAGCTTCGCGCCGCTGTCGCGCACGATATAGGCGATTTCCGGCGATGTCAGACGTGCCGAGATGCAGGCATAATAGAGGCCCGAGCGTTGTGCGGCCCAGGCGAGTTCGAAGAAGCGGATATGATTGTCGAACAGGAAGGCGATGGTGTCCCCCTGCTTCATGCCCATCCGCCGGAACAGATGCGCGCCCTGATTGGAACGCGCGTCCAGCGTGCGATAGTCGATCGCCTCGCCGGTATCGCCGAAGATCACCGCGGGCTTCAGCGGCGTGGTGCGGGCATGATGGCTCGGATGGGTCAATCGGCTCTCCGCTGCGACAGGTCGCATCGCCTGTCCCTTCCGTAAACGTCATCCTAGCGCCACCGCGCGTGATGTCACCTGCCATCGGCGAAAATTCGATCGGCCGTCCGCGTTGCAGAGCCCGACGGTCGGCGCTACGCGAGAGCCATGGAGTTCGATCCGCCACGGTTTCTCAAACTGGCCCGGCAGCACGGCCACAATGCGGTGCTCGGCATCGAATATCAGGCGCATGGCGACGACTGGATAGAACTGGTCCTGCCCTATGCACCGCAGCTGGTCGGCGATCCCGAGACAGGGATCCTCGCATCGGGGCCGATCGTGGCGCTGATGGACATGGCGACGAGCATCTCGATCTGGGTGAAGAGCGGCACTTTCCAGCAACAGGCGACGCTCGACCTGCGCGTCGATTATCTGCGGCCCGCGACGCCGGGCAAGGCCGTGATCGGACGCGGCCAATGCTATCGCATCACCCGCAACATCGCCTTCATCCGCGGGCAGGCGCATGACGGCGATCCCGACGATCCCCTGGCGCATGTCGCCGGCACCTATATGTTCACCGGTCCTTTGAAATGACGTGGCTGCCGCCCTATGCCGAGATGCTCGGCCTTTCGCTCGACGGGCATGAAAATGGCGCGCCGATCCTGATGATGCCGTTCGGCGTGAGCGTCACCGGTCGGCCCGGCTTCCTGCACGGCGGCGCGATCGCCGGCATGCTCGAAATGGCGGCGATCAGCGCATTGCACGCCGAACTCAAGGGCGAAGCGAAGCCGCGCTTCAAGCCGATCAACATCACCGTCGATTTCATGCGCGGCGGCCGGGAGAAGGAGACGCGCGCCGTCGGCGTGCTCACCCGCGTCGGCACGCGCATCGCCAATGTCGAAGCCTTTGCCTGGCAGGACGACCGCGACAAGGTGATCGCGGCCGCGCGGATGAATATCCTGATCTCGCGCGATTAGGGGGTTGGTCCGGCAGGACCGGACACCCGCTCAAGGATCGATGCTGCCGCCCACCTGCGCATTGACGATGCCGCCATCGACCGCGATCGTCTCACCGATCACATAGTCGCCGGCCCGGCTAGCCAGGAACACCGCGGTCGCGGCAAGATCATCCGGAACACCGATACGGCCCGCTGGAATCCGCTGTGCGACCGAATCGCCATGATCACGCGCCGCGCGGTTCATGTCCGACGCGAAAGCGCCGGGCGCGATCGAAGTGACGTTGATATGATCCTTCACCAGCCGCGCCGCGATGCGCTTGGTAAGGTAGATCAGCCCCGCCTTGGATGCGTGATAGCTGTAGGTTTCCCAGGGATTGAGCCGCAGCCCGTCGATCGAGGTGATGTTGATCACCTTGGCGGGCCGGTCGGGCGAGGCCGCGGCCTTGAGCGCACCGTGCAGCGCCTGGGTCAGGAAGAAGGGCGATTTGAGGTTGAGGTCCATCACCTTGTCCCAGCCGACCTCGGGAAAATCCTCGAACGGCTCGCCCCAGGCCGCGCCGGCATTGTTGACGAGGATGTCGAGCCGCGGCTCGCATTCGTTGAATTCGGCCGCCAGCGCCTTGCAACCGGCAACGGTCGAGACATCGTGCGGCAGCGCGATGCAATTGGGGCCGAGTTCCGCGGCCGCCTCCGCACAGGCATCGGCCTTGCGCGACGAGATATAGACCTTCGCACCCTGGGCAATGAAGCCCTCGGCGATCCATTTGCCGATATTGCGCGATCCGCCGGTGACGAGCGCGACCTTGCCCTCGAGGCTGAACAGGTTGGCGATGTTCATGAGATTTCCCCTTATCCGCCGCGCTTGATGGTTTCGCGGGCAATGACGATCTGCTGAATCTGGCTGGTGCCTTCGTAGATGCGGAACAGGCGGACGTCGCGGTAGAGCCGCTCGATCCCATAATCCGAGATATAGCCGGCGCCGCCGAAGATTTGGACGGCGCGATCGGCGACGCGGCCGACCATTTCGGATGCGAACAGCTTGACCGCCGCCGCCTCCATCGTCGTGTTCTCGCCCGCATCCTTCTTCGTCGCGACATCGAGCACGAAGGCGCGCGCCGCGAGCGCCTCGGTCTTCGAATCGGCGATCATCGCCTGGACCAGCTGATGCTCCGCGATCGGCTTGCCGAACTGCTTGCGTGTCGTGGCATAGGCGACACTGTCGGCGATCAGCCGCTCGGCCACGCCCACACAGACCCCGGCGATATGCAGCCGCCCGCGATCGAGCACGCGCATCGCGACCTTGAACCCGTCGCCCTCGGCGCCGAGCATGTTCTCGGCGGGCACGGGGACGTCGTCGAGGATCACGTCGCAGACATGCGCGCCATGCTGCCCCATCTTCTTCTCGGGACTTCCGATCGACAGGCCGGGCAGGTCGGCGGGCACCAGGAAAGCCGACACGCCGTGCGCACCCTCCCCGCCCGTTCGCGCCATCACCGTGAAGAGCGACGCCTTGTCGGCATTGGTGATGAAGCGCTTGGTGCCGGTCAGTCGATAGACGCTGCCATCGCGCACGGCACGCGTCTTCACCGCCGCGCCGTCGGATCCGACGTCGGGCTCGGTCAGCGCGAAGCTGGTCACGATCTCGCCCGTCGCGATGCGCGGCAGCCATTTGGCCTTTTGCTCGGGCGTGCCCGCCAGCACCAGCCCCTGGCTGCCGATGCCGACATTGGTGCCGAAGGCGGAGCGCATCGCCGGGCTGGTGCGGCCGAATTCGAAGGCGAGCTTCAATTCCTCGGTCATCGACAGGCCGAGACCGCCATAGTCCTCCGGGATCGACATGCCGAACAGGCCGAGCGCCTTCATCTCCGCGACGAGATCCTCGGGAATCTCGTCGGCATCCGCAACCTCCGCCTCACGCGGGCGGAGCCGTTCGGCGACGAAGCGGCGGACGCCGTCGCAAAGCGCGTCGAAGATTTCGGGATCCAGCGCCATTCGCTTCGCTCCTATCCTCCCCCTTTGACGGGGCGCCGGCTCAATATCCGTGTGCGCGCGCGACCTGATCGGTGTGGAAGTTGACGTCGCCCATGAATTCCTGAAGCGCGCGGTCGCGCTTCATATAGAGGCCGATGTCATATTCGTCGGTCATGCCGATGCCGCCATGCATCTGGACACCCTCGCGCACGGCAAGGCCGGCGGCCTGACCTGCCTTGGCCTTGGCGACCGACACCATCAGTTCGGCGTGCTTGCTGCCTTCGTCGAGCATCTGCTGCGCCTTGAGCACGGCGGCGCGCGCCACCTCCATCTCCGAATAGAGATGCGCCGCGCGATGCTGCAGCGCCTGGAACTCGCCGATCAGCCGGCCGAACTGCTTGCGCTGCTTGAGATAATCGACGGTCATGTCCATCGCCGCCGCGCCGACGCCGACCATCTCCGACGCCGCACCGGTCCGGCCCGCGCGCAGCAGCCGCGCCAGCACCGCCCAGCCCTGATCGACCTCGCCGATCACCGCATCGGCATCGACCGCGACGCCATCGAAGGCGACATGCGCGGCCATCGCACTGTCGACCAGCCGCGCCGCTTCCATGGACAGGCCCGCCGCATCCTTGCCGACCGCGAACAGCGTCAGGCCATCCTGTTCGCCCGCGCTGCCCGCGGTGCGCGCGGCGACGATCAGCATGTCGGCAGAGGCGCCCTGGATCACGAACTGCTTGCGGCCGGTCAGCCTGAAGCCGTTGCCCGAGCGCTCGGCCTTCATCGCGATCGCGGCGGGATTGTGCTTGGCGCCTTCGTCGATCGCCAGGCCCAGCACCGTCTCACCGGAGAGGATGCCCGGAAACCAGCGCTCGCGCAGCGCCGCATCGGCGGCCTTCAATGCTTCGACGCCGGCGACCGACGTCGTGAGGAAGGGCGAGGGCGACAGGTTGCGGCCAATCTCCTCGAGCACGATTCCCGCCTCGACATGGCCAAGGCCCAGCCCGCCCTGATCCTCGGGCACGAGGATGCCGGTGAAACCCATCTCGGCGAATTGTTTCCACAGATCGTGCGAAAAGCCGTCCTTGCAGTCCATGTCGCGGAACTTGCGGAAATGCGTGGTCGGCGCCTCGGTCTTCATGAAGCCGGCGGCGGCGTCCTTGAGCATCGCCTGATCTTCGGTGTGGTAAAGTGGCATGTCTTCGTCCTTCGGTCCGCGCAGCGCGCAGGATTGGAATGGTCAGGCGCCGGGCAGGTCGAGGATGCGCTTGGCGACGACGTTGAGCATCACTTCGCTGGTGCCGCCCTCGATCGAATTGGCCTTGGTGCGCAGCCAGGCCCGCGCCTTGCCGCCGCCGCCCGAGGCCTCGCTTTCCCATTCGAGCGCATCCGATCCGCCCGCCGCCATCACCAGCTCGTTGCGGCGCTTGTTCAGTTCGGTGCCGAAATATTTCATCATATTGGGCTGGGCGGGATGGGCCTTGCCCGCTTTCATCTCGTCGATGAACTTCTCGCCCATCGCACGGAAGGCGAGCGTATCGATGTCGAGCCGCGCCATGTCGCCGCGCAGGATCGGGTCGGCCGCCATCAGATCCTTGTGCATCGCGCCGACCGAACCCACCGGCGCGTTGCCGGCGCCCGAGATCATCTCGCGCTCATGGCCGAGCAGATATTTGGCGACGTCCCAGCCGCGATTGAGTTCGCCGACGATCTGCGCCTTGGGCACAACGACATTGTCGAAAAACGTCTCGCAGAAAGGCGAATTGCCCGAGATCAGCTTGATCGGCTTGGTGGTGACGCCCGGCGTCGCCATGTCGAATAGCAGGAAGCTGATGCCCTTATATTTGTCGTCCTTGTCGGTGCGGACGAGGCAGAAGATCCAGTCGGCCTTGTCGGCATAGCTCGTCCAGATCTTCTGGCCGTTGACGACCCAATGGTCGCCCTTGTCCTCGCCGAAGGTCTGGAGCGAGACGAGATCGGAGCCCGAACCCGGCTCCGAATAGCCCTGGCACCAGCGGATCTCGCCCTTGGCGATCTGGTTGAGATAATGGACCTTCTGTTCCTCAGTGCCGAATTTGAGCAGCGCGGGGCCGAGCATCCAGATGCCGAAGGACGACAGCGGCGAACGGCAACCGAGCGATGCCATTTCCTGGCGGAGGATCTTGGTCTCGGCGGGCGAGAGGCCGCCGCCGCCATAGGGTTTCGGCCAGTCGGGCACCGTCCAGCCCTTTTCGGCCATCCGGTCCATCCACAGCTTCTGCGCGGGGTTCTTGTAAGTGGGATTGCGGCCGCCCCAGCAGGCGTCGGTCTCGTCCTTCACCGGCTCGCGCATCTCGGCGGGGCAATTGGCCTCCAGCCAGGCGCGGGTTTCCGCGCGGAAGGTCTCAAGGTCGCTCATTCGTCGCTCCTCTCCGAGCATGATTTCATGCCCGAGACTATGGCCGCAAAACCGCCCAAGCAAGGGATTCTGCGGGAATCGCGGGTGCCGTAGCGTCAGCGGCGCGCGCATTGACCATGCCCGTGCCACCCCCCATGCTTGCCGCGGAAAAGAGAGGATGGCCCTTGAGAGTCGAGAGCGAATCAGCGTCTCATCGCGTCCCCCTGCGCACCAAGCTGGCCTATGGTTTCGGCGCCGTCGCCTATGGCATCAAGGATAACGGTTTCTCCGTTTTCCTGCTGCTCTTCTACAATCAGGTGGTGGGCCTGCCCGCACATCAGGTCGGGCTGGCGATCATGGTCGCGCTGCTCGTCGATGCGTGCATCGATCCGCTGGTCGGCCATCTTTCGGATCAGACGCATTCGCGCTGGGGCCGGCGCCATCCCTGGCTCTATCTTTCCGCCGTGCCGATCGCACTGGTGTGGGTGCTGCTGTGGAATCCGCCCGATGCGTCGCCGGGGGTGCAGTTCGCCTATCTGATCGGCATCGCGATTCTCGTCCGCGCGGTAGTCTCCTGTTACGAAGTGCCGTCGCTGGCGCTCGCGCCCGAAATCACGCGCGACTATCACGAGCGGACCGCGGTGCTGCGCTATCGCTATTTGTTCGGCTGGGCGGGTGGCCTTGCGATGCTGGTGCTCGCTTTCGCGGCATTGCTGGTGCCCGAGCCCGGCCATCCCGTCGGACAGCTCAATCCCAATGGTTATCATCGTTTCGCCCTGGTCGGCGCGGCGATCATGCTCGTCGCCGTGCTGGTCTCGGCGATCGGCACACACCGCGCCTATGCGCGCCGCCACGCCACCGCGCCGGAGCGGCTGCCCCTTGGCCCGACGCTGCGCGCGATCACGGGGACATTGAGCAACCGTCCCTTCCTGATCCTGATGGCGGCCGCCCTTTTCGCCTTCGCCAATCAGGGCCTGACCTTCGCGCTCAGCAACTATCTACTGCTGTTCGTCTGGGAGTTCCCGCAAGTCGCCTTCATCACCTATGCGCTTGCCCTGTTTGCCGGCGTGGTGCTCGCCTTTCTCGGCGTCGCCGCGATTTCGCGCCGGATGGGCAAGAAGGATGCCGCGGCATTGCTCGCGATCGTCAGCCTCACCTTCGCCACCCTGCCCTATTGGCTGCGACTCGCCGGCCTGTTCCCGGCCAACGGCGCGCCCTTGCTGATGCCGGCCTTCCTTTCACTGATGGCGCTTTCGACCGCCGCGGGCGTCGGCGTGATGATCCTCACCGCCTCGATGGTCGCCGACGTCACCGAAGCGTCCGAAGCGAAAACGGGCAAGCGCACCGAAGGGCTGTTCTTCGCCGGATTCTTCTTCACACAGAAATGCGTGACGGGAGTCGGCATCTTCCTGTCGGGCGCGCTGCTCGGCGCGATCGGTTTCCCGGCCGAAGCGCAACCCGCGGCGGTCGACTCAACGGTGATCACGCGGCTGATGGCGGCCTATGCAGGGCTGACCGTCGCGATCGGGCTGTGCGCGGCATGGATCTTCACGCGATTCCCCTTTGGTCGTGCGGAACATGAAGCGCGACTGCGCCAGCTTGCCGTAGCGGAAGGCGGGAACAATGCGGTCGACGCCTAAAAATCGGGGGTTCACAAGCCGGGCGGAATCGGCTTTCGCCTATCGGGCACGATCGAAAATCTGAGGCAGGAGAGACGCGATGGACTTCACCCTGACCGAGCGGCAAGCCTATTGGCGCGACCGCGTTCGCGACTTCATCGAGACGCATGTTCGTCCGCGCGACCATGATTATCATGCGCAGCAGGCCGAAGGCGGGCGCTGGAAAGTCCTGCCGGTGATCGAGGAGGAGAAGGCCCGCGCCAAGGCGGCCGGTATCTGGAACCTGTTCATGCCGCCGGCATCCGGCCGCACCCCTGTCGACGACAGTTTCGAATTTGACGGCCCCGGGCTCTCCAATCTCGAATATGCGCTGTGCGCCGAGGAAATGGGCCGCATCGGCTGGGCGTCGGAAGTGTTCAACTGCTCCGCCCCCGACACCGGCAATATGGAAGTGTTCCATCGTTACGGCACGCGTGACCAGAAGGACCGGTGGCTCAAGCCGCTGATGGACGGCGAGATCCGCTCCGCCTTTCTGATGACCGAGCCGGCGGTCGCCTCGTCCGACGCGACCAATATCGAGACACGGATCACGCGCGACGGCGACGATTTTGTGATCAACGGCCGCAAATGGTGGTCGTCGGGCGCGGGCGATCCGCGCTGCACGATCTCGATCCTGATGGGCAAGACCGATTTCGAGGCGCAGCGCCATGCGCAGCAGTCGATGATCCTGATGCCGCTCGACGCACCGGGCGTGAAGATCCTGCGCCACCTGCCGGTGTTCGGCTATGACGACGCGCCGCACGGCCATATGGAGATTCAGCTCGACGACGTGCGCGTGCCCGCGGAGAATATTCTGCTCGGCGAAGGACGCGGCTTCGAGATCGCGCAAGGCCGCCTCGGGCCCGGCCGCATCCATCACTGCATGCGCACCATCGGCGTCGCCGAGGAAGCGATCGAGAAGATGGCGAAACGGTTGCTGTCGCGCGTCGCCTTCGGCAAGGCGGTCGCCGAGCACAGCGTATGGGAACAGCGCATCGCCGAAGCGCGCATCGATATCGAGATGTGCCGCCTGCTCTGCCTGAAGGCCGCCGACATGATGGACAAGGCGGGTAACAAGGCCGCGCAGGCCGAGATCGCGATGATCAAGGTCGCGGCACCGCGCATGGCGCTGCGCATCATCGACGACGCGATCCAGGCGCATGGCGGCGCCGGCGTGTCCGAGGATTTCGGCCTGGCCCGCGCCTATGCCGGCATCCGCACATTGCGGCTCGCCGACGGACCCGACGAAGTCCATAACCGCGCGATCGCACGCCTCGAATTCGGCAAGCATGGCGGTCGCGACGCGATCGCCGCGGCCAAGGCGGCGGCGGGGTCGCGCTGATGAGGGCCGCCGTCCTCCACGAAGCCAGAAGGCCCCTCACCATCGAGGAGATTGCGGTCGACAAGCCCGGTCCGCGCGAAGTGCTGATTCGCACGGTGGCGTGCGGCGTCTGCCGGTCGGACCTGCATTTCGTCGACGGCGCCTATCCGCACCCGCTGCCCGCGATTCCAGGCCATGAAGCGGCCGGAATCGTCGAGATGGTCGGTGAGGGCGTGACGACGGTGAAGGTCGGCGACGCGGTCGTCACCTGCCTGTCGGCCTTTTGCGGTCATTGCGAATTCTGCGTCACCGGCCGGATGTCGCTGTGCCTGGGCGGGGATACGCGCCGCAAAAAGGGGGAGCCGCCGCGGCTCAGCATGGGCGGTGCGCCGATCAACCAGATGCTCAACCTGTCGGCCTATGCCGAACATATGCTCGTCCACGAACATGCCTGTGTCGCGATCGATCCCGAAATGCCGCTCGACCGCGCCAGCGTGCTCGGCTGCGCGGTGACGACGGGCGCCGGCGCCGTGTTCAACGTGGCAAAGCTCACGCCCGGAGAGACCGTGGCAGTCGTCGGCTGCGGCGGCGTCGGGCTCGCGGCGATCAATGCGGCGCGTATCGCGGGCGCGGGCAGGATCATCGCGGTCGATCCTGTCCCGGAAAAACGCGCACTCGCCGAAAAGCTGGGCGCCACCGATATGGTCGATTCGTCGGCGGAAGGTGCGGTCGACGAGATCGTCGCACTGACCAAAGGCGGGGTCGACCATGCCATCGAAGCGGTCGGACGGCCGGCATCGGGCGACATGGCGGTCAGGCTGCTGCGCCGCGGCGGCACCGCCACCGTGCTCGGCATGATGCCGCTCGACCACAAGACCGGGCTCAGCGCGATGGACCTGCTGTCGGGCAAGAAGCTGCAGGGCGCCATCATGGGCGGCAACCGCTTCCCGGTCGATATCCCGCGCCTCGTCGACTTCTACATGCGCGGCCTGCTCGACCTCGATACCATCATTGCCGAGCGCGTGCCGCTCGACAGGATCAACCATGCGTTCGACGAGCTTCGCAAGGGCGACTCGGCGCGCACCGTGATCGTGTTCGACGCATGACCGGGGATACGCAGGCGAACATGACCGGCACGGTCGAGGTTCCGGAAAAGGATCGGCTCGACGAAGCCGCGCTGACGGCGTGGATGACCGCGAACGTCGCGGGATTCGAGGGACCGATTCGGCTGACCAAGTTCAAGGGCGGGCAATCCAACCCGACCTATCGCATCGACGCGCCCAGCGGCGCCTATGTGCTGCGCCGCAAGCCGTTCGGGCCGCTGCTGCCGTCCGCTCATGCCGTCGACCGCGAATATCGGCTGATCGCGGCGCTTCATCCCACCGGTTTTCCGGTCGCCCGCCCTTATGGGCTGTGCACCGACGACGGCGTGATCGGATCGATGTTCTATGTGATGGGCCTGGTCGAGGGTCGCAACCTGTGGGACGGTTCGCTGCCCGGCATGGCGCCGGGCGAGCGACGTGGCCTCTATCACGCGATGATCGATACGATGGCCGCGCTCCACAGCGTCGATCACGAGGCCGCGGGCCTGGGCGATTATGGCAAGCCGGGCAATTATTTCGAGCGCCAGGTCGGTCGCTGGACCAAGCAATATCGTGCCTCGGAAACCGAGCATATGCCCGAGGTCGAGCGGCTGATCGAATGGCTGCCCAGGACGATGCCGGCACAGGATCGCGTCTCGATCGTCCATGGCGATTTTCGCATCGACAATATGATCTTCGACGCCGCCGAACCGCGCGTGCTGGCGGTGCTCGACTGGGAACTCTCGACGCTTGGCGATCCGCTGGCCGATTTCTCCTATCTGCTGATGAACTGGGTGACCGAGCCGGAGGGCCGTTCGGGCATCCGCGGCCTCGATCTTGTCGCGCTCGGCATCCCGACGCTCGAAGAGACGGTGGAACGCTATTGTGCTGCGACCGGGCGCACGGGTCTGCCGGACCTCAACTGGTATTTCAGCTACAATCTGTTCCGCCTCACCGGCATCGTCCAGGGAATCAGGAAGCGTATCCTCGAAGGCACCGCGTCGAGCGCGCAGGCGGAAGCAACCGCCGCGCGCGCGCCGTCGCTGGCCAAGGCGGCCTGGGCGTTCGCGGTGAAGGCTGGAGCGGAATAGGAGACGCCATATGATCGGACGGTTGCAGGGCAAGAGCGCGGTCATCACCGGCGCGGGATCGGGCATCGGCCGCGCGACAGCATTGCTGTTCGCGCGCAACGGCGCGCGGCTGGTGATCGGCGACAAGGCCGACAGCGTGCACGAGACCGCGAAGCTGATCCGCGACGAAGGCGGCGAGGTCAACGCGATCCAGATGAATGCGGGCAAGGAAGAGGATGTGAAGAACCTCGTCCAGACCGCCCGGCTCTCCTATGGCGGACTCGATATCGCCTTTGCCAATGCCGGCATTTCGGGCGGGCTGACCGGTATCTTCGATCACAGCGTCGAGGATTGGCAGCAGATCCTGCAGGTCAATCTGATCGGACCCTATCTGATCGTGAAGCACGCCGCGCAGGAGATCATGAAGAAGGGCTCGGGCTCGATCATCTGCACCGCCAGCGTCGCCGGCATCCGGTCGGGCGCGGGCTGTCCGGCCTATTCGGCGTCGAAGGCGGGCGTGATCAACCTG
>JASBTC010000313.1 GCA_030148625.1 Sphingobium sp. | reverse complement strand
CCGACCGCATATGTGCCGATCTCGCGCTTGCCACCGACCACTCGCCTGCGTTACTAACTTGAATGTCAGTAACACAGGCGGAGTCGTGCCATGGCCTATGCCCACAGCTTCGAGGCCAATCCGCATTGGCTGCCCCGCGGGGTCGGCCAGGCAATCGATCATATTCCGGGGCATGACGGACGCCCCCTTGTCGGCTCGACGCTCGACCAGCTCCGCGACCCCCATGCCTTCACCCGCCGGATGTACGCGCGATATGGTCCGGTCTATCGTATCCGCAGTTTTGGCGGGCGGACCGTCACGCTGCTTGGTCCCGACGCCAATGAACTGATCCTGTTCGATCGCGACAAGCTTTTCTCGTCGGAGCAGGGCTGGGGTCCGATGCTCAACCTGCTGTTCCCGCGCGGGTTGATGCTGATCGATTTCGAAAAGCACCGCGCGCATCGCCGCGTGCTTTCCGTCGCCTTCAAGCCGGAGCCGATGCGCCGCTATGCCGAGTCGCTCAATCAGGGCATTGCCGAACGGATTCCGGCCTGGAGCGGACGCGACATCCTATTCTATCGCGAGATCAAGCAACTGACCCTCGACCTGGCCGCCTCGTCCTTTCTGGGCATTCCATTGGGGCCGGACGCACAGCGCGTGAATCAGGCATTTGTCGACATGGTGCAGGCAACGGTCGGCGTGGTGCGCATTCCCCTGCCCTTCACCGACATGCGGCGCGGTGTGAAGGGCCGCGAATATCTGCTCGACTATTTCGGACGCGAAGTGCCGAAGCGGCGCGCCGGCGATGGCGAAGACATGTTCAGCCAGATCTGCCGCGCAACGCATGAGGACGGCAGCCTGCTGACCGACGACGAGATCGTCGATCACATGAATTTCCTGATGATGGCCGCGCACGACACCATCACCTCTTCGGTCACGTCGATGATCTCGGAACTCAGCCGTAATCCCGAATGGGAGGAAAGGCTGCGTGAAGAGATGCTGGGCCTCGGGCTCAACGGAGATTCGCTGCCCTATGAGCGCGTCGATGAGCTCGTGCTGACCGACTACGCCTTCAAGGAGACGCTTCGCCTGATCCCGCCCGTTCCGTCCATCCCCCGCCGCGCGGTGCGTGACTTCTCTTTTGGCGGCTATGATTTCCCGGCAGGCACCTATGTGGCCGCGGCTGTCGCCTTCACCCACAAAATGCCCGAGATCTGGCCCGATCCGGAACGCTTCGATCCGATGCGCTTCGCGCCAGACGCGGCGCGCGGACGGCATAAATTCGCCTGGGTGCCGTTCGGCGGCGGCGCGCATATGTGCCTGGGGCTCCACTTCGCTTATCTGCAGGCCAAGACCTTCTTCTATCATCTGCTGACCACGCATCGCATCGTGCGCACGCACCAGGGCGAGACGGCGTGGCAATATTGGCCGATTCCAAAACCCAGGGACGGACTGCCGATCCGGTTCGAGCCGCTATGATCGCCCGCGCTTGACCGCCGAACATCAGAGCTGTATTCTTACCTTAATACAGTAGGAGACGATCCGATGCGCGCTTCCCTTCTTGCCCTGGCTGCCCCCCTGACGCTGCTCGCCGGCTGTGGCGGCGACGACACCGGCACCAGCATCTCGATCAAGGGCAATGACAGCGAAGGCAAGCCGGCGGTCGCCAGCGTCGATGGCAATAGCGGCCAGGTGAAGATCGACGTTCCGGGATTCGAAGCCAATATCAAGCTGCCCAAGGTCCAGCTCGACGCCGACAATTTCGATATCGGCGGAGTGAAGCTCTATCCCGGCTCCAAGGTGACGTCGATGAACATCGACGCGGCGGAGAAGGGCAAGGTCGGCGATGCCGTGACGATCGCGTTCGATTCACCCGCCGACGCGGCGACGGTGAAGGCATGGTTCCTGGAAAAGATGAAGGCCGAGAGCTTTGCCGTGGCCGAGGCCGCGACCGGGCTGTCGGGCAAGACTGATGATGGCGACGCCTTCACGCTGACGCTGACGCCCGGTGCGACCGGCCACAGCGCGGGCACGATCAAAATCACCGAATGACCCTGCCGGCACGGCCGGGTTCAGGTCGGTTCGGTCACCTGCACGCGGCGCATTCCGGCGACCGTGCCGGCCGTATAGACCGCAAGCCCCGTCCAGATCAGCGTAAAGCAGAGGATGTGCGAGACTGTCAGCGGCTCGCCATAAACGAAGACGGCGAGCAGGAAGACGATCGTCGGCGCGACATATTGGAGCAGGCCGAGCGTCGCATAGGGCATGCGCCGTGCCGCCGCCGCGAACAATAGCAGAGGCACGGCGGTCACCACACCGCTGATCACGAGCAGCATCGTGACGGTGGAATCCGATCCGAACGCCGCCTTTTCCGTGCCCGACAGCCAGAATATCCAGCCAAGTGCGAACGGCGAGAGGATCATCGTCTCGATCGACAGGCCTTCGATCGCCTCGACCGGCGCCATCTTGCGCAGCAGGCCGTAGACGGCGAAGCTGAAGGCAAGGGTGAGGCTGATCCACAGGCCTGACCCCGCGCCTGCCGCGAGAACGAGAACGCCGGCGGCGGCCAGCGCCACAGCGACCATCTGCACCCGGCCGAGCCGTTCCTTCAGGAAGATCACGCCGAGCGCGACATTGATCAGCGGATTGAGGAAATAGCCGAGGCTCGATGCCAGGACGTGGCCGTTGAGAACCGCCCAGATATAGACCAGCCAGTTCGCCGCGATCAGCGCGGCGGAAAGTGCCAGATAACGCAGTGCGACGGGATTACGGAGCGCCGTGCGCATATGCGGCCAGCGTCGGCCGAACGTGATCAGCGCGGCCAACAGCACCAGCGACCACAGGATGCGCTGCGCCACGACTTCCCCGGCCGAAACCGATCCAAGCTGCTTGAAGAAGACCGGGAGGAAACCCCAGATCAGATATGCCGACAATCCGTAGAACAGTCCGGTCCGGCCATGCGAGGTACGCGCATCCATGCCGCGCGCCTTAGCAGACGCGGCCGCGCACGCGAGGCGTTATTGCCTTGCAGCGATCAAAGAAAATGCTCCAGCGTCAGGATCGACCCTATTCGCCCTGGTCGAGCAGAAAGACATGGCGGGTCTCGCCGTCCCCCGTCGCCGCGAGGATCTCGTCGCGCTGACGGGGATCATAATCGTCGAGATCGCCATCGACTCCATCGAGCGTCGAATCGAGTCCGATCAGCATTTCATCGGGATGGCGCGCAGCATGCGCGGGAATATTGGTGTTTCGGGGCGGCACAGTCTCTCTCCCTGCAAACAGGTGGATCCACGCCCCGGGGACTCGCCCCCCAGGGCGAACCGAGAGGGCAACATTCCGGCGCCGTCCAGTCAATAGCCTATCGTCACGTTCGGGGTGGAGCGCGGCGGACCACCGATGGAATGTGGCGCACCATGACGGCATCGGAGGAAGCACGAAGCGCTTCCACCTCGGGCAATCACGCTCTAGGAGAGCCGCGAACCAAGGGGAAAGAAGCGTTATGGCGGAACCGCTGAGAGTGGCGATGGCGGGACTTGGCACTGTGGGCGGCGGCGTGATTCGCCTGCTCGAGGTCAACCGGGCACTCATCGAACGGCGGGCGGGCCGCGCGATCGAGATCGTCGCGGTCTCCGCGCGCGACCGCAGCAAGGATCGCGGAGTCGATATCTCGGGCTTCCAATGGGTCGACGACATGACGACACTCGGCGAGATCGAGGGCGTCGATGCCGTGGTCGAGCTGATCGGCGGATCGGACGGGCCGGCACTTGCGCTCGCGCGCCGCACCCTGGGCGCGGGCAAGGCGTTCATCACCGCCAACAAGGCGATGATCGCGCATCACGGCCTGAGCCTGGCCGGCATCGCCGACGCGCAGGACATTCCGCTGAAATTCGAGGCCGCGGTCGGCGGCGGCATCCCGGTGATCAAGGGGCTGCGCGAAGGCGCGGCCGCCAACGAGATCAAGCGGGTCTACGGAATCCTCAACGGCACCTGCAACTATATCCTGACGACGATGGAAAAGGACCGGCGCGACTTTGCCGATGTCCTCGCCGAAGCGCAGGCGCTGGGCTATGCCGAGGCCGATCCGAGCTTCGACATCGACGGCGTCGATGCCGCGCACAAGCTGTCGATCCTCGCCAGCCTTTCGTTCGGCAGCGAGCTCGATTTCGACGGTGTCGCGACCACCGGTATCCGCCACCTGATCGCGGCCGACATATTGGAAGCACAGGCGCTTGGTTTCCGTGTCCGGCTGGTCGGATTGGCGGAGGCAGACGGCGACGGGCTGTTCCAGCGTGTCCATCCCTGCCTCGTGCCGATGGCGCATCCGCTGGCGCATGTCTCGGGCTCGCTCAACGCCGTGGTGGCAGAAGGCAATTTCGTCGGGCGGCTGTTCTTCCAGGGCGCCGGCGCCGGCGACGGTCCGACCGCATCGGCGGTCGTCGCCGATCTGATCGATGTCGCGCGCAACGAATATGGGCCGGCCTTCGCCATGCCCGTCGGATCGCTGGCGCGGCCGCCGCGCGCCGATTCGGGTGACCGGACCGGCCGCAGCTTCCTGCGCCTGACGGTGCAGGACCGCACCGGCGTGCTCGCCGAAATCGCCACCGCGATGCGCGATGCCGGCGTCTCGATCGAAAGCTTCATCCAGCGCGGCGCAAGCGAGGATGGCGGCGCATTGATCGTGCTGGTGACCCATGCCTGCCCGGAACGCTGCGTCACCGACGCGCTGGAGCGGCTTGCCGGATCGGACAGCCTGACCGGCCAGCCGATGCTGATGCATATCCTGGATCTTTGAACACCAGCGTCATTCCGGCTTTCGCCAGAATGACGCGTGTTCTGGGGAGAGTAAGCCCTCTATTTCCGGCCCGGAATCGGCGGCGGTTCGATCGCGCCATCCGGATCGATCAACCGCTTGATCCCCTGGACCGCGGCGCGCCCTGCTGCAAACACCGACAGTCCGCCCGTGCATGATTCGCCGGTCTGGACGACACCGCACGATCCGGTGCGCATCCGCGCCGCAGAGGCGCCGGGCATGTCGCCGGTCGCTCGCCGCTCTCCGTCCCGCGCATCCCGTTCGCCGCGCAACGGCAAGCGTGCGCGCTGGTCGTCGCGCTTGCCGCACACCAGGATTTCACCCGATATCGGATCGACGCCCGCACATCGCGCGTCCGCAACCGCGAGCATGTCCTTGTAATTGTCGAGCGCGCTCTCGGCGGTCACTGGCCTGGCCTGCGCCATAAGCGGTGGAGCGAACGCCAGAATCGCCGAAAGGCAGAAAGCACCGACGGCGATTCTCGACATTGCAACAACCCTCGCCTATCGCGCTTCCGCAGCCGATAAAGGGGAACACGAAGCCGATGGTTGAAGCAAGCCGGATTCTCGACCGCGTCCTGGTGCTCGAAATGGTCCGCGTCACCGAAGCCGCGGCCATCGCGGCATCGACGCTGATCGGTCGTGGCGACGAGAAGGCGGCCGATGCCGCCGCGGTCGAAGCGATGCGCATGGCGTTCAACGATCTCTATATGGACGGCACCGTCGTCATTGGTGAAGGCGAGCGCGACGAGGCGCCGATGCTCTTCATCGGCGAGAAGGTCGGCAATGCGATCGGCACCGGTCCGAAGATCGACATCGCGCTCGACCCGCTCGAAGGCACCACCATCACCGCCAAGGCCGGCCCCAACGCGCTTGCGGTGCTTGCCATCTCCGAAGAGGGCGGCCTGCTCAACGCGCCCGACGTCTATATGGAGAAGCTCGCGGTCGGCCCCGGCTATCCCGACGACATCATCGACCTCAACCGCTCGGTGAAGGACAATGTCTGCGCTGTCGCCGCGCACAAGGGCGTCGATCCGTCCGAGATCATCGTCTGTGTGCTCGACCGTCCGCGCCACGAGAAACTGATCGCCGAACTGCGTGCGATCGGCTGCGGAATCATGCTGATTCCCGACGGCGACGTCGCCGGCGTCATCGCCACCACCGATCCCGAAACCACGATCGACATGTATATGGGATCGGGCGGCGCCCCCGAAGGCGTGCTCGCCTGCGCGGCGCTGCGCTGCGTCGGCGGCCAGTTCAAGGGCCGCCTGCTGTTCCGCAACGAGGACGAGAAGGCACGCGCCCGCAAATGGGGCATTACCGATCTCGACAAGGTCTATGACCTGAAGGAACTGGCCAAGGGCGACTGCATCTTCGCCGCGACCGGCGTGACCGACGGTTCGCTGCTCGAGGGCGTGAAGCGCAAGCGCGGCGGATTGATGACCACCGAAAGCGTCGTGATGCGCGCCAGTTCGGGCACGGTGCGCTGGGTAAGGGGCGAACACCGCAAGCCGAAGTGATCGAGGCGGAGACCATGGCCGGAGAGTAGCCGGGCCTGGAGCTTGATCCTTCCGGATTGCGACACGCAGCCCAGCACCATGCTGGACAGCGACGGGACGTTGGTGGATGGTCGATGGATCGACTCTGCACCGGGGAACGTCATGCTTCGCGTCCTGCTTTCGACAGCCGCAGCCGCGACGGCGCTGCTCCTTGCCGGCCCCACCCCGCTTCCAGCCCAGACCGCGCCTGCCGAAGCCGCCGTCCAATCGCCCTTCACCTATCAGGAACTGATGGTGCCGATGCGTGACGGAGCCAAGCTGCAGACCGTCGTGCTGCGGCCCAGGGCGAAGAGCGGCCCGCTTCCCATACTGCTCGTCCGCACGCCCTATGGTCTGCCCGCCGCTGCGCCGCGCCAGGCACCGGGCTATCTGCGTGCGATGATGGACGATGGCTATATCGTCGTGCTGCAGAGCATGCGCGGGCGGTTCAAGTCGGACGGGACTTTCAGCGCATCGATGGCGGTCGATCCCGACAATCCCAGGGCGATCAACGAGTCGACCGATGCCTATGACGCCATCGACTGGCTGGTGAAGACCCTGCCCGGCAACACCGGCAAGGTCGGCATGCTCGGCGTCTCCTATCCCGGACTGGGCGCCGCCATCGCGCTGATCAACCCGCATCCGGCGTTGAAGGCGGTCAGTCCGCAGGCCGCCTGGTCGGACTGGTGGATGAACGACGATCTCCATCGCTACGGCGCGATCCGGCTGAGCTATGCGACCGACTGGCTATGGGGGCTCCAGGCCGAGAAGATGGACAATGCCGATTTCCCCTATGGCGATGCCTGGGATCTCTACGACTGGTTCCTGGCGCAGGGAAATGTCGAGACCATCGAGGCCCGCTATATGAAGGGCCGCGTGCCTGCGTTCCGGGCGCTGATCGACCATCCCGACTATGACGCGCATTGGAAGCGTGAGCGCTGGACCGAGCATCTCGGTAAAACCAAGGTGCCGACGCTGAACGTCGCCGGTTTCTGGGACCAGGAAGATCCCTGGGGCAGTTGGGAAATCTATCGCAAGGCCGAACGGAATGACCCCGACGGCCTCAACGTGATGGTCGCCGGCCCATGGAATCACGGCAGCTGGACTGGCAAGGGCGATATGATCGGCCCGGTCGTGCCGCTGGGCACCGATACCGGAACGCAATTCCAGACCGACATCCAGGCGCCCTTCTTCCGCTACTGGCTGCACGGCAAGGGTGCGAAGCCCGCATGGGAAGCGCGCATGTTCCAGAGCGGCTCCAACACATGGAAAAGCTACGCCGCCTGGCCGCCCAGGGACGCAAAGCCGACCAATCTTTATTTCCATGCCGACGGTACGCTGTCCTTCACCGCGCCGGGCGTCGTGCCCGCGGGCAGCGGCTATCGCGAATATGTCTCCGATCCGGCCCGACCGGTCCCATTCCGCGCGCGCCCGATCTCGCCCACCTATCCGTGCGGCGACTGGTGCTGGTGGGAAGCCCGCGACCAGCGCTTCGTCGACGGCCGCCCCGATGTGCTGACCTATGTCAGCGCGCCGCTGGAGGCGGATCTGACGGTCAGCGGCGAAGTGGCCGCAACGCTCTTCGCCTCGACAAGCGGCACCGACAGCGATTTCGTGGTCAAGCTGATCGACGTCTATCCCAATGATGCGCAGAAGGCGCCCTGGGGCGACGGCGCGCCGCCGATCGGCGGCTATGGAGACACGATCAACGGCTATCAGCTGCCGATCGCGATGGAGGTTCAGCGCGGGCGCTGGCTGGGCTCGCGCGAGAAGCCGGCGGCGCTGACGCCCGGCAAGGCGATGGCCTGGCAATTCCCCCTGCGCGACCGCAACCATGTGTTCCTGAAGGGGCACCGGATCATGGTGCAGGTCCAGTCGAGCTGGTTCCCGATGCTCGACCGCAATCCGCAGACCTTCGTCCCCAATATCGCAAAGGCGCCGCCCGAAGCCTATAAGGTCGTGACCCAACGCGTCTTCTCGACGCCCGACATGGCCTCCCGGATCATATTGCCCGTCGTGAAATGACGCCCATCGCGAAATGAGTGGGAAGCGCGGGATTCACCTTGCGCTACGAACGGTCTAGGACGGTGGGATGACTCCCGCACTCAACATCTCGCGATCGATTCTCGGCCAGCCCTGGCGCTGGCGTGGGCGGGAGACCGGCGCGCGCGATGTCGATTTCGAGCCCGACGATCTCGTCACCCAGTTGCTGCTGACGCGCGGCTGCCCGCGCGACGCGCTCGATGCCCATCGCACACCCAGCATCCGCGGTTTCATGCCCGATCCGTCGATCTTCCGTGACATGGATCGCGCCGCCGAACGGCTGGTCGCGGCGGTATTGTCGGGCGAGACGGTGACGATCTTCGGTGATTACGACGTCGATGGCGCCACCTCCGCCGCGCTGCTCATCCGGCTGCTCCGCGATCTCGGGCTCAACGCCCGCGCCTATATCCCCGACCGGCTGATGGAGGGCTATGGCCCGTCGGGCGAGGCGCTGGTCCGCATCGCCGAGGCCGGATCGACCCTGATCGTCACCGTCGATTGCGGCGCACAGGCGTTCGAGGCGCTCGACATGGCCAAGGCGGCCGGCGTCGACGTGATCGTCGTCGACCACCACAAATGCGCCAGCGCGCTGCCCGCCGCCTATGCGCTGGTCAATCCCAACCGGCTCGACGAGGATGAGGGCGCGGCGCACGGCCATCTCGCCGCGGTCGGCGTCGCCTTCCTGCTCGGCGCCGCCTTGCTCCGCCTGCTGCGTCAGCGCGGCCATTTCGCCACCCGCGCCGAACCACGGCTGATCGACCTGCTCGACATCGTCGCGCTCGGCACCGTCGCCGACGTCGCGTCGCTGCGCGGGCTCAACCGCGCCTTCGTGGCGCAGGGCGTCAAGGTGATGGCGGGCCGCCGCAACGTCGGTCTCGCCGCGCTGATCGAGGCGTCGCGGCTCGAACGCGCGCCGACCTGCACCGACCTCGGCTTCGCGCT
>JASBTC010000306.1 GCA_030148625.1 Sphingobium sp. | reverse complement strand
GCGGCGTGGTCGCCTGATAGTCGAGATAGATGGTGCGGTTCACGCCGCGCGGGCCCTGGCTTCGCGGGCGAGCCGCTGCCATTGATCGACGAAACGATAGACGTTCGAGCGTGTCGTCTGCGCGCCGAAACTGACGCGGATCACTTCGGCCGCGTCGCGCTCGTCCCAGCCCATCGCGGCAAGGACATGGCTTGATTTCAGCGTGCCCGACGAACAGGCGCTGCCCGCCGACACCGCGATCCCGGCCATGTCGAACTGGATGAGCTGTGCCGACGCCGCCATGCCCGGCATGCGATAGGATGCGATGGTCGGAATGCGCGGGCTCTTGCGCGCCACCACCTGGCCGCCCGCGGCCTCGATGGCGCCGTCGAGATGCGCGCGCAGATCCTCGGCGCGCTTGAGCCAGGCCCGCGATGCCTCGAGCGCGGCGACGAAGCCGACCGCGGCCGGCAGATTCTCGGTGCCGCCGCGATAGCCCTTTTCCTGGCCGCCTTCAGGCGCCAGATCGCCGAGATCGCGCACCAGCAGGGCGCCGATCCCCGGCGGCCCGCCCAGCTTGTGCGCCGAGATCGCGATCAGGTCGGCATCGGGCAGCGCCAGCTTGCCCGCCGACTGTGCGCAATCGGCAAAGACCAGCCCGCCCTTGGCGCGAATGATCGGGATCAATTCGGCAAGCGGCTGCAGGACACCGCTTTCACTGTTCGCCGACTGGACCGCAACCAGCGGCCGTTCGGCGCCGAGCGCGCCGAGTCGCCCCGTCAGCGCATGGCCCGCAACAGTGCCATCGCCCTGGACGGGGAGGAAAAAGGCTTTGGGCGCGGCACGATGAACGGCGTCATGCTCGGTCGCGGCAACCAGCACCGCATCGGCCTTGGCGCGGGCCAGCGCGATCCGAATCGCTTCGGTCGCGCCGCTGGTGAAGATCAGTTCGCCCGTCCAGCCCAGCACCGCCTTGGCCCGGGCACGCGCATCCTCGAGGGCCGCGCGCGCGGCGCGGCCCTCGGCATGCGGCGAGGACGGATTCGCCCATCGCGTCATGGCGTCGTTCATTGCTGCCTGTGCAGCGGAAAGCACGGGCGTCGTTGCCGCGTGATCCAGATAAAGGCGGTCGCTCACCCGCTAAAGCTCCCGACGATTGCGAAACCGTGAGGCGCATCTATATAGGCTGGCGCGACCGCGCACAGCCCCATCCCGCATGGAGCCACGCACCCAATCCAATTTCAGCACGAAGGTGCCATGCCAGAAGTCATCATCCCCGGCCCCGAAGGGCGCCTCGAAGGCCGCTTCAGCCCACCGCCCCGCCCACGCGCACCCGTCGCCATGATCCTGCATCCGCACCCTCAGGGCGGCGGCACGATGAACGACCGGATCACCCAGGCGCTCTACAAGACCTTCCAGCGCCGCGGCTTCGCGACGCTGCGCTTCAACTTCCGCGGCGTCGGCAAGAGCCAGGGCACGTTCGACAACGGCGTCGGCGAGCTTTCGGACGCGGCGGCGGCGCTCGACTGGGTGCAGAGCTTCCATCCCGAAGCCCAGACCACCTGGATCGCGGGCTTCAGCTTCGGCGCGTGGATCGGCATGCAATTGCTGATGCGCCGCCCCGAAGTGCGCGGTTTCATCTCGATCGCGCCGCCGGCGAACATGTACGACTTCACTTTCCTGGCGCCCTGCCCGGCCTCCGGCATCATCGTGCAGGGAACCGGCGACGAAGTGGTAACGCCCGGCGCGGTGCAGAAGCTGGTCGACAAGCTGCGCACGCAGAAGCACATCACCATCCATCACGACGAGATTCCGCGGGCAAACCACTTCTTCGAGCATGAGCTCGACGAGATGATGCGTGCCGTCGACAATTATCTGGACATGCGTCTGGACCCGAACTCGCCGATCAAGTGATCGGCCGGACCGCGATCACTTCAGGCTGTCACAGCCTGAAGTGTGAAGCGTTTCCACCGCAAGGGTTCAGCCTTAGACCAAGATCACTTCAGATTGAATCAATCTGAAGTGTGAATCATGGTCTCAACCATATGAATAGAGCCTGATTCACGCCATCGGCGGAAGCGCGTAGCGCTTCCACCTCAAGCGATCAGGCTCTAGGCCCGCCAGCGCAGCGACATGCAGGACAGGCCGGCGTCGATCTTCGCGATCTCCGACACGGCCAGCGGAACCACGGACAGGCCGCGCGCTTCGATCAGCGCGGCCGTCGCCGGATAGGCCGCGCCGACCAGCACCGTTTCATTGACGCGCAACAGGTTCGCCGCCGCCTCTTCGCCCTCGGGCGTCGTCACGACATCGACATCGCCGAACAGATCAGCCCCGGCCAGCGCCGGGGTCGCGATCACCGTCCGCTCGTCGATCAGCGACGAAGCGGTCTTCAGATGCAGCGTGCCCCTGGGCGGCTCGACGATACGGACCCGGCGCCCCAGTTCGCCCGCCAGTTCGGCGAAGCGCTCGGCACCCTCGCGATCGGTGCGGGCGGACAGCCCGATCAGTATCTCGTCAGGCAGGATCAAGATATCACCGCCATCGGCATGGCCGCGATCGAGCGCGAGCACCACACCGAATCGCCGCCGAAGCGCGTCGGCGATCTCCGCACGTTCCCCTGCGCGGCTCGGCGTGCCGGGGTGCAGCAGGATCGCCCCTTCGGGAATGACGAAAGCAGGATCCTCGACGAAAACCGAATCGGGATAGGCATCGAGCGGCGGCAGGATCTCGACCGAGACGCCCGCCGCGCGCAATGCTGCGACATAGCCGCCATGTTCGGCCAGGACCGCCGCATAGTCCGGATCGTCCTGCCCCCCGGCACGCAGGCCGTTGGCGACGCTCGGCGCGGGCGTCCGTACCAGCGCGTCGGTGAAATCGAAGATTCGGGCGCCGCTCATGCCGTCAGGATCGCGACATTGGCGACGAACACAGCGGCACAGACAATCATCAATATCCCTTTCTGCCGATTGCCCTTGCGGATCAGGCTGACACCACCGATCGCCAGCGCGAATGCGGCGATCATCAGGATTGCGGGGCCGACCGCAACCGCAAAGGATGCGACCGAGCCATAAACGCCGCTCACCCCGCCAACACTGCCGCGAACTGAGCGGCATCGACATTGCCGCCCGACAGGATGATCAACGTCCGCTCGCTCGCCGCGACCTTGCCCGCCAGCACCGCCGCAAGGGCGGCTGCGCCGCCCGGCTCGATCACCAGGCGCAGCGTATCGAACGCGAAGCGCATCGCCGCCGCCACCTCGGCCTCGCTCACCGCGACACCGGTCGCGCCGCGCGACCGCAACACATCGAACGTCAGTGGCGAGACGCGCAGCGTCTGGAGCGCGTCGCATGCGGTCGGCGGCGGATTGGGGCCGACGGGGATGATCTCACCCGCCGCGAGCGATTGGCACATGTCATCCCAGCCTTCAGGTTCTGCGATCACGATCTCCGCTTCGGGGCAGGCCAGCGCGATTCCGGCCGACAGACCGCCGCCACCACAGGGAATGACGATCCGGTCGGGGCCGCCGCCGGCGATTCGCTCCAACTGGGCCGTCGCTTCGATGCCGGCGCTGCCCTGCCCCTCGATCACCCAGGCATCGTCGAAGCTGGGCACGAGCGTCGCGCCACGCTCTGCTGCCAGCGCTGCGCCGATCACCGCCCGATCCTCCTTCATCCGATCGTAGAGCATGACCTCGGCGCCAAGCGCGCGGGTGTTCTCCAGCTTCTTGCGCGGCGCATCGGCCGGCATGACGATCGTCGACGGCATGCCGAGCCGCTTCGCCGACCAGGCGACCCCCTGGGCATGGTTGCCGGAGGAGAAGGCGACGACGCCGGCCGCGCGCTCATCGGCATCGAGATCGGTCAGACGATGCCAGGCCCCGCGCAGTTTGAACGCGCCCATCGGCTGAAGCGATTCGGCCTTGCACCAGAATTTGTGCCCCTCATGCTCGAACGACAGCAACGGGGTTTCCGGAAGGATTTCGGCGATCTTCGCGGCGGCGGCGAGGACGCCGTCTCGATTGGGCTTGCGCATCAGGGGGGCTCTAGGGGTTCGCATCGACGTGATCGTTCCAGCGCATCGTCATGTCGTACTTTGCCCTGTCACGAAGCATCCCTATATAGCCGCCCTTTCCCCCGGCAAATGGAGATGGGTGTGAGCAAGGTTCTGGTGATCGGCGCAGGCGGCGTCGGGTCCGTCGCGGTGCACAAGATGGCGATGAACACCGACATCTTCTCGCACATCACGCTCGCGAGCCGCCGCAAGGCGAAATGCGACGCGATCGCCGAGTCGGTGAAGGCGCGCACCGGCGTCACGATCGACACTGCCGAAGTCGACGCCGACGATGTCGAGGCAACCGCCGCGCTGATCGAGCGCGTGAAGCCCAAGCTCGTCGTCCATCTGGCGCTGCCCTACCAGGATCTGTCGATCATGGATGCCTGCCTCAAGGCCGGCGTCGATTATCTCGACACCGCCAATTACGAGCCGCGCGACGAAGCGAAGTTCGAATATGGCTGGCAATGGGCCTATCATGACCGTTTCAAGGAAGCCGGGCTGATGGCGCTGCTCGGATCGGGCTTCGATCCCGGCGTTACCTCGGTCTTCGCCAGCTACATCAAGAAGCACCTGCTCGACCGCATCGACACGCTCGACATCCTCGACTGCAATGGCGGCGACCATGGCCAGCATTTCGCGACCAACTTCAATCCGGAGATCAACATCCGCGAAGTCACCGCGCCGTCGCGCCACTGGGCGAACGGCGAATGGGTGGAAGGCCCCGCGCTCAGCCACAAGCAGACGTTCGACTTCGAAAGCGTCGGCGAGAAGAACATGTACCTCATGTATCATGAGGAACTGGAGTCGCTGGCGAAGCACTATCCCGAGATCAAGCGCATCCGTTTCTGGATGACGTTCGGAGATGCATATCTCAAGCATCTGGAAGTGTTGCAGAATGTCGGCATGACCCGGATCGATCCGGTGATCTATGAAGGCCGCGAGATCATTCCGCTGCAGTTCCTGAAGGCGGTGCTGCCCGAACCGTCGAGCCTGGGTCCGACGACGCACGGCAAGACCAATATCGGAGACATCGCCACGGGCGAGAAGGACGGCGCGGCGAAGACGGTCTATGTCTACAATATTTGCGACCATGAGGACGCCTATGAGGAAACCGGCAACCAGGCGGTGAGCTATACCACCGGCGTGCCGGCGATGATCGGCGCCGCGATGATGCTGACCGGCAAATGGCGCGGCGACGGCGTGTTCAACATGGAACAGTTCGATCCCGATCCGTTCATGGACATGCTGAACCTCCATGGCCTGCCCTGTCAGGTCAAAGAGTTGGACGGGCCGCTTCAGTTCTGAACCTAAAGCCCTCTCCCTCTTCAGTGGGAGAGGGTTGTG
>JASBTC010000292.1 GCA_030148625.1 Sphingobium sp. | reverse complement strand
TGATAACCCAGGCCGCGCAGGTCGATATAGTTGCCGGCGGCGAGGCTGCCGAGATTGACCGTGCTGGTCGGGGTCAGCGAGGGGCGCACGGAAGGCATCTGGTTGATGACGTCGGCGATATTGGGTGCCGCCACGCGGCTGAGCGTTTCGGCGCCGATCACCGTCACCGGGGTCGGGGTGTCGAAGCCGTTGCGCTGGACGAGCGAGCCGGTCACGACGATGTCGGCTTCCGGTTCGGCCTCGGCGGCCTGCGGCGTCTGTGGTGCGGTCTGGGCCAGGGCCGGATGCGCCAGGCACAGCATCGCGCTGCCGCCGGCGAGAAGAAGGCGCTTTGCGCGACGTGCCGCGCTCCCCGGAAAAGGTTGTGAAGCAAGCGCGGTCATATCGAGTCCCCCTGATTTTATTGTCGCAACGCAACATCAATGCGTTGGCCGTCACAAATCCAGCACAAAGGGTTCATAGCTCCATAGCTCACAGCTATACCGAATCCAGCCGGCCCATGATTACGGAATCTCGCCATTCCGGGTGATCGGTGGGATTGTGTGCGCCATGTGCTTGCGTCGAGCCGGGGCATTCGTGCGGCGTTCGGGTTGGATTATATGTCGTGACCGGCATAGGCTATGCTCTGCTCGATATCCGCGATGTTGTGGAACGGACTTGGTTTCCGTCGTCGCCGATCGCAGGCCGCCCTGCTTTGCGCACGGGCATGCTGCGCTGCAAATCGCGAAATTTCAACTATAGACAAAGGCTATATATCGCATCATTTCATGATGTGGATGATCGATGCGATGCCGATCTGATCGGCGTTTGTAATCGCGCGCGGGCGTCCTATTCATCGTCCCGACGCATCGTCGGAAGGGGAATCCACGCCATGCCCGCTGTCACCGCACTCGCATCATGATCCGCCGTCTTCCGCTGCCGATTGTTGCGTTCGCCGCCCTGTTGCCGGTGCCCGCGCTCGCCGCGCCGGCCAGGCCCGATCCGGTTCGCCAATATCGCATCGCCCATGAATGGGAGATCGTGCGCGAACTCGCCGATTTCGTCGCCATCCCCAATGCCGGCGGCACGGCGGCCGAGATAGAGCCGAACGTCCGCGCACTCGACGCGATGCTGAAGCGGCGCGGTTTCTCGGTCACGCGGATCCAGACGGGCAATGCCGGCAAACCCTCGATCATCGCGCGGCGCGATGTGCCCGGCGCGCGGAGCACGCTCGGTTTCTACGCGCATTTCGACGGCCAGCCCGTCGGCCAGCCCGAATGGCGGACGCCGCCGTTCCAGCCCGTGCTGCGCGCCGGTCCCGGCGCCGACGCGCCCGTCATCGACCTGGCTGGTCCGCCGACCGCGCTGGCGCCCGAAGCCCGGCTCTATGGCCGCTCGGCGAGCGATGACAAGGCACCGATTGTCGCGATCCTGCGCGCGATCGATGCGCTCGGCGCGACGAAGCAGGCGCCTGGCGTCAATGTGATCCTGTTCCTCGACGGAGAGGAGGAAGCCGGGTCGCCCGATATCGCGGCGCAGCTCCGCGCCCATGCCGATGCACTCAAGGCCGATCTCTGGATCCTGTGCGACGGCCCGGTCCATGCGAGCGGTGCGCAGCAGGTGATCCTCGGCGCGCGCGGCATCATGTCGCTCGAACTGACGGCCTATGGGCCCCGGCGCGGGCTGCATTCGGGCCATTACGGCAATTGGGCGCCCAATCCCGCCATGGCGCTTGCGCGGTTGCTCGCGGCAATGCGCGACGATCAGGGGCAGGTCACGATCCCCGGTTTCGAGGACGGGGTGAAGCCGATCGATGCCGAGGAGCGCCGCCTGCTCGATGCGCTGCCCGCGGTCGAGGACGGGCTGCGCCGCGATCTTCAGATCGGTCATACCGAAGGCGCGCCGAGGCTGATGGACGGCGTCATGCGGCCGGCGCTCAACATCCGAGGCGTCTCCGCCGGCGGGGTCGGAGACAAGGCCGCCAATGTCATTCCGACACGCGCGATGGCATCGATCGACATGCGGCTGGTGCCGGGCCAGATGCCCGACCATGTCCGCGCCGTCACCGAGCGTTTCTTCGGCGACCAGGGCTGGTTCGTCACCGCGGACGAGCCCACCGCGGAAATGCTGCTTAGCCATCCCAAGGTGCTGCGTGCCGAATGGGTGCCGGGCTATCCCGCATATCGCGCCGCTGCATCGGCACCGGGCACCCAGGCGGTGATCCGCGCGGTGACGCACGCGCTGGGCAAGCCGCCGCTGGTGACGCCGATGCTGGGCGGCAGCATCCCCATGTCCGTCATAGCGGACGGGCTGTCGACGCCGGCGGTGCTGCTGCCGACGGTCAATGCCGACAACAACCAGCATGCCGCGAACGAGAATCTGCGGCTGCAGAATCTGTGGGACGGGATCGACATGTTCGCCGCGATCCTGCGCGATTTCGACGGTGCGCGCCGATGAGCGACAAGCCGCTTGCCGCTTGCTATGGCATTGTCATGCAATGCCGGATTTTTCGCGCGCGCCGGGAGCGCCGCCATCATGCCTAGCGGGGGCTCGCCGCAGATCGGCCCCTATATCCATCAGCTCCGCCGGCGGCAGGGGCTGACGCTGGATGGGCTCGCCAAGATCTCGGGCGTGTCGAAATCGATGCTCTCGCAGATCGAGCGCGGACAGACCAACCCGACCTTGGCGACGGTCTGGGCGCTGGCCGAGGCGCTGAAGGTCGATGTCTCGGAACTGATCGGTTTTCGCCAGCCCGAAAAGCGCGTCCGCATCGACGTCGCCTCCGCCTCGTTCACGCCCGAGATCCGCACCGAGGACGGGCGCTGCCTGCTGCGCATTCTCAGCCCCGCCGACCGCGCCGACAGCCTGGAATGGTATGAACTGACCTTTGCCCCTGGCGGTGCGCTGGTTTCATCACCGCATGCGCGCGGCACGCGCGAGCATCTGACGGTGCTCGAAGGCTCGCTCGAGGTCATTGCTGCGAGCGAACGCCAGACCGTGCCGCTGGGCGCGACCGCGCGCTACCCCGCCGATGTCGAACATGAGATCCGCAATGACGGAACCGGGGACGCGAAAGCGCTGCTGGTGGTGACCAGCTAGTCGTGACCGGCGAGATCGTTCTCGATATCGAGGATCTTCGCACGGTCACCGCCTACGCCGCCGAAAGCGCCGCGGAGGTGCTGGAGATCTTCGAGCGATCCTGTCCATCGGATCCGCGTCCGCGCGATGCCATCGATACCGCATGGGCGTTTGCGCGGGGCGGCCGGCGGGTGAAGGCGTTACGCGATGCGGCCTGGTCCGCGCTCAAGGCTGCGCAGGAGTCCGAAAATGCAGCCGCGAGCCAGGCAGCGCGGGCCGCGATGTCCGCGGCGTCCGCGCCGTGGCTTCATCCCCTGGCGCGCGCCACCCAGGTCAGGCACATTCTGGGAGCTGCGGCGCATGGCGCCCGGGCCATCGAACTTGTCACGGGCGCAGCCGATGCCGGCGCGGATCATGCCGATCGCGCTGTCCGGCGTGCGACGCCAAAGCTCATCGAGATATTGTGCCGCTATCCCCCGGCGCCGGCCGGTGGCGGACGGGTGGGCGAATTGCTTCGTGCGCTCGATCGGGCGCTTCGCAGAGCGATCCCATAGTGGCAAATCCTGTTTCCGGGATACTAGACTCATAATCCGTTATATTGTACTTGCCCGTCTCCAGCAGAGGAGGCGGGATTGGCGAACGACGCATTTTACGAGCGAATCGGGCAGGAGCTGGCCGATATCGACGCCCAGGGGCTGACCAAGCGCGAGCGCGTGCTGCTGTCTCCACAGGGTGGGCAGGTACGCGTGGCCACGCCAAACGGCGAACGCGACGTCCTCAATCTGTGCGCCAACAATTATCTCGGGCTGGCGTCCGACGAACGCGTCATCGACGGTGCGATCCGGGCGACGCGCGACTGGGGTGCGGGGCTGGCCTCGGTCCGCTTCATCTGCGGCACGCAATTGCCGCACAAGCAGCTCGAGGCGCAGATCGCCGATTATCTGGGCTTCGAGGATGCGATCCTGTTCGCCGCCGCCTTCGACGCCAATGGCGCGGTGTTCGAGCCGCTGTTCGGCCCCGACGACGCGATCGTCTCGGACTCGCTCAACCATGCCTCGCTGATCGACGGCATCCGGCTCGACAAGGCGCGCCGCTATCGCTTCGCCACCAACGACATGGCGGCGCTGGAGGAGGCGCTGCAACAGGCGCGGCGCGAGGGATCGGGGCAGATCCTGATCGTCACCGACGGCGTCTTCTCGATGGACGGCACCGTCGCCAATCTGGCGGGTATCGCCGATCTGGCCGAGCGCTATGGCGCGCTGACCCTGGTCGATGATTGCCATGCCACCGGATTTCTGGGGCAGGGTGGACGCGGCTCGGCGGCGTTTCGCGGTGTCGAGGGGCGGATCGACATCGTCACCGGCACTTTCGGCAAGGCTTTGGGCGGCGCGATGGGCGGCTTCGTCGCCGCGCGCCGGCCGCTGGTGGAGTTGCTGCGCCAGCGTGGGCGGCCCTATCTCTTCTCCAATGCGCTCGCGCCTGCGGTGTGCGGCGCGGCGGCGGCGGCGATCGACATCGCCCGCTCGGATGAGGGCGAGGCGCTGCGCACGCGGTTGACCGCCAATGCGACGCGTTTCCGTGCCGGGCTGGAAGGGCTGGGCTTCACCCTGCTGCCCGGCGAGCATCCGATCATCCCGGTGATGCTCCACGATGCGCCGCGCGCGGTGGCGCTGGCCGAGCGGCTGCTCGATCACGGCGTCTATGTGACCGCCTTTTCCTTTCCCGTCGTGCCCAAGGGGCTGGCGCGGATCCGGACGCAGATGTCGGCGGCCTTCACGCCCGAACAGGTCGACAGGGCGGTCGCCGCGTTTGGTGCTGCCGGCCGCGAATTGGGGATCGTGGCATGAGCGTCGCCATTCTGGATCGCCGCGCGGTTTCCGCGACCACGATGTTCGGCCTCGCCAAGCTGGAGGCGGCGGAGGGCGTCTGGGGCACCACCGCGCCCGTGCCGACCCCGGCCGCCGACGAAGTGCTGATCCGCGTCCAGCGGACCGCGATCTGCGGCACCGACGTCCATATCTATAATTGGGACGAATGGGCCGCGCGCACCGTGCCGGTGCCGATGATCTTCGGCCATGAATTCGCGGGCGAGATCGTCGAGATCGGCGCCGCCGTCACCCGGCCGCTCCATGTCGGACAGCGCGTTTCGGGCGAAGGGCATCTGATCGATATCGACAGCGCGGCGGCGCGCGCCGGGCGCTTCCATCTTGATCCCGGCACCAAGGGCGTCGGCGTCAATCGCCAGGGGGCGTTCGCCGAATATCTGGCGATCCCCGCCTTCAACGTCGTGCCGCTGCCCGAGGATGTCAGCCTGGACATCGGCGCGCTGCTCGATCCGTTCGGCAATGCCGTCCACACCGCCCAGCAATTCGATCTGCTGGGGGAGGATGTGCTCGTTACCGGCGCCGGGCCGATCGGCATCATGGCTGCCGCCGTCGCTCGCCGCGCGGGCGCACGCTCGGTGATCCTGACCGACGTCAACGACTATCGGCTGGATCTGGCCGCGCGCATCGCCGACATCCGCCCGGTCAATGTCGCGCGCGAGGATCTGCGCGACGTGATGGCACGCGAAGGAATTGTCGACGGTTTCGGCGTCGCGCTGGAGATGTCGGGCGCGCAGCCCGCGATCGCGCAGGCGATCGACGCGCTGATGATGGGCGGCCGGCTGGCGATGCTCGGCATTCCGTCGAGCGCGATGCACGTCGCCTGGGCGGACATCATCCTGAAGGCGATCACGATCCGCGGCGTCTATGGCCGCGAAATGTTCGAGACCTGGCGCAAGATGTTCGGCCTGATCCGCAACGGCCTCGACCTCGAACCGCTGATCACCCACCGCTTCGCCGCGCAGGATTTCCAGCAGGGCTTCGACGCGATGCGATCGGGCCAGTCGGGCAAGGTCGTGCTGAGCTGGTGAGCGCTGATGGTCGGGCGGTGTCAGGGGGCCGTGGGAGCGTTCTGACGTCCGTCCTTCCGGCGGTGGTTTCGCGCAACCAGTATCATCGGCACCCCGATTGCCACCAGCATGGCCAATGTGATTAGGAGAGAGCGCTCGAGAGTTAGCAGCAGTGGAAGATATCCCGAGTGGCCATAGGGACTGACGCCGCTGGCGACTTGAGCTGAGCCGTTCGAGACTATGTCGGTCTCGGAAGCGATCGCAGGCAAAAGTTTCAGGTCTTCGGCTGCGATTCTCGGATCGACGGCAAGGCGTTGCAGCATCTCGCGATCGGTCGGATCTGCCTGACGCCCGGCAAGCGTTCGAAGATATTGTTCTGCGAGTTGATGGCGCGCGTCGCGCGGTTCGGTCAGCGGCATCTCGATGGCTTCACGCAGCAGGTTGCGTATTCTTTCCGCACCGATATCAGCGGGCATCGGCGCTTCGGGATAAGATACAGGAGCGTCCGCTTCGCTTGTCGCATTGGAGGGGTATCGAAAATCCATCGTCGCGAACAAGGATCTTCCGCTGGGTAGTAATGCGAACGGTATCGTCCATTGACGATCGTACAGATACTCGGGACGTCTGATGATGGTTTGCCAATCACCTTGCGCCTTCCTTTTGACGACCTCGTACTCGCCAAAGGGGAGGTTTGAGGACATCGGCAAACCCGAATGGCTGATGATCGAAAATCCATCGCCAGGTCGATAATAGGCCCTGCCGATCAGCAGGTCGGCATCACGAAGTTTCGCCGTTTCGCGCGTGACGCATTGTCCCGTGGCAATCAGGGCGATCGTCCGGTCCATAATCGAGGTTCGGGCAGGTTCGGGTCCGCCGAGTATGAAAGTGACCCTCTTTTTTGAGGAGCCTCGCTCAATTGGCGGACACAGGTCTCGCCGCTCAATTTTCAGAGCATATCGCAGTTCGTCTTCACGCTGCTCGATATCGACCGGTGCGTCGACGATAACCCGTCTTGCGCTGCCGCTGAACAGAAAACGCTGACAGTCCGAGTTGCATAGGGCAGCGCCATTTTCGTCATTATTCCCACGATCTCGGTCGGTGATTGCGAGTGTATCGATCCCTCGCGATGGCGGCCTTGCGAGAGAAACCTCCCGCAGATCCTTCCAGGCCAGTAGATTGTATCCGACGGCCGGTAGGACCGCGAAAGCGAATATACATACAACTGCACCAGTGACGGGTCTTTTGGGGGCCAGCCGCTCGCCGCACCAGATGATGATACGGTAGATCAGGATCGTCGGACTGGCGATGACCATGGCTATGATCCACAGCACCGAAGCGCTTGGGCCTGACATGTATCCACCGGGGCGCTCGGAATGGACATACAAAGCGCACGCGATGGCGGTCAGAACGATCGGTACGATCCACCGCCACATTTCACCTCTCCCCGGATTGGTGGGCGCAGCTTAGTCTCGTCTTCGCTAACGGATAGAGGCGCGGTGATCGCGCCGTCCGACGACGGGACAGCCGCTGTCCGCATCATCGATGCATCACATCGCCTTCCTCGTCAGCGCTGGCTTCCACCTGCAGCGTGACGTGCCGGATGCCGAATTGCGCGGCCAGCATGGCGGTGACCGCGCGCCGGATGGTTTCGGGATCCGTGCCGGCGAGAATATGCGCGGTCAGTGTCGTCTCGTCGCTCGAGACCGCCCAGACATGAAGGTCGTGGACGCCGGTCACGCCCTCC
>JASBTC010000279.1 GCA_030148625.1 Sphingobium sp. | reverse complement strand
CCGACCGGGATCTCGAAGCCGCCCGCCCGGTCGCGCCCGCCGCCGTAGTGGCGGCCGCGGAAATCGCTGCCGCGCCGGATACGGATCGCATTGTCGACATGCAGGTCGAATGCCTGGCCGCCCGAATAGGCATTGAACAGTGGCGGGAAGATCTTGAGCGGCAATGCCGCGGCGATGAACAAAGGTGCCCGGCCGAGCGCGTCGAGGATCAGTTTGCCCGCCTGTTTCGAAGCGGGGCTGTCCTCGGGCAATTGCAGGTTGCGTTTCGCGAGCGCCGATTGATGGCCGGAGGTCGCATTGCCGTCGATCCACTCGGCAGCATCGATCAGGCCGCGCACTTCGGCGAGCGCCGCCGCGTCGAGAATCTCGGGGATCGCGATCATCATGCCGCCATCGCGCTATTGTCCCGCTTCGTCGACGTCAATGCTATTGCGATGCGTTCTTAGAAGTGGCGCTCAGCCGCTTATGCTTTCGTCAGGGCGAATACGCGTTTCCATGAGGAAATCGGCGTTCTGGCGAATCGTAAATTGGAGAGGCTATGCGGCCTCGATTCCTTCAAATCCGTCTGATGAAGCCGGCGATCCCGTCATGAATTGAAAGAGAGGCGGAGAATTTGTCGGGTTCGTATCCCCTCTACAGGGTAGATGCGAACCAGCGAGAACGATCGCGGATAATAGTCAATCCGACCAATAGAGAAGAGCGGCAGATTTCCTGAACATTCGATAACGGCGGTGATCATGTTCGGTTCACCATCGTTACGATATCGGCGCCGCATTCTTGAAGGAAACGGAGATTTGATCATGCGTATCGTAACCGCATTGCTTGCCGGCGCCATGGCGTTTGCCGGTGTTGCCGCACAGGCCGCCCCCGACCGCAGCCCGGAGGCGAAGCTCGCCAAGGCACTCGACGGCCGCGTGGCCGGTAAGCCGGTCACCTGCCTCAATCTGCGCGACATCCGCTCGACGCGGATCATCGACAACACCGCCATCCTCTACGAGACGGGCGGCGGGAAGATCTATGTCAACACGCCGCGCTCGGGCGCATCGTCGCTGCGCGACGGCCGGGTGATGGTCACCAACACCCATTCGTCGCAGCTCTGCAGCATCGACACCGTGAAGCTCTATGAGAGCGGATCGCGCATGCAGACGGGCTGGGTCGGGCTGGGCGAGTTCGTGCCCTATACCAAGGTGCACGCCGGCCATATCGGTTGAGCGTCTTGACACGTCACACAGGGCCGGCGCGGCGTGATGTCGTTGCCGGCCCTTTGTTTTTGGCTCCAGTTAGGATTCAACCGTTCCTGATCTCCGCTCGAACAAGCCGGTGGTCGCGCCGTTGAGCTGAATCTCGGCGATCCGACAATATCCCCGGGCGGTGGCGAGCCTGATCGACGGCGCGTTGTCTGGATCGATCAGGCAGGTTGTGCAGCGGGCGGGCAGATGCGCGTCGGCCCAGTCGAGCACCGCCGTCAGCGCTTCGCCTGCAAGCCCGCGCCCCTGCGCGCTCGACGCGAGCATCCAGCCGGTTTCCGGTTGTTCACCCGACATCGGCACGCCGGTGCGCTGCTGATAGGCGAGCGCGATCTCGCCGACGAAGCGGCCGGTTTCCGCCTCGCGCAGCATCCAGTAGCCGAAACCGAACAGCGACCAATGACCGGCATATTTGAGCAGCCGGGTCCACGCCTCTTCGCGCGAGCACGGCTTGCCGATGAAACGCAGCAATTCGGCATCGGACCAGAGTGCGAGGATATCCGGAAAATCGGCCGCGACCGGACGACGCAATGTCAGGCGCGGCGACGACAGCGCGTCCGGTGCGGCGGCGAGGATCACGGCGCCGGTTTGAGCGCGATCACGCGTTCGGCGGCCTGGTTGACCGCCGCCCGGCTGAACGAAAGCGGGGCATAGCGTCCGTCTTTCCACGCCGGCAGGAGATCGCTGTAATGCGGATCGCTGGGGTCACCAGACTGGCCGGGCATGTTGAGGAACATCGATTTGTCCCAGTCGCCCACATCCATCACCAGCCGTACCGAGGGGCCGTGGACGGCGGCGAAGCTGGTGCCGCGATAAGCGGTCATCGCAGGAGTCGTGGAGGATCCCCCGACCGGCACCGGCCCGATCGTCATCGATCTTTGCAGCGTCCCGTCGGCGAGGGCGGCGACTGCGGGCTTGAGCGTGAGCGTGTGGAGCCGCCCCCATTGCCATGTCGCGATATCCGGGCCCAGCTTCTGGCGCAGATCGGCGAGCGTCGCTTCGAGACTGTCGATCAGCATCGATTGCGCGGCGGCGGCGGGATCGGCGCCGAGCATCGCATCGCGCGTTTCCAGCAGCGACAGCAGCGCGTCGGGTGAGCCGCGATCGATGATCGGGCGGGCGGGTGCTGGAGCGATCCGGTCGACCATCACGCGGCCAAGATGCTGGGTCAGCCAGCTTTCGTAGATCGCGGCCGGTACGCTTTCCGCCGCAACATTGCCGTCCCATGCCTTGATCAGCGCCAGCGCCTGGCGCGCTTCGGGCGTATTGCCTTCGAGCGCCGCCGCCAGCGCGATCATGCGCTGCGCCATGCCGCTGCCGGTATCCATCTGCAGCGCCATCGCATCCGCGACCGAGAAGCGTGGCTTGCCGGCGATCACTTGCGAGATGCGGTCGATGCGGCTGCGATCGCTCCATTCGAAATTGACCGGCGAACGCGGCGAATAGCCGGCGGGGAAGTTCATCTCATTGGCGCTGGCGAACCAGCCTTTTGCGGGATCCTTGATCTGCGGCAGGTCGGCGGGGCGGCTGATGCCGCGCCATTCGTAGCGGCCGTCGCCGGGCACCGGCAGCAATCCATCCCAATTGGCGCGGATCGGCGCGAAGCCGGCGGCGGACCAGCCCGTCGTGCCGCTCAGATCCGCCCAGATCAGGTTGAGCGGCGGCGTGCCCCAATGATCGGCCGCCTTGCGGAAATCGCTCCAGTTGGCGGCATTCGCGAGCCAGGACGCGGCGGCATAGCCCGAGGATCCGGGTTCCGACCATGTCGTCCTGAGCGCGAAGGCGTGGTTCTGCTTCGCATCCTGGCGCAGCACCGGACCGTGCCGTGTGTAGCGAAGCTCGACCGCGACCGGCGCATCGCCCTTCACGGGAATGGTTTCGCGCACCAGCTTCATCTTCTCCCAGCGGCCGCGATAGCGATAGGAATCGGGGGCGCCGGGCTTGGTCTCGTAGACGTAGAGATCTTCCTGGTCGGTGCCGAAGATGGTCAGGCCGAACGCGGCCTTGCCGTTATGGCCGAACGACACGCCCGGAATCGCGGGCTCCCCTGCACCGATCAGCGAAACCCCCGGCGCATCGAGATGGACGACATAACGCAGGCTGGGCACGCCGAAGGCGCGATGCGGATCATTGGCCAGGATCGGCCGCCCCGTCGCCGAATGCGACGACGCGATCACCCAGTTGTTAGACCCGTCGGCGGTGTTCGGATCCGCCGCATCGGTCAGGCGTGCCACGGTGGTCGACGACGAGGGCGCAAAGCTCACCTCGGCAGTGGCGAGCAGATAATCGTCCATCACCTCGGGCGTGATCGTGCAGGGATCGAGCCCCTGCGGCATGACGGGCACGTGATCGGGGGAGAGCTTGGCGCGCAGCTGGTCGGCTTCGAGCCCGCCGGCGCAGGCGACGCGTGCGCGCAGCACTTCCTGCTTGGCGTTGGAGACCAGGGCATGGCTGCGGATGCGGAGGATGTCGTCGGCCTGCCAATGGTCCGGGCGGCTGGCGGTGATGCCGAATTCGACCGGCATCGGCTTGGTGCCGGCCAGCACCTCGTCGACATAGGCGTTCACCCCGGCCGCGAACGCGGTGTAGCGATCGCGGCTTCCCGGCGCATAGCGCGTCCATTCATGGGCCATGTCGCCGCGATAGAGGAAAAGCCGGGTGGCGCGATCCTGTTTGACATAAGTCGGGCCGAAGCTGGCGGAGAGCAGGCCAAGCCCGCGTTTCCGCCACAGGTCGATCTGCCACAGCCGGTCGCGCGCGGCGTTGTAGCCCTGCAGGAAATAGGCGTCGCGCTCGCTCTTCGCGTAGATATGCGCCAGGCCCCAGCGATCGACGACGATCTCGGCGGGCTGCTGCAGGCCGCGTACGGCCCAGTCGTCGCGCTTCACATCGGAGGCGGCGGCGATGGACGGCAGGGCGGCGGCGATTAGCGCGATCGATCGAATCCGGGGCAGGGCAGGCATCATCCGGGCACTCTCCTCTCAACCAGTTTATGGATGATCGGGCGCAGCATCAGGGCTGCGATCAGCCCCCCGATGGCGATGCCGGCATGCAGCAGCCAGAATTCCGGCGCCCCCATCCTTTCGTAGAAGCGACCAAGCCAGCCGACGGTGAAATTGGCAAGTGCGATCGACATGATCGCGAGACTCATCATGATCGTCGCCTTGGCGGGCGGCGCATGGCGCGACACGAAGGCCTTGAGCGGCGGCTCGCCCCAGATGAAGCTGAAATCGAGCAGCACGAAAAAGGCGAGCACCCAGGCAAGCGGAACCGGCCCCGTCGAGACCGCCGCACCCAGCGCCAGGATCGCGAATGCCGTGCCCGCCATCGCGCAGCCGATGGCGATCTTGGCGATATCGCCGGGTTCGCGGCCATGCGTTTCCAGCATCCGCCACAGCCGGACGCCGAGCAGGATGCCGATCATGGTGGCGATACCGTCGAAGGTGAAGATCCAGGTGACGGGGATGGTGAGGCCCCAGGCCTGGCGGTCGACATGGTCGGTCGCCCAGACCGGAAACAGCGTATAGGCCTGATAGACCGCGCTGAACATCAGCAGGAACGGGACGAACGCCAGCAACAGCCCCAGGATCGCGCGCCAGTCGTCGCGGGTGAGCGGGGCCTGTGCGACGCGGAGGCGCGCCACGGGCGGTTCGGGCGGCAGATGGCGCCGGCCCGCCAGATAGATGATCAGCGCCGCGACCATCGCGATCGCCGCGACGCCGAAGCCATAATGCCAGCCCAGCGTCTCGCCGAGCGTGCCGCAGATCAGCGGGGCGGACAGGGCGCCGAGATTGCGGACGAGCATGTAGATGCCGAAGCCCCGTGTCCGCCGGGGATCGTTCGTGCCGTAGAGATGGCCGATCTGGACCGCCATATTGCCCTTGATGAAGCCGGCGCCGAGCACCAGCAGCAGCAGTGCGAGCAGGAACAGCCGTTCCGATGTCATCGACAGGTGGCCGAGCGTCATCAACACCGCGCCGAGCACGATCGTGCGTGTCTGCCCGAGCACGCGATCGCCCAGCCAGCCGCCGAGCAATGGCGTCGTGTTGACCAGTCCGACATAGAGGCCGAAGATCTGCGATGCGAGCGCGATGGTGGTCATCGGCCCGCCCATCGATTCCAGGCCCGCGCGCAACTGCCCGAGCCCGGCCACCCGCTCGAAATGTCCCGGCTGCAGCAACTGGCCGACCATGTAGAGCATCAGCAGCGCCTGCATTCCGTAATAGGAAAAGCCCTCCCACACCTCGGTGAAGGCGAGATAGGCCAGGCCCCGTGGATGGCCGAAAAAGGCGGTGTCCCCGCTGCGTTCCATGCTTTCCCCAAAGCGCCCTGTCGCGCCGTGCGACGAATATCTATTGACTGTGTACCTCAAAAATACAATGTGTATACAGGTTTTTGAATGCACGCGTTGCCGCGTCGGAACAGGGGTTTCATGTCGTTATCAAACACCGGCGGGGCTGTCGCACAATGCCGTCGGTAACCGTCGATCCAGCGATCGACCTGCAGGCAGAGTCCGAAATCGTCCGCGATGCGATCGATATCCTTGCCCGGCTGGTGTCGTTCGACACCACTTCGTCCGAATCCAATCTGGCGCTGATCGCCTATGTCGAGGCCTATCTCGCCGATCATGGCGTTGCGTCGCGCCGCATCGCCAATGCCGACGGTTCAAAAGCCAATCTGCTCGCGACCGTTGGTGATGGGCTGACGGGCGGCATCGTCCTTTCGGGGCATACCGATGTGGTGCCGGTGAAGGATCAGCCCTGGACGTCGGATCCGTTCGTGCTCACCCGGCGCGGAGACCGACTCTACGGCCGCGGCACCAGCGACATGAAGGGCTTTCTTGCGCTTGCGCTCGCGGCGGTGCCGCTGCTCGTGCGCGCGCCGCTCGCCCGCCCCGTGCATCTCGCTTTTTCCTATGACGAGGAAATCGGCTGCCTGGGCGCGCCCGATCTGATCCGCAACATCGTCGATGACGGTTACAGCCCGATCGCTGCGATCATCGGCGAGCCGACCAGCATGCACATCGTCAACAGCCACAAGAGCATCCATCTCTACGAAGTCGTGGTCACCGGCCGGGAAGCGCATTCGAGCCTGGTGCATGAAGGCGTGTCGGCGAACATGATCGCGATCGATCTGCTGGCCAGGCTTGTCGAAATCGCCGACGCCGAGCGGCGCGATCATCGCGACCCCCGTTTCGAGCCGCAATGGTCGACTCTGACCGTGGGGACGATCCATGGCGGCACCGCGCCCAACATCCTGGCGCGCGAATGCCGTTTCACCTTCGATCTGCGCTGCATCCCCGACCGCGAGGCGGAAACCGTGCTGGAGCCCTTCTGGCATGCGGTGGAGCGGGCGCATGCGCGTCTCGAGGCCGAGGGCGAAGGCACCGGCATCACCATCAACCGTCTGGCGCAAGTGCCGGCGCTGCGGCGCGAGCAGAGCGGGGCGGCCGAGCAATTGTCGGCGATGCTGAGCGGTGCGAACGGGCCCGGAACCGCGGTTTCATATGGCGCGGAGGCCGGCCAATTCCAGGCGGCGGGTCTTTCCACTGTCATCTGCGGCCCGGGATCGATATCCCAGGCACATCGGCCGGACGAGTTCATCGAATTGAGCCAGATCGAAGCGGGGGCTCGCTTCATCACCCGGCTTGTTGCATTTGTCGGGATGCGGTGAACGAAAGGCAGGCAGGAATGCGCACGAAGACGATCGCCAAGGCTGTGAACGATCCGGACGAGGCCGGTCTGGACGATGTCGTGGCGGGCGACGGCGTGCGCCAGTCTTCGGGACAGAAAGTCTATTCGCTTTTGCGCGAGCAGATATTGAGCCTCGAGCTGGCCCCGAACACTGAACTCGATGAGGTTCAGTTCAGCCGCGAGCTCGGTTTCTCACGCACGCCGATCCGTGAAGCGCTGATCCGGCTGGCATCGGACAGCCTGGTCGTGCTTGCGCCCAATCGCGGCGCACGCGTCGCGCCGCTCGATCTCGATCAGGTACCGCAGGTGCTCGAAGCGCTTGAGCTTTATGAGCGCGCGACGACGCGTTGGGCGGCGCTGCGGCGCCAGCCGGCGGACATCGCGCAGCTGGAGCAACGCAATCGCGAATTCGCCGTCGCATGCGAGACCGAGGATCCACGCGTGATCGTCGAGGCGAACTGGGCGTTCCATGACGCGATCAACCAGGCGTGCGGCAATAAATATCTCGCCGCCGACTGCTCGAAAATGCTGCGCGGCGTCATGCGGCTGTCGCTGCTCGCCTTTCGGCAGAGCGACGCCCAGCTTTCGAGCTACGATGTCGTCGAACAGCATCGCGAGATGATCGAGGCGATCCGCAGCGGCAATGCCGATCTGGCGGAAGACCTGGTCTACCAGCATTCGGACGAGTTTCGCGACCGGATGAAGACCTTTATCGCGGGGACGTCGACGGCGGACTTCTCGCTGGTCGGGCGGCGCTTTTAAGTTTGATCCTACTCTGCCATCGTCATTGCGAGGAGCGTAGCGACGAAGCAATCCAGCGGTTGAAGCTTCCCTGGATTGCTTCGCTACGCTCGCAATGACGTTGGGGTTTGCGGATTACCCCTCAATCCTCCAGGTCGCCTGGCACCGCGCCGGCCGCGCTGAACATCATGATTGCGGTCGGGACGGTCAGCGCCATCACCAGCAGCAGCGCGTAGCGCAGCCCCGTCGGCCCCACGGATGCGCTGAACATGTCGCTGAGCGCGCCCGTCACCACCGGCCCCAGCCCGAAGCCCAGCAGATTGCCGAAGAACAGCAGCAGCGCGATCGCGGTCGCGCGCCGCGCACTGCCGCACACTGCATGGACCGCGGCGAAGGCGGCGGGCAGTGAGGCATAGAGCAGGATGCCGCCAAAGGTGCTGACGACCAGGAACCAGCCGAGATCGTCGATCAGGAACATCAGCGTATTGGGGAGCGCGGCCAGCCCGAAGCCGAGTGCCGGGAACCAGGCGATCCACCTCTTGTCGCGCCGCACGAGCATGTCGCATGCCATGCCGCCCGCAAGGCTTCCGATGAGGACCGCAACGCCCGACGACAGGCCGTAATAGAGGCCGGCGTCGGCGATCGGGCTGCCGACCACGCGGATCAGATAGGATGGCACGAAGACCAGCGAGCCATAGGCCGCGAAATTGTAGAAAGTGAAGCCGATCAGCAGCCGCACGAAGGAGCGTTTCGCCGCAAGGCGTCGGATCGAGTCCCCGAACGCTTCGGTTGCGCCGCGCGGCGCCGACGCCGCACCCGACCGGCGGGGCTCGTCGAGCAGGAAATAGACGATCGCCGCGATCAGCAGGCCGGGCAGGCCGAACGCCACCAGCGTGGCGCGCCAGCCATAGGCGGTGACGATCTGCGACCCGATCGACAGGCCGATCAGATAGCCGGCGGTGCCCGAGGTCGCGAAGATGCCGATGGCGCGTGCGCGCGCGGATACGGGAAAATAATCGACGATCAGCGACTGCGCCGGGGGCGTCGCGCCCGCCTCTCCCACGCCGACGCCGATGCGCGCGAGCAGCAGGTGCCAGAAACTCCCGGCCGCCGCGCACAGCATCGTCATCGCGCTCCAGATGCTGATCGCGACGGTGATCAGCAGCTTGCGGTCGCCGCGATCGGCCCAGCGCGCGATCGGCAGGCCGAGCATCGAATAGAGCAATGCGAAGGAAAGGCCGCTCAGCAGCCCCAATTGGGTGTCGGAAACCCCGAATTCCTGCTTGATCGGTTCGAGCAGGACCGAGATCACCACCCGGTCGACCGAACTCGACGTGCCGACCAGGAACAGGATCGCCAGGAAGAACCAGCGCCGCGCGGGCGAATAGAGATGCGACGACCCGGTCGTTGCGGCTTGTTCGGGAGCTGCGGCGCCCGGCGTCACGGGCGCGGCCCGGTGTTGCGCCCCTCCCAGGTGCGGAACCAGCGCAGCACGCGTATGCCCTGGTCGATCTGCGCCTCGAAGCGCGCGGCGGCGTGCCCTTCCTCGGGATAGAGCACCAGCTCGCTCGGCACGCCGCCCAGCACCAGTGCATGGTGATATTGCACGGCCTGGCTCGATGGCGTCGTCTTGTCCTGCTCGCCCGCGACCAGCATTGTCGGCGTGACCACCGTGTTCGCATGCGCCAGCGGGCTGCGCTGGTCGAACACGCCACCGACATCATAGGGATTGCCGCCCGAATAAAGCGACAGGAATTCCGGATGATGGGCGGTGAAGAACTGGCTGCGCATGTCGGTGAGCGGCGCGATCGCGCAGGCGGCCTTGAACCGGTCGGTCTGGCCGACCAGCCAGCAGGTCATGAAACCGCCATAGCTGCCCCCGGTGACGAACAGCCGGCCGGGATCGACGTCGTGATTGGCAATGACGTGGTCCAGCCCTGCGAGAATGTCATGCGCATCCTCGCCGGCCATGTCGTCGATCACGCGCGACGCGAAATCGAGCCCGCGCCCCGAACTGCCGCGCGGATTGGGAAAGAGCACCGCATAGCCCGAACTGACGAGCAAGGCGGCGAGCGGATTGTCGAAACTCCAGGAATCGCGGAACAGGTGCGACGGGCCGCCATGGATGAAGACGACCAGAGGCGGCCGTTCGACATTGGCGGGCAGGGCGAGATAACCGAATATCTCCAATCCGTCGCGCCCCTGCCAGCGTATCGCCTGGGCGGGTTGCATCATACCCAGGATCGCACGCGCGCCGTCATGCGCCAGATCGAGCACCACTTGCTCGCTGCCATCGTCGTCGACGCGGACGATATGGGCGTAGCGATCGAATGCATGGCCGGGCACGATCGCGCCGGCGCGGCCCGTGGGCGTCGCGGCAGGCACCTTGCGGCCACCGGTGCCCGGCGACCGCCATTCGATCGCGGTCTCGCCGCTGGAGAGATCATGGGTGCCTGCGACGCTTCCGGGCGCAGCGAAGCCCGCGAAGAACAGGCGCGCGCTGTCGCGCCATGCCAGTGCCGAGACTTCGGCGCCGATCATGGGCTGGCGCCGCTCGCCGGTCGCGCGATCGTAAAGCGTCAGCGTGCCGAGCGCGACGGTGCGATGGAAACGCCCCTCGATGACGGCGATCGTGCGTCCGTCGGGCGATCCGCAGACCCTGGCGAGTTCGACATCGGGCCGGGCGAAACGGTCGAACGCACCGCCGCTGGCCGGCGCGATGCCGATCTCGGTCTGGTACCAGCCGCCTTCAGTGGGGCTGGAGGAGAGGATCGCGACGACCGCATCGATGCCACACCAATCGGCTTCCCAGACATTCTGGCCAGCGATGCCGATCTCGGTCAGGCGGTTCGACGCGATGTCCCAGATGCGGGCGCGGCGCCACAGAGTGTCGTGCGATCCGGTTTCGACCGTCGGCATCCAGGATGGGCGCTCGACCGCCGCGCTGCCGATGCGCGCGGTGCTCGCCGATCCGGCAGCGTCCGCGCCGGCATCCGCGCTCTGGATCAGGATGCGCCGGCCATCGGCGGACCAGGCGAAACTCTCGATCGCTTCGCCGTCGAGGATGGGGCCGGCAAGCTGAACTTCCGGCGTGTCGGCATCGCTCAGGAAAAGCTGGAAATTGCCGCCACCGCGTCCGCGATCCGACAGAAAGGCAAGCTGCGCGCCGTCAGGCGACCATTTGGGATCGGTATCGTTGGCGCCCGCGTCACCCAGCAATCGCACGGCGCCATCGGTGCCGAGCAGCGCCAGCCGCGTGACCGGGAAACCGCCATCGGCTTCATAGACCGGCCCGGAAAAGGCGATCACGCCCGTCGCGGGATTCTCGACCGCGTGGACGATCGCGTGGAACTGCGCGGTGCCGGGCCGATAGAGTTTTTCGAAATAATCGGTGACGCGCGTCTGGATCGCGGCGAGTTCATTCTCATCAATCATGCCGGTCCAGGTCTTTCGATCGTCGTCACGTAACACATGTTCCTATCGCATCGGGCGGCGGACCGGCAGGCCCGCCGCCCGACAGGATCAGATATGGAATTCGAACTGGAGGCCGACGGTACGCGGCCGGGTCCGGAATTCCAGGCTGACATCGCTGGGCGGCTGCAAGCGGCCGTTCCAGTTGGTGATATTCTCCATGAACAGCGTCGCGGTCCAGTTATCCGGCGATTTCAGCGCGAAGCTGGCGCGCGCGGTGAATGGCGCGTCGCTGATGAACAGCCGCGATACGCCGCCGGAGAGCAGGCGGCCGGGGATCTTGGACCGATAATTCACCGATCCCGAGAATTGCCCTTCCAGGCCCGCGCCGCCGATCGGGAATTCGTAATCGGCAAAGGCGCTGGCGGTATATTCGGGCGAGAAGGCCAGCCGTTCGCCCTTCTGGAACAGCACCACCGGGCCGGCGGCCGTCTGGGTGATGATCGCCGCGTCGAGGTTCAGGCCGTTCCAGCTGAACGTGCCGCCGAAATCGAGCCCCCTGGCCGGACGGACGGTCGCGCTCAGGTCGACGCCGAAGCCGCTGGCCGACGAACCGTTGACGCTCGCCGCGATCGGCGCGCCCATGAAGTTCAGATTCACATTCTGCTGAATGTCCTTCCAGTCGATATAATAAAGCGCCGCGTCGAAGTTCAGCACGCCGCCAAGCAGGCTGCCCTTGGCGCCGATCTCGTAGTTGGACAGCTTGTCCGCGCGAACCGGCGGCAGCGTCGGCGCCGTGCGGATCACGGTCGGGCTCTGGTTGAAGCCGCTGCGGAAGCCCTGCGAATAGGATGCATAGGCGGTGAAGCTGCGCGAGGGCAGCCAGGTCAGCACCACGCGCGGCGTGACGGCGTCGAACGTCTCAGTGCGGTGCGCCAGCGGCTGGGCGGGATTGCCCGTGGTCGGGGTCCGCTCGATCTGCGAAACGCGATCATTGAAATAGCGCAGGCCGCCGGTCAGCTCGAGCGTATCGTCGAGGAAGCTCTTGGTGAGCTGACCGAACACTGCGTAGGAACGCGACTTGTCGTTGGTGTTGATCGGTGCGGGCAGCACGAACAGCGTCTGGTACAGCAGGTCGGTCGCATCGCGGTAGAAGGCGCCGGCAGACCAGCGCCAGCTGCCCTCGCTTTTCGAATTGAGCAGCAGTTCCTCGGTGAAGACCTCGGATTCGATGTTCGAATAGAGCGTCTGCCTGGGGCCGAGCGTGTTATAGTCACGCAAGCCGCGATTGACGAATTTCAGATAGCTGGTCGCGCTGGTGATGGTGACGCCGGGCAGCTCATAGCCGAGCTTCGCGCTGAACGCGTCATAGTTCAGCTTTTGCGGGATCGGCACCGGTGCGAGCTGGATGCCGGCGGCATTGGCATAGCTGGGCGCGTCCTGATCGATGCGTGAGATCCAGGCCGACAGGCCGATGCTCAGCTCCTCAGTCGGCTGCGCGTTGATCTTCAGCCGCACGTTGCGCGATTGCGTGTCGTTGGCGTTCTTGATGCCCTGCGCCGGCTGCTCGATCCAGCCGCCCGCATTCTCGAAGCCCGCGACCAGCCGCACCGCCAGCTTGCCTTCGACAAGCGGGATGTTGACCGCGATGTCGCCGCGATAGCTTTCGTCGCCGTCCTGCGTCGAAGATATGCCGGCACGCGTCTTCAACTCGAACTTGTCGAGATTGGCGTCGTTGGTCAGCAGGCGGACGACGCCGTTCAGCGCGTTGGCGCCATAGAGCGTGCCCTGCGGCCCGCGCAGCACCTCGATCCGCTGCATGTCGAAGCCGTTGGTGTCGGGCAGGATCGCGGACTTCACCAGGCCGAAGGGCACCGAGTCGATATAATAGGCGGCAGTGCTCGATCCGGAGAGCGTCGCGCCGTTGGCGGCGACGCCGCGGATGGTGAGCTGGGTCGCGCCGCCCTGTGCGGTGCTGGTGATCGAAACGCCCGCGACGCTGCGCAGCGCGTCGGTGACGCCGCCCGTGGTCTGGCCGTCGAGTTGCGCGCCGCCGAGGACCGCGACCGAGATCGGCACCTTCTGCAGACGCTCTTCACGCTTCTGTGCGGTGACGACGATCTCGCCGGTATCCTCGTCCGCCGCGTCGGCGGTCTGTGCGCTTGCCGGCACCGCCCATGCCAGCGGCAGCAACGCCATCGCCACACCGCACCGCAATCCCGTCGACAGCTTCTTACGCATCATATCCCCCTGCACCTTTTCGGCTCATTGATGTTGAATTTCTCGTGAACACAATCTGTATAATCTGTGTAGACAAGTCAAGCGCGTCGCTCTAACCCAGCGTTTATCGGCGGTTTCAAGAGGGATTTGAGAACATGGCTGGGCCGGAAGGCGTGGTGGAATTCGCAAAAGGGGATGGGATCGAGACGTTTCGCGGCGTCGTCTTCCCCTGGCATTGCGACTCGATGGGGCACATGTCGGTGCAGCATCAGATGCCGCTGCTCGACAATGCGGCGTACCATCTGCTCGGCACGCTGGCGCCGACGACCGCGCTGGAGGACGGGCATCGCCTCGGCTGGGCCGATGTGTCGCACGAGATCCGCTATCTGCACGAACTGGTCGCGGGCGATCTGCTGATCCTGCGATCGGGGATCCTGGCGATCGGGCGTTCGTCGCTTCGCCATCGCACGATCGTGATGCGACGGTCGGACGACCATATCTGCACCGTGCTGGAGGGTGTCACCGTCCGTTTCGACCTCGATGCGCGCCGGTCGGTCCCCTTGTCCGATCCGGTGCGGGCCATCGCCGAGACGCTGCTGATTCCGGCGGCGTCCGATCAATCTTCATTGGGAGCATAAACTATGGAACGAGTCCTCGTGACCGGCGCGGGCGATAGTGTCGGCCGCGCCATCGCCGAACGGTTTCTGGGCAAGGGATATAAGGTCCATATCTGCGACATCCGCGCCGATGCGGTGCAGGCGACGCTCGACGCCAATCCGGGATTGAGCGGCAGCGCCGTCGATGTCGGTGTCCGCGCCGATGTCGACCGGCTGTTCGACGATGTCCGTGCGTCGATCGGCGACCTGTCGATCCTCGTCAATGTCGTCGGCATGGCCGGGCCACGCGCACCGATCGAGGAGATCGACGAGGACGAGTGGGACAAGACCATCGCCGTCAACCTGTCCGGCATGTTCTATTGCATGAAGCGCGCCGTGCCGATGCTGAAGGCCAATGGCGGCGGGTCGATCGTCAATTTCTCGACCTGCTCGACGCGCACCGGGATCCCGTATCGCGCACCCTATATCGCGTCCAAGGCAGGGGTCGAGGGGCTCACGAAGAACAGCGCGCGCGAACTGGGGCCGTTCGGCATCCGCTGCAACGCGATCCTGCCCGGCATCATCAACAACGATCGGTTCCGCTTCATCGTCCAGCGCAATGTCGATGCGACGGGGCGCAGCTTCGAGGACATCGAGAACGACTATCTCAAATATGTCTCGCTGCGCACCAAGGTCGAGCTGAGCGAGTTCGCCGACATGGTCGAGTTCATCACATCGGACGCGGGCCGGAAGATCACCGGCGAGACGATCGCCGTCAGCGGCAACATGGAATGGGAAGAATAAGCATGAGCGGCAACAAGACGATCCTCACCTGCGCGGTCACCGGCGGCGCGCCCTTCAACCCCAAGCATCCGTCGATGCCGATCACGCCGGAGCAGATCGCCGATGCGTGCATCGAGGCGGCCTCCGCCGGGGCCAGCATCGTCCATATCCATGTCCGCGATCCGGAAACCGGCCAAGGCAATCGCGATCGCGCGCATTTCCGCGAGGTGGTCGATCGGGTCCGCCAGACGGGCACCGATATCGTGCTCAACCTGACCTGCGGCATGGGTGCCTATTTCCTGCCCGATCCGGAGCGGGAAGGGCATATGCTGCCGGGCAGCGACGTGGTCGGCGTCGATGAGCGCGTCGCGCATGTAGAGGAATTGCTGCCCGAGATCGCGACGCTCGACATCGTCACCAACAACCAGGTCGAGGGGCCGACCGAATATATCTATTTCAGCCCCACCCACACGCTGCGCGCGATGGCCAAGCGGTTCAAGGCGGCGGGGGTGAAACCCGAACTGGAAGTGTTCGGCGCGGGCGATATCCTGTTCGGCAACAAGCTGGTCGAGGAGGGGCTGATCGACGGGCCACCGATGATGCAGATGGTGCTGGGCGTGCAATGGGCGGCGCCGCATGGCGTGGACACCATCCTCTATCAGCGCGGCCTGATGACGCCTGGCACGCATTGGGGCGCCTTCGGCATCGGCCGCGAACAAATGCCGATGCTGGCGCAGACATTGCTGCTGGGCGGCAATATCCGCGTCGGGCTGGAGGACAATCTCTATATGTCGCGCGGCGTATGGGCGACCAACGGCCAGTTGGTGGAGCGCGCCTATTCGATCGTCAATTCCATTGGCGGCTACAGCGTCGCCACGCCCGCCGAGACGCGCGAGATCCTGAAATTGCGGCAGCCTGGCTGATGGAACTGGAGCCGGTCGACCGTGCGCTGCTGGGCGGCGATCATGGCGCGGCGGCGGCGCGCGCGATGGCGATGCTTGTCCGCTATGGCGAAGCGGGCGGCGCACCCTGTTTCGTGTCGATCGAATCCGCGCATATCGACGGCTGCCTGTATCATGGCCCGTCCAGCATCGATTTCGCGCGCCGCTTCGTCGATCTGGGCGGGCGGGTGCGCGTGCCGACGACGCTCAACGTCGCGGCGGTCGATGTCGTCCATCCCGGCTGGCATTGCGGCCCACCCGAACTGCTCGACGCGCAGCGGGAATTGACCGAGCTGCACGAACGGCTCGGCTGCATCGCGACGCTGACCTGCGCGCCCTATCAGCGCATGGTCCGCCCCCGGCCGGGCGAGCATGTCGCCTGGGCCGAATCGAACGCGATCGTCTTCGTGAACTCGGTGCTCGGCGCGCGCACCGATCGCTATGGCGATTTCACCGATCTCTGCGCCGCACTGACCGGGCGGGTGCCGCTTGCCGGGCTTCATCGCGACGAGAATCGCAGGCCGCAACGCATCGTCGGCGTTCCGGGGCCGGAGGCGGCCGGGCTGCCGCGCGACCTGTATTTCGCGGCGCTCGGCTATGTGATCGGCCAGCGGGCGCCGGGCCTAGTTCCGTTGGTGAGGGGTGTCCCGGGGGACGCCACGGAGGATGAACTGAAGGCGCTGGGCGCTGCAGGCGCATCATCGGGCTCGCTCGCGCTGTTCCATGCCGAAGGGGTGACGCCCGAAGCCGAATGGGCGGCGCTGGAAGCTGCGCGCGCGTCGCTTGCCGAGATCGCGATTCCGGCCGCCGACCTTCACGACGCCGTTTCCCGGCTGTGTCCGGTGGCCGAGGGGGAGGCGGTGGCGGCGGTCTGCCTGGGCACGCCGCATTATTCGCTCGACGAATTCCGGATATTGAATGCAGCGCTCGATGGGCACGGCCCGGCCGAAGGCGTTGCTCTTTATGTCTCGACCTCGCGCGAGATCGCGGCGGCGGTGGAGCATGATCCGGCCTTCGCCCCGCTGCGCCGTTTCGACGCGCGCATTGTCGTCGACACCTGCACCTATCTGGCGCCTGTCGTCCGCAACACCCAGGGCGCGATCCTGACGACCTCCGCCAAATATGCGCATTACGGCCCCGGCAATCTTCAGCGGCGCGTGGGGCTGATGACGCTCGAACGCTGCATCCGTTCGGCCGAACTCGGCCGGGTCGCGCCGCCATGCTGATCGCTGCACGGGCATTGACGCCGGGCCGCGCCGCCGGGCCGCTGCTGTTGCTCGACGAGCCGCTCAGCCTGTGGGGCGGGCTCGATCTGCGGACGGGCGCGATCATCGACCGGACGCATCCGCAATGCGGGCTGGCGATCGCGGGGCGCATCGTCGCGATGCGCAGCGCACGGGGATCCTCGTCCTCGTCGAGCGCGCTGGTCGAGGCCGCGCGCGCCGGCGTCGCGCCCGCCGCGCTGATCCTGGGGCTGCACGATCCGATCCTGACGATCGGCGCACTCGTTGCGGCGGATCTTTATGGAATCGAGATTCCGTTGATCGTGGTCGAGGCGGAGGCCTGGCCCGTGCTCGTGGATGGAGCGGCGCTGTCGATCGAGACGGAAGGCAATCAAGCCCGGATCATGATCGATCCTGCTTAAAGATCCCTTCCTGTCATTCCCGCGCACGCGGGAATCCAGCTTTTCCATGCAGTTTCAGGAAAAGAAGAAGAAGCTAGATTCCCGCATACGCGGGAATGACAAGGGAGAGAGGGTGGACGCTACAGCCGCCGCAGCGCCTGTGCCGGCCGAACCGACATCAGCGGCAGCGATCCGAGCAGGCCGATGCCGAGCGTGAGCACCGCGCCGGCGCCCAGCGTGCCGAGCACGACCCACCAGTCCGGCGCCCAGCCGAATTCGAACACCCGCACGATCACATACCAGGCGGCGGCGATGCCCAGGCCGAGCGAGACCGAGGCGAGCAGCGCCGCCAGCAGGCCATATTCCATCGCCTGCGCCGCCAATATCTGCCCGCGCGTCGCGCCCAGCGTCTTCAGGATGACGCTGTCGTAGCTGCGCGCCTGGCGCGAGGCGGCGATCGCGCCGACCAGCACCGCGATGCCCGCCAGGATCGCGACCGAGGCCGACAGCAGGATCGCGGTCGCCATCTGGTCCAGGATGGTGCGGACCTGCCCGATCACCTCGCTGACCGCGATGATCGAGGCGGAGGGGAAAGCGGCGAGCAGCGCGCGCGAGACCGGGCCGTCATGGCCTTTGTCCATGCTGATCGTCGCGGTCAGGCTGTGCGGCGCGCCTGCGAGCGCGCTGGGCGAGAAGACGAGGATATAGTTGAAGCCCATCGTGTCCCAATGGACCTCGCGTAGCGAGGCGATCCTGGCCTCGATCTCGCGGCCGAGCACGCTGACGATCAGCGTGTCGCCGACCCCGACCTTCATGATCGTCGCGGCCTCGCGATCGAGCGAGACGAGCGGCGGCCCCGCATAGCCCTTGGGCCACCAGCGGCCCTCGACCAGTTCGCTGCCCTGCGGCAGGCTTTCGCTATAGGTCACGCCGCGTTCGCCGCGCAGGAACCAGGCGCCCTCGGGCAGTTCGGCGAGATCGGCGACGCGCTGGCCGCCATAGGCGACGATCGTGCCGCGCATCGAGGGCACGATGTTCATCTCGGCCTCCGGCGCCTCGCGCCGGATCACCCCCTCGAAGCGCGCACGTTCGCCCGAGGGGATATCGAGCACGAACTGGTTGGGCGCCTTTTCGGGGACGGTGCGGGTGATCTCCGCATTCAGGCTGGTCTCGATGCCCGCGAGTGTCACGAACAGAGTGAGCGCCAGGCCGAGCGCGATGACCAGCGCGACGGTCTGCGCGCCGGGGCGATGAAGATTGGCGAGCGCCAGCCGCAACAGCGGCCGTTTCGGGCGCGGCAGGCGCTGCGACACGCGCCGGATCGCCCAGCCGATGCCAAGCAGCAGCACCAGCACCGCGCCGACCGAGGCCAGCACGATCGCCGCGAACAGCGGCTCGCGCGCGGTACCCGTCGCCAGCGCGACGACGAGCGCGGCGAGCAGCGCGACCCAGGTGAGGGTGCGGCGATCGATCCGGGCGGCATCGTCGACGGCGGCGCGGAACAGGGCGGCGGCGGGCAATGTCCGCGCGCGGGCGAGCGGTGGCAGCGCGAAGGCGAGCGCGATCAGCGCGCCATAGGCGGCGCTGGTGGCGAGCGGCAGCGGATAGACCGCGATACCGGGCCGGACGGGCAGCAGATCCTGCGCCAGCGTGACGATTGCGATCGGCAGGATCGCGCCGAGCGCGAGGCCGCAGCCGATCGCGAGCAGCGCGACCGCGCCGATCTGCATCAGATAGATGCGCGCGATATCCACCGATGTCGCGCCCAGGATCTTGAGCGTGGCGATCCCGCTGCGCTTGAGCGTCAGATAGGATGCGACGCCGTTGCTGACCCCGATCCCTGCGATGACGAGCGCGGCGAGGCCGATGAGCGACAGGAACTGGCCCATCCGTTCGAAGAAGCGGCTGGCGCCCGGCGCGGCGCGGTCGCGGTCCTTATATTCCCAGCCGGCGGAAGGATGGCGTGCCTCCAGCGCATCGACCGTTTCGGCGGGATCGCGGCCGGCGGACAGGCGCAGCCGGTATTTGCTTTCGAACAGGCTGCCGGGTTGGAGCAATTGGGTGCGGCGAAGCCCCTCGAGCGAGACGATCGCGACGGGGCCGAGCGTGAAGCCCTCGCCGACGCGATCGGGCTCCTCGGCGATCAGCCCGCGGATGCGGAATTCGGCCTCGCCATAGCGCAATGTTCCGCCGGGGCGGACGAGCAGCCGATCGGAGAGGGCCTGGTCGATCAGGATCTCGTCGGGCGAGAGCGGTTTGTAGGTGGTGCCATCCGCCAGCCGCAGCGTGCCGTAGAGCGGATAGGCGGTGTCGACGCCCTTGAGTTCGGTGAGCACGGCCGGTGCCGCGCCGCCCGTGCCGGGGCCGCGCGCCATCGCGCGTGTGCGGACGGTGTCGCTGAGTCGGCCCAATTTGCCGAATTCGGCCTTTTCCGCAGCGCTCGCCTCGCGCTGGGTCATCGCGATCTCGACGTCGCCGCCCAGGATGACGCGCCCGCGCGCGGCGAGTTCGGCGGTGATCGACGCGGTCAGACTGCCGATCGCCGCCAGGGTGGTGACGCCGAGCAGCAGGCAGACGAACAGCAGCCTCAGCCCGCGAAACCCCGCATGGAGATCGCGCCGTGCGATCCGCCAACAGGCGGCCCAGCCGAGCGGGGTCATGCCGCGCGGTCCGCCACGATCAGGCCGTCGCGCATCTCCAGCACGCGATCGCAGCGCGTGGCGAGCGCGGGATCGTGTGTGATGATCACCAATGTCGCGCCCGCCGCCGCTTGCCGCGCGAACAGCAGGTCGACGATCGCGTCGCTGGTATGGCCGTCGAGATTGCCGGTGGGTTCGTCGGCGAAGATGATCGTCGGCCGCGGCGCGACGGCGCGCGCAATCGCCACGCGTTGCTGCTCGCCGCCCGAAAGCTGGGCGGGATAATGGCTGATTCGGTGGCCGAGGCCGACCGCTTCGAGTTCGGCGGCGGCGCGCGCGAAGGCGTCGGCGGCGCCGGCGAGTTCCAGCGGCACCGCGACATTCTCCAGCGCCGTCATCGTCGGCAGCAGATGGAAGGATTGCAGGACGATGCCGACGCGACCGCGCCGCGCCCGTGCCAGCGCATCCTCGTCGAGTGCGCGATAGCCGATGCCTGCCACCGTCACCTCGCCGTCGCTGGCGCGCTCCAGCCCGGAGAGGATCGCCATCAGCGATGATTTGCCCGATCCCGATGGCCCCAGGATCGCGACGCTCTGCCCGCGCGCAATATCCAGGTCGATCCCCTTGAGGATTTCGACGGGCGTTTCCTTCGATCCCAGCGTCAGCGTGACATTGCGCGCGCGGATTGCGATATCGGTGGCATCGGTATCGATCGTCATTGCTGGAGCGCGCGCCCTTGTCGTTGAAGTTTCCCCACTATGCGGTCGCAGCGCTGCTCGTCCACTCGCTCGTGGCCTGCACGTCCGAACCGCCCGCAGGCAATTTGGTGACTGCCGACGCCAATGCAACGGCACCGGCGTCGAATGCGACGGAAGACGGCGGCAAGCTGGTCGTTGCCTTCGGCGACAGCCTCTATGCCGGTTACGGCGTGCTTCCGCAGGAAAGCTTTCCCGCCGACCTGCAAAAGGCGCTGGCGGCCGACGGAATCGCGGCGACCGTCCACAATGCCGGCGTCTCGGGCGATACCAGCGCCGCCGGGCTCGCCCGGCTGGCCTTCACGCTCGACGGCTTGCCGCGCAAGCCCGATCTGGTGATCGTCGGGCTGGGCGGTAACGACATGTTGCGCGGCATCGACCCCGAACAGACGCGCGCGAACCTGACCGCGATCTGCGAGGAACTGAAGAAGCGCGGCATTGCGATCATGCTCACCGGCATGCTCGCGGCGCCCAATATGGGGGCGGACTATGCGGGCTCGTTCAACAGCATCTATCCCGACCTCGCCAAGCGCTATGGCGCGACGCTCTATCCCTTCTTCCTCGACGGGGTGGTCGGCACGCCGGCGCTGATGCTGCCCGATCATATCCACCCCAATCCGCAGGGCATCGATCGGATCGTCGGGAAAGTGGCGCCGGTCGTCGCGGGCGCGCTGGGCGATTGAGCCGATCCGGTTTCTATCGCGGAGCTACCATGCTATGCTCTCCGCGTCGAAAAAGGCAGGCCGGTGTGGTTAGCCCGGCCCCCGTTCCAGAGTGGTTCCGAGGCAGGTGGCAACACCTGCCGGCTCGGGAACCACGACAAGCTGGAACGGGTCTGTCCGTCGCCGACGCGACGAGTCCCGCGGCCTTGAACGCCCG
>JASBTC010000278.1 GCA_030148625.1 Sphingobium sp. | reverse complement strand
TCATATAATGGGAAAGATGTCCCTAAAAACGGCTTTTCGATTGACCTGATCGCGCGAAGCTCGCCATATCGTGACGACGCAGCGGCGACTGCGGGGGAAGAATCGGGGAGAGGATGATGACGAGGCAATTCGGGGGCGCGGGATCCGTCGGCGCCGCGCTGGTCATGGGGCTATGCTGGTCGACACCCGTTTTCGCGCAGGCGGCGCAACCGCCCGCCGCCGAGCAGCCGGCGCCCGAGGCCGAAGGGCTGGTCGACATCGTCGTCACCGCGCAGCGGCGCGAGTCCGCATTGCAGGACACCCCTGTCGCGGTCAGCGCGATCGGCGAGGATGCGCTGCAGGCGAACGGATCGCGCTTCCTGGAGGATATCAGCGTCCAGGTTCCCGGGCTGCAACTGCCCGGCCGCACCATCTACAACCAGTTTCCGACCTCGATCCGCGGCATCAGCTCGATCGACACCGGCGTCGCGTTCGACATGCCGGTCGCGGTCTATATCGACGGCGTCTATGTCGGCCGCCAGTTCGCGGTGCGCAGCGCGCTGGCCGGCGTCGAGCGGATCGAGGTGCTGCGCGGGCCGCAGGGCGTGACATTCGGCCGCAACGCCGCGGCGGGCGCGATCCAGATCATCCACCGTGCGCCGTCCTCCACCCCCGGCGGCATGGTGCGGGCGAGCTATGGCAGTTTCGAAACCTATGTGCTCGACGCCTCGGTCGAAGGGCCGCTGGCCGACAAGGTCAATGGCGTGCTCAACATGGGTTATCAGCGCTCGCGCGGATCGATCTACAACCGCACGCTCGACAAATATGTCGCGGGCAACCGCACGTTCAACGCGTCCGCCGCGATCGATTTCCGGCCGACCGACGATCTGCTGCTGCGGCTGCGCGGCGACTATGAAGAGGGTTTCTCCAACTATGGCGGCCGGCGCCTGACCAAGGGTTTTGGCGGGCCGCTGGTCAGTGCGATCGATCGCCGCACGCTCGAGCGCGAACAGGGCTTTCCGCTCGGCGAAGTCCGCAACGATTTCGATTCCTTCCTGAACCGCGAAACCGGCGGAACCTCGCTCGAAGTGAATTACGATGCGGGCGGCGTGAACCTGATCTCGCTCACCGCGGTGCGCTATTCGAAAATGTCGGGGCAGGTCGATACCGACGCCACCGACACCTTGTTCGCGCGCAACATATCGCACGGCAAGCACAACCAGTTCTCGCAGGAATTCCGCGCATCGAGCAGCGGCGAAGGGCCGCTCAACTGGGATGTCGGCCTCTATTATTTCCAGGAGAATGTGAACAACGTCGCCAACATCACGGTGGTGCCGACCAACACATTGGTATTCGTGCCCGGCACCAACAAACTCAAAAGCTATGCCGCCTTCGCCAATGCGACCTACGAAGTGGCGACCGGCCTCGAGCTCGAAGCGGGCGTTCGCTACACCTATGAGACCAAGGATTTCACGCAGGGCGCGACCGCGCTCGACGATAGCTGGAAAGCATGGACGCCGCGTTTCGGCGCCAATTACCACATCAATGAAGACGTGATGGTCTATGCGACCGTTTCCAAAGGCTTCAAGAGCGGCGGCTTCAACATCCTGCCGCCCGAATCCTTCGGCACCGAACGCGTCTGGGCCTATGAGCTGGGATTGAAGAGCGAGTTTCTCGACCGGCGCCTGCGCCTCAACGTCGCCGCTTTCCACGAGGATTATGACGGGCTGCAGGTGACGGTCTCGACCGGGCCGGGCACCACCAAGACCAGCAATGCCGATGCGCGGCTGCGCGGGGTGGAGGTCGAGGCGGCGGCATTGCTCGCGCCCGGCCTGACGCTCAGCGGCAATGTCGCCTTTCTCGACGCCACCTATCGCCGCTACGTGTTCAGCACGACGCCGCTGATCCAATATGCCGGCAACCGCCTGCCCCGCGCCTCGCGCTGGAAGGGGGCTGCGGCGATCGAATATTCGACGAAGGTCGGCGGCGGCACCGGCAGCGCCAGGCTCGCTTATTCCTATGAAGGCGCGATGCCGCAGAACGACGCCAACACGCCGGCGCTGATCCGTCCGCAAGTCGGCCTGCTCGACGCGCGCATCGCGTTCAAGACCGGCGACGAACGCTTCGAACTGGCCGCCTATGGCCGCAATCTGACCGACAAGCAGTATATCGGCGTGGTCCAGTTCCTGTTCGCGCATCCGGTCGGCTTCGCCAACGAGAATCGCCGGTCTTTCGGCCTCGAAGGCACGTTCCGCTTCTGATCGCGAAGGACAGACATCCATGAACGACATGACGATCCATCCCCAGGCGCGCGCGATCATGGATCGCATCGCGGCCAGCGGCGAACCGCCGCTGGAGACGCTGCCGCCGCAAGAGGCGCGCCGTTTTGCCGACGCCCGTGTCGGCAATAGCGGCCTGCCGCATGCCGAGATGCACGCGGTGCGCGATCTCAGCGCCCCCGGCCCGGCGGGGCCGATCCCGCTGCGGCTCTATCGCCCGTCGGACGATCGCGATCTGCCGCTGGTGATGTTCTTCCATGGCGGCGGATTCATGGTCGCCAATCTCGACACGCATGACGCGCTGTGCCGGCTGATCGCGGCGCGCACCGGCGCGGCGCTGATCGCGGTCGACTATCGGCTGGCGCCCGAGAACCGCTTTCCCGCCGCACCCGAGGATTGCCTCGCCGCGACGCGCTGGGCGCTGACCCAGGGGGAAACGCTCGGCTATGACGCCGCGCACTTCGCGCTGGCCGGGGAAAGCTCGGGGGGCAATCTGACCGCGGTGGTCGCGCAGCAGCTCCATCGCGGCGGCGACGCGCAGCCGGCGGTTCAGGTGATGATCTATGCGATGTTCGACGGATCGACCGACAGCGAGTCCTATCATCGCTTCGCCGAGGGCTTCTTCTTCACCCGCAGCAAATCCGAATATTTCCTCAGCCATTATATCGGCAGCCCCGACGATCTCGACGATCCGCGCATGTCGCCGCTGCGCGCGGAATCGCTTACGGGCCTGCCCCCCGCGCTGATCGTCACCGCCGGGCTCGACCCGCTGCTGAGCGAAGCCGAGGCCTATGCCGAGCGGCTGCGCGCGGCGGGCGTCGCGGTCGATTATCGCTGTTTCGAGGGCTGGCCGCACGGCTTCCTGTTCTGGGGAGAGACGGACGCGGCGATCGAGGCGATCGATCTGACCTGTGCGACGTTGCGCCGCCATCTCGGCAGCAGCGCGATTGGCTGACGGCACGCCGTTCGCGGCGAACAGCCGCACGCGCCAATTCGCGGGCGTGCAGCGGCTGGTCGCCGAACTCGGCCGGCCGGGATTCGGCGATCTATTCCTCGATACCTGCAGCGATCTGGCGCGGGCGGACCAGATCACGCTGCTCGCGCTCGACGATCGCGGCGTGCGCTGCCTGCTCGCGCGCAGGCCGGGCGAAGAGGATCATGTCGCGGCACTGTGCCGGCGCTATGCGCGCAGCTTCGCCGATCGCGACACGCTGCTCGGCGATTTCGTCCGCTCGGCCGCACGCTCCGCGGTCGCGGCGATCGAAAGCGCGAGCATCGCCGACATCGGCTATCGCCGCGCTTTGTTCGGTGACGCCGGCCTGTCGGCCAAGGCGTCAGCGATCGTGCGCGGCGACGGCATGATCCTCTATCTCAATCTCTATTATGCCGATGCGCTGTCGGGCGCCTATGCGCTGGGACGGCGCTGCGTCCGCGAGATCGGCGCGCTGCTGCTCGAACTCATGCTCAAGCATGAGGCTTTGTGTGGGACGGGATGGGTGCGGCCGGCGGGGCCAATGCGTGTGGAGCGCTATATGCGCGACCATCTGCCTGGCCTGTCCGATCGCGAGCGCCAGGTCTGCGCGCGGATCCTGTGCGGCTACGGCGCGGAGGCGATCGCCCAGGATCTGGCGGTCAGCACCACGACGGTGAAGACCTTTCGCCGCCGCGCCTATGCCAAGCTCGGCATCGCTTCACAGAACGAACTCTTCGCCCGCTGCGCCGGCCTGATCGAGGCTGCGCCGGTTCGGGGGTGATCGCAGAGGGTTCCGGGGCGTACGACGGTAGATGGGAATGGCGGAGATTGGGGGTTAGCTGCCCTTCGCAGTGACAATCCCAGCAGCCGCCAATTGCTGTTCCAAAGACCACCCGTCAGGGCGCCTCGAAGGGTCAAACCACGGCGCCCCATCTGCGATCCATTCCTCACGGTATCGCCGAAAGGTCACAGGCGGAGCAGTTCCCGGCTCGTCATCATTGCCAAATTCAAATCCACAGCATGCGCAAACTTCGTAAGACGGTACTCCGAAATGCTTGCCATATGGAAGTTCTAAGACGTCCGCGACCGGAAGTCGGATCGACGTCGCATAAGGTGGCCTGTCCAAGGCAGCATAACCACAGGCCGGGCAGGTATGCGCTAGGCGGGGCGCGTCAACATTCATGGCGGTATTTTGCGCACATTCAGAGCCCTGACAATGTCCGACAATGCGGCGTTAGCGGTCGCGCCGCCAAGATGGCGTGGTCATAGCTGGTTCTCGCCATCAGGATCTCGCGATCGGCGCTTGCGAAATCGGCATTACGGTCGCGGATTCCGGACAACAAAAAAGGGCTTCCCCGGAGGGAAGCCCTTTTTTTGTCTTACGGCCTTGGTTGCGGGAGCAGGATTTGAACCTGCGACCTTCAGGTTATGAGCCTGACGAGCTACCGGGCTGCTCCATCCCGCGCCAGAGGCGGTGTGAGACCGTATTAAAATCATGAATGGGTTCTGTTGTAGAACGACCCGGATGCGCCTGCTGCAAAGCCTGGCGGCGACCTACTCTTCCAGCGCTTAAGCGATAGTACCATCGGCGCAGTCAGGTTTCACGGCCGAGTTCGAGATGGGATCGGGTGGGTCACTGACGC
>JASBTC010000274.1 GCA_030148625.1 Sphingobium sp. | reverse complement strand
ATGTCGGTGTCGGTCGATCCCGGATGCACCAGGTTCACGGTGATCCCGCGCGGCCCCAGATCATGCGCCAGGCCGCGCGTGAAGCTGAGCAATGCCGATTTGGACGCCGAATAGAGCGTCAGGTCAGGCATCGGCACGCGGTCCGCCAGATTGCTTCCGATCGTGATGATCCGTCCGCCCCTCGGCAGATGAGCGACCGCCGCCTGGGTGGCGAGGAAGACGCCGCGGACGTTGACCGCCAGCGTCTGGTCGATGTCCGCGAGCGTCCAGCCCTCGATCGGGCCGTAGCCGCGAACGATCCCGGCATTGTTGACCAGGATGTCCAGGCCGCCCAGCCCGGCGGCGGCGCGATCGACGGCGGATTTCACGGCTGCCGGGTCCGCGCTGTCCGCTGCGATGGCAAGGCCCTTGCGGCCCAGCGCTTCGATCTGCGCGACCACGGCCTGGGCCAGATCGGCCGACTTCTCATAGGTGATGGCGACGTCCGCTCCGTCGCGGGCGAGCCGCAGGGCGATGGCGGCGCCGATTCCGCGACTGCCGCCGGTGACGAGTGCGCGCTTTCCTTCGAGATGCAACATTGGCGTTCCTTTCTGTGTCGATCGATACAGAATTACTGCCTGTCCGCGTGGACAGGCATTGTCAAATGAATTATCTAATGATCGATACAAAAAGGATTGCGACATGGCCGATCGTGGCCGACCTCGAAATTTTGACCGGGAGGAAGCGCTGTCCCGTGCGATGCAGCTATTCTGGGCGCGCGGCTATGACGGCAGCTCGATCTCGGACCTGACGCGCGCAATGGGGATAGGATCGCCCAGCCTCTATGCCGCCTTCGGCTCCAAGGAAGCGCTCTTCAAGGAGGCCCTGCTTCACTACGAAGCGACGGAAGGCCCCGAAATCCGGACGGCCATGGATGCCGCGCCGACGGTTCGTGCGGCGGTGGACGCCTATCTGACGGCCAGCGCCCTGAGCTTCTCACGGCCCGGCAAGCCCCGCGGCTGCATGGTCGTGCTGTCCGGCCTCACGCCCGGCGAGGCGAGCAAAGGCTTTGGCGATATCCTGCGGCGGGATCGCGCGGCGAGCATCGACGATCTGGAGGCGCGGCTGACAAAGGCCGTGTCGATCGGCGACCTGCCGGCCACGATCGACGCGCGCGCGGTGGCGACCTTCTACGTGACCGTCCAGCAGGGAATGGCGATCCAGGCGCGCGATGGGGCGAGCCGCGAAACGCTGATGGGTATTGCGCAGAACGCGATGAAAGCCTGGCCGGCATTGACGGGCGCACCGCAGGCGTCCGTCTGATCCGGGGCCGGCGGTTCGGGGCGGATCGTTCGGGATCGCGCCGGCCCCGGGCGATCATCGCCCGGAACCGGCGCCGAGCCTCTATTTCGCGACCTTGGCGGTCTTGTCGAAACGCTTGCGGAAATCGGCGAGCGAGATCGTGAAATCATCCTCGGCGTGGAAGGCCTCGTCGCTCAGCTTCGGTTTCTCCTGGGTCTTGTACCATTTGGCATAATCGGGCGTGTCGACGCTCAGTGACTTGTAGTGCGTCGAATAGGTGCGGACCTTGATCGTCGGCACGGCGGCGGCCATGTCGAAGGTCATCAGCCGCATCCAGCCGTCGCCGATCCCGACGGGATAGTCGGATTTGACGCCGGCTGCGATCGCGGTCTGGCCGCGGTCCTGATAATCGGCGAGCACCTGATGCACGCTGTTGCCGAAGCGGTTGGCGTCGGTGCGCAGCGCCTGGCCATGTTCGTGGCCGCACAGCAGCAGGAAGATCTGGTCGTGCTGGCTCACCAGCTTCTGCCAGACCATCTCGGGATTATTGTCCCTGGGGTCGGCGGCATGGCCGTCGATCATCGGATTGGGGATGCGGCGGCCTTCCTTGTCCATATAATCGTGCGTCGAGATGATCGTCGGCAGGCCGGGATAGCGTTTGATGATCGACGCGGCCCATTCGAGCGATGCGTCGGGCGCGTCGAATTGCAGGCCGATATGCAGGAAGCGATAGCCGCCGGCGGTGAAGATCTGGGCGCTGTCCGCGCCGCCGTCATGCGCACCGACATACCAGGGCTTGTCCTTGAAAAACGGCGTGTCGCTGCCGAACACCGACCTGAAATTGGTCAAACCACCGGGGTGGAGCATGCCCAATGTGGAGAGGTCTCTGGGGTCGAACTTCGCGGCGGGCGGGAATTTGGAATCGGTCCACATCGCGTCATAGTCGTGATTGCCGGGCACGACGGAGAAGGGCACCTTGCCCATCAGTTTCTCGAACCCCTTTTTCGCGGTCGGCATCTCGACGCTGTGGACCTTGGGCGTCGGCGCGAAATGCGCGTCGAGGATGGGATTGGGCGCGACCTTGAAACCGCGCGCTTCATGATCGGGATCGATCCGGAGTGTCTGGTGCTGCCACACGTCGCCGAGCGAAGTGACGAAGGCGATATCGCCGCCCCGGCTTTCGAGATTGTCAGCGACATATTGCATCTGTTCGAGGAACATCGCGCTCGCGTCGAAGGGGAAGCCCTCGGCGGTCTGGTGGGTGTAATCGGTGTAATTCTGCGTGTCGGGCAGCACTGCGATGGTGAAGCTGTCGTCGCGCGCGATGGCGGGCACGGCGATGGCGAGCGCGAGCAGCGAGGTGAGGGCTGCGCGACGCGCAAGCGGAATGAACCATGTCATGGCGTGTCTCCTGAGTAGCGGGATCAGAATTTGATGCCGAATTCGGCGCGCAGCGTGCGGCGGGTGCCGGCGATGAAGGTGGGAATGCCGAAATAGTCGCCGGTATTGCCGGCATCGACGATGAACTTCTTGTCGGCCAGATTGTCGCCGATCACCGCGAACGACCAGCGCTCGCCCTTGGGCGTGAACGACAGCCGCGCACTCAGCAGGCCGAAGCCGTTCTGATACTCGTCGACGACCTTGTCCGAATAGGCGGCCGGAACGCGCTGTTGAAGGTCGAGCCGGTCATTGTCGTCGAAGAAGAACATCTTCGACTGCCAGCTATAGACCGGCGCGAAGCTGACGATGCCGTCGGCGAGCGGCAGATCGACATTGCCGCCGATCGCGAATTTGTGATCGGGGCTGTTGCGGAAGCGGTTGCCGGCATAGGCGCCCGAACGGAAACGCGCCTTGTTGTAGCCATAGCTGCCGAAGATCGAGACGCCGGGCACGATCGTCCAGTTGAGCTGGGTCTCGAAGCCGGTGGCGTTCGCCTTGCCGGCATTGATCGTCGCCAGCACACCGTTCACGAAGCCGAGCGTCTGGAAATTGTCGTAATCATAGTGGAACACGGATGCATCGCCAACGAGGCGGCCGCCCATCAGGCGGAATTTCACGCCGCCCTCGACCGAGGCGAGCTTTTCGGTCGGGATGATCTCGGCGGGCTTGTTGGCGTTGACCTGAAGCACTTCGGGCCGCTTGCCGACGCCATAGACCGCGTAGAGATTGACGTTGGGCGAGACGGCATAGCGCACGCCCGCGCGGCCGGTGAGCGTGGTCGAGCTGTTGGTGCCTTCGAGCACCGCGCCGCCGGGCGTCGGCGCCAGCAGCAATCCGCCCTTGGTGAGCGTCGAGACGCCGTTGGGTGTCAGCCCCTGCAACGAGACCTGCTTCTTGTCCCAGGTCGCGCGGCCGCCCGCGAAGATGTCCAGCCGGTCGGTCGCGTGCAGCGTGACGTCGGCGAAGACATCATAGGTGGTGACGTCGGCGCGGGTGAGCTGGCGGTCGAGATGGAAGGGCTTGAGCGCCGCAGCACCCGCGCCGAGGATACCGTTGATCTGCGCGTTGGTCAGGCCCTTGGGCGCGAAGCCCTGCAGCACGCCGCCGAGCAGCAGCGCCATCGCGCGCTCGTCATAGCCGAGATCGAAATTCATGCCGTTCTTGGCCTTGAACGCGCTCGCGCCGACAAAGCCCTCCAGCGGCCCGACATCCTTGAAGTTGAGGCGCAGCTCCTCCGAATATTGGTCGCCGAAATTGCATTGCTCATAGGCGATGATGTTGGTCGGCGTGCCGTCATTGTCGCCGCTCTGGCAGGCGTCGAACCAGCGATAGCCGGTGATCGAGGTCAGGCTGAACCGGTCGTTCAGCGTGATGTCCGCCGTGCCGCTCAGCCCGAGTATCTCGCGGTGGAAATAGGCCGACGGGATATCGCCGAAGCTGCCCAGGTGTGTGGGCGTCCAGAAGCGGAGGTCGCCGACCACCGCGCCCGTGACCTGGTCGAGCGGCAGGAAGGTGCGCGACTTGAAGGGGACGCCGCCCTTGGTGTCGTCGACGTCATAGGTCGCGATCAGGTTGAACTTGAAGCTGTCGCCCGGTTCCCAGCGGGCGGCGAAGCGATAGGCCTGGGCGTCGAGCGCATTGTAGCTGCCCGAACCGTCGCTGTCCTTGACGAAGCCGTCGCGCTTGCGCGTGAGCGCGCCGAAACGGATCGCCAGCGTGTCGCTGACCGGCACATTGGCGACACCCTGGAGATGGGCATAATCGTAATTGCCGAGCCCGCCCTTGATCTCGATCCCGAAGCTGTCGGTCGGCCGCTTCTGGAAGATCGAGACGCCGCCGTTGAGCGCCGAGCGGCCGTGCAGCGTCGATTGGGGGCCTTTCTCGACCTCGACCCGGTCGACGTCGAACATCTCGCCATAGGCGGCGGTCGCCTGGGTGACGGCGACGCCGTCCTGGAAGACGGCGACGCGCTGCTCGCTCTGCGGCGTGAAATCGTTCGAGGTGATGCCGCGGATCGAGAAGCCGGGCGCGAACTTGTCCTGGAGCTGGATCACGAAACCCGGCGTGATCGCCGAGACCCTGGAAAGCTCGCTGCCGCCGATCTGTTCGAGGAAGTCCGCGCCATAGGCGCTGATCGCCATCGGCACATCGGTGATGCGCTGTTCGCGCTTCTGCGCGGTGACGACGATGTCGCCGCCGCTGTCGCCCGTATCCGCCGCCGCGTCCGCCACCGGCGCGGTACTGTCGGCGGGCGCCGAATCACTGGCCCACGCATTGGCGGTGCCAAGCGCGAACAGGCTCGAAAAAAGGAGGATTTTGTACATCGCGACCACGCTCCGAAAGGGAAAGACTATTTACGAGGCGGACGCGTATCGATATTCTGTGACAGATTTATGTGATGGCGGGATCGCGCCGGAGGGGATGTTCGAATGGAGCAGGCAATGTTGGAACAGCCGGCGCGGGGGCGCGGCCGTCCGCGCGACCTGGAAAAGGACGCGGCGATCCGCGATGCCGCGTGGGAGGTTCTGGCCGACAAGGGTTATGAGGGGCTGACCTTCGAGGCGGTCGCGGAGATGACCGGATGCAGCCGCGCGACGCTTTACCGGCGTTTCGCGTCGAAGCTCGAACTGGTCGAGACGATCCTGTTCGAAACCTCGCGCGCGGTGGAGCCGGAGATCGCGTCTGGCGAACTGCCGCGCGACATCCTGATGGCCCATGCCTCGGCCTGCGCCGAATATATGTCGGGCAGTCGCGGGCGGGCGATATTGAGCATCACCGAAAGCGCGGCGCGCCTGCCCGAGCTCGATCGCGCGACGCTGCGGCACAAGGCCGGCGAACAGGAATATTATTATCGCGAGTTCCGCCGCCTGGTGCCGGGCGCAGATACCGAGGCGCTGGACTTCGCGTTCGATACGCTGGTCGGCAACATCATTTATCACGTCGCCATCCGTCGGCGCGCGCTGGCCGCATCGGATATCGCGCTGCTGGTCGATCAGGCGATTGCGGTGCTGCGTGCGCGATATGCCGCGGAAAAGCTCGATAGACGGTAGCAGCGTCGGTTATCCGATCGCAGAATCCGGCCGGGGACGGCGCACGACCCTCACTTTCCCGCTCGGGCCGCCGCCGCAGAAGAAGCGATCGCCGCCATCGGATTCGAGGCCGGATACGCCGGTCCCCGCCGGCATTTCGAGGCTTTCGATCACCGCGCCCGTCTGGGGATCGATCCGCCGCACGTCGCTTTCATCGCCCTCCCAGGTGCCGTGCCAAAGCTCGCCATCGACCCAGGTCACGCCGGTGACGACGCGCTTCGATTCGATGGTCTTGAGAATCTCGCCGGTTTCGGGGTCGATCTGGTGGATCTTGCGATCCCGATACTGACCGACCCACAGCGTGCCTTCCGCCCAGGTCAGCCCCGAATCGCCGCCCTTGCCGGGCGCCGGGATGGTGGCGAGCACGTTGCCGGTCTTCGGATCGACCTTCTGGATCCGATCCTCTGCGATCTGGAACAGATGCTCGCCGTCAAAGGCGGTGCCGGCATGCGCGGCGACGTCGATCCTGCGCGTCGTCTCACCGGTCGCGGGATCGAGGGCATTCAGCGTGCCGCCCGCGGCATACCAGACCTGCCGGCCGTCGAACGTGACTCCGTGGACCTGATCGACGCCCGGGAAGGGGCCATATTCACGGATGATGTCGGCAGCGGATCGTTTCATGGTTTCATCCTTAAATGGCGCGAGGCCATTCTAATCGCTGGGCAGCGGCCCCGGGAGTAACAAGCTTGTCGTGAATCCCGGCACGGGCGCCGCCACCCAGCGCCGCGCGCGGCCATGGCCGAAAGGCTGGACCTTGCCGCTTTCCGCAAGCGCGTCGAGGGCGCGTTGCACGGTGCGCTGGCTGGTGGCCAGCGCCAGGGCCAGCGCCGAACTCGACCAGGATTCACCGTCGGCGAGCAAGGCCAGCACCGATCCGTGCGCCGCGTCGGCCGGAGGCGCCAATATGGCGACCTCGGCTGCGCCGCGTGGCACCAGCGCAAAACCCGCTTTGGTCGCGCTGATGCCGGCCAGCGTGCGCAGCGCTGCGCGCAGCCGCCCGATCTCGACGCGCAGCCGCGCCCGATGCGATTCATCGGCGTGCTTCGCCCGGAAGACGCGCGCGATCAAACTGTCTCTCGCGACATCTCCGGGCCAGGCTTCACCGAGCGCGCGGGCAAGCGCGAACAGGATCGGCCGCGTCGCGAGCGGGACCGTCACGCCCGCGCCGCGCACGACATGGCGGCATGCGTCGACGACCAGCGCATCGGATGCCAGCAGCGCCTCGACCGCGTCGAGCAGGAGAGGGCGTTCTTCACCGCGCAGGATCAGGCGTGCCGCCGGGGTGTTCAGGGCGAGGTGCGCGCTTTCCACCTCCGCCGTCAGCGCGGGCATGTCCGCTTCCCGCGCGGCATGGCGCGCGTGCGCGAGCGCGTCATGCGCGGCAGCGGACTGCAGGCGCCTGATCGCGATGCCGGCGGCGGCAAGCGCATGGGCGGCGCGCAGCGCGGGCGGCAGGGCCGCCGCGTCGAGCGCGTCCAGCCCATGCCCGGCCTGATCGAGGCGGCCGATCAGCAGCAGGCGCCGGATTTCGAGAATGCGCGCATGCGCCGCATTGATGCGATCGCCATGGGCTTCGAGCGTCGCCCGTGCCGCATCGAGCGCCCCGGGGGACCAGCTCAGGTCGCGCGAGACGAGCGCGATCTCGGCCTCGGCGACGACGCAGCGTGCGCGGGCGACCGCCTCTTTCGGGCGAAAGGCCCGTGCCGCGCTGCGGAGCAATGCCCGGGCGCGGACGAACTCGCCGAGCTGCGCCATCGCGATCCCGCGCAGTGCGAGCGCCGGGGCGTCGTCGCGCAGCGCGACCCGGTTCAATGCCCCGAGCGGATCCCCCGCGGCGAGCGCACGCGCCGCGGCAGTGATCAACGAGTCCATCGCACGCCCGCCACTCGCTCCTTGATGTCCGGCCCCAGGGTTTGATCCATCTGAGTCGAAACACCAACCATCTTGTCGTTCCGGCGAAAGCGCACTGGCGCCGGGGGATTTATTTCGGGTGTTTAATGCGAGGCGGGAATTCCTGGCGCTGAGCCGCTTGTCCCGTTGTTGAGACATGATCTGGGCCGATGCGGTCGGCCTCTCCTCCCTATGCCGAAGGCATGGGGAGGGGGACCGCCGACCGCCCGTCGGTGGTGGAGGGGACATCCGATGGCTCATTCTCCTCGAAGCCGGTGGGAATCCCACGAGACACTTGCTCGAAAGTCCCGCAGGGCGGCTGCATCCTCTTTCCCCTCCACCACCAG
>JASBTC010000272.1 GCA_030148625.1 Sphingobium sp. | reverse complement strand
GACAAGCCCGCCCAGGGCATGGACTATCGCATGATCGCCGCACCCGACGGCTTCGTCGGCGGCGTGAGGGCGCTGAATGCCGACATGATCGCGGGCGGCGCCGCGCCGACCTGGATGGGCTATTTCGGCGTCGACGATGTCGATGCCTCGGTGGCCGCGATCACCGCTGCGAGCGGCCAGGTCCACCTGCCCGCGACCGACATTCCCGATGTCGGCCGTATCGCGATGGTGACCGACCCGCAGGGTGTCGCGATCTATGTGATGCGCGGGAACAGCGACGAGAGCAGCACGGCCTATAGCCGGACGGCGATGGGCCATGTCAGCTGGAACGAGCTCCAGACCACCGACGATGCCGCCGCCCTGGCCTTTTACGACCGGCATTTCGGCATCAAGAAGGTCGGCGCGATGGAGATGGGCGAGATGGGCGATTACAGCTTCATCGCCAACACCGACGGCGGCGACGCGATCGGCGCGGTGATGAAGGCGCCGCCGGGCGTTCGCCCGGGCTGGGGCTTCTATTTCCGCGTGCCCGACATCGATACCGCCAAGACCCGCGTGGAAACGGCGGGCGGCACCATCACCCATGGGCCGATGGAGGTTCCGGGCGGTGAGATGGTGCTCAATGCGATCGATCCCCATGGCGTCCATTTCGGCCTGGTCGCGCCGGGCAAATAAGGAGACGGATCATGTCCGAGAAGATCATTCCCTGTCTGTGGTTCGACGGCAATGCCGAGGAAGCCGCCGATTTCTACGTAGCGCACCTGCCCGATTCGCATGTCGGCGCGGTCCATCGTTCCCCGGGCGATACGCCGAGCGGGCGTGAAGGCAGCGTGCTCACCGTCGAATTCGTCGTTGCCGGCCAGAATTTCGTCGGTCTCAATGGCGGCCCATACTTCAAGTTCAACGAGGCGGTGAGCTTCCAGATCATGTGCGAAGATCAGGCCGAGGTCGATCGGCTGACCGACGCACTGTCCGCGGTGCCCGAAGCCGAGCAATGCGGCTGGGTGAAGGACAAGTTCGGCCTGTCCTGGCAGATCGTGCCGCGGCGGCTGCTTGCCTTGCTCGGCGATTCCGATCCCGCACGCGCCAAGCGGGCGATGGAGGCGATGATGCAGATGAAACGCATCGACATCGCCAAGGTGGAAGCTGCCGCGGACGGCGAACTGGTCGCCTGAAGCCATTATGAGCCCGGTCGAAAGGCCGGGCTATTTTTTCATCGATTCGCAATATCTACCGTGCTAATAGACATATAGATGAGCGCGACAGAGCGTCTGCTTGCAACACCTGACCACCCGGTCTGGGCCGCGCTTTTCCCTTACACCATCGGCCCTGCCGACGCGGCCTTGTCCTTCGCCGACCGCCTCGCCCGCGAAAATGGCTGGAACGACGCGCATGCCGCGCGCGTGATCGAGGAATATAAACGCTTCTGCTTCCTCGCCGCGACGGTGGATCATCAGGTCACCCCCTCCGATGCCGTCGACCAGGCCTGGCATCTCCATCTCACCTATAGCCGCGACTATTGGGAGCGCTTCTGCCCGGAGATACTCGGCCGCCCGCTCCATCACGGCCCGACCGCGGGCGGCGGCGCGGAGCAGCATCGCTATTTCGAACAATATGCCGAGACGCTCAAAAGCTATCAGCACGCCTTTGGCGCGCCACCGCCCGCGGATCTTTGGCCGAGCGCGGCGCGGCGGCTGATCGACGATCCCAGGGCACGGCGCGTCCATCCGCGTGACGCATTGATCATCGACCGAAAGATCGCCCGGCCCCTGCTGTTCCTGGCCGGCGCCATCGCGGTCATCCATTTCCTCTACTGGTAGGGAGCAATAGACAGCTTATGCCACTCGGACCCTTCGACATGACCGGCGGCCCGTTTCTGGTGCTGTACGGGATATTGCTGGTGTTCACGATCATCGCCGGCTTCAGGATTCCACGCTGGCTGCAGCCGCCCGGTCGCGATCAGCGCGTGACCGACCCGGACGACCTCGCCTGGCTGGCGGGCGGCGCGACGCGCTTCGCCGACACGGTCGTCGCCAGGCTGCTGGCGATCCGCGCGCTCGACATGATCGGCAAGGACGATTTCCGCGCGGTCGCGCGCGATGCGGGACAGACCAGCGCCGAGCGCAGCGTGCTCGCCATGCCGCAACCGATATCCTGGTCCGCGATCGAGAAGACGCTGCAGTCCCATGCCGAGCCGGTCGAGCGCAAGCTTGTCGCCTCGCGCCTGCTGATGGATCGGGCGACGGTCTTCCAGATGCGTTTCTGGCAGACATCGCCCTATCTGCTGCTGCTTGCCTTTGGCGCGACCAAATGGCTGATCGGCGACGCCCGCGAACGCCCGACCGGTTTTCTCACCGCCTTCCTGGTCGTCACCGTGATCTTCGCCCTGATCCGTTTCTTCACAGTCGATCGCCGCACCCAGGCGGGCCGCGATGCGCTCGACCATGCCACGGCCCAATCCGGACGGCTGAAACAAGCCCCGACAAATTCGGAAATCGGCATGGCCGTCGCACTGTTCGGCACCACGGTGCTGGTCGGCTCGGGCTGGGCGGACTTTCACACTCTGCGAAATGCCGGATCGAGCGATGGCGGCGGTGGTGGAGGCGGTGATGGCGGCGGGGGCGGCGGCGGATGCGGGGGTGGAGGATGCGGCGGCTGCGGCGGATAAGGCCCTCAGGCGAAGGCGGCCGCGCTCTTGAGCCGCGTATAAGCGGCGATCACCTCGCCCAGCGCCTTTTCGTGGCTGCGATCCCCGCCATTGCGATCCGGATGGTAACGCCGCACCAGATCGGCATAGCGCTGACGCAATTCCTTGCGCGTCGCATCGGCGGTCAGGCCGAGCAGCTTCAGATCCTGACGATTCTCGCCAGATAGCGGCCTGCCATCGGCGCGTTGCGGCGGCGTCGCGTCGCGGAAGCGCGCGGAGATCGCATCGAGCGGATCGGAGAACTCGGCCCAGCGCGGCGGCCGATCGGCCCCACTGGTGGCAAAGGCCCGTGTCTCGCGTTCCCAGCCCGCCAGCGGCCGCTGCGCCGCAGCGATCTCGTCGGCATCCATGCCTTCGAAGAAATTATAGCCGGCATTGAAGGCGCGGACATGGTCGAGACAATACCAGCGCCAGTCGCCCGGACCGTCAAATCCCGGACGTCGCGTGCCGGGCGCGCGAAACTCGCCCGGTTCGTCGCACCCGGCATGGGCGCACAGCCGGTCGCTGCCTTCCACGCGCCCGTGAAAGCGCGGACGGCGCCTGCCCTCTTCTGCTCGTTCGTCGCTCAAAACCGCTCCCGATCCCGATCAAACACCCTATATAGGAGAGATGCAGACCTCGACAAAAGGCCCCGTGGCCACGGAAATCGAAGCACGGCTGACCGCCGTCCTCTTGCCCACACGGCTCGCCGTGATCAACGACAGCGCGCAGCATCGCGGCCATATGGGCGACGATGGCAGCGGCGAATCGCACTTCACCGTGGAGATCGAAAGCGCCGCGTTCGCAGGCCAGACCCGTGTCGCACGCCAGCGCATGGTCAATCACGCGCTCGGCGACCTGATGCGCGAAACCGTCCATGCGCTCGCGATCAAGGCAAAGGCGCCGGGGGAATAGGCCGCCAGCATGACCGAGACCCTGACCGCCCGCCCCGCATCGCGCATCCTGCTGGTCGACGGCATGGGCCGCGTGCTCCTCTTCCGCTTCGATGTCGATGACCGGCCGCCCTTCTGGTGCACACCCGGCGGCGCGGTCGATCCCGGCGAAAGCTATTACGACGCCGCGCGGCGCGAATTGCTCGAGGAAACCGGGATCGATGCAGATCCGGGCGAGGAGATCGCACGCCGGCAGGTCGAATTCGTCACGATCGAGGGGGTCCCCGTTTTCGCCGACGAACGCTATTTCTTCATACGGGTGGACGACGACGCGATCGACACCGCGCGCCATACCGAACTCGAACAGCGCGTGATGACCCGATGGCACTGGTTCACGCCGGACGAGATCGCCAATCATCCCGAACGCATCTATCCCGAGGATCTGATCGAACTCCTCCAGGCCACCACCGGAGCCACCGCATGACCGACGATCTCGTGATCCAGACCATCCTGCCGACCACGCACGACCTTGGCGGATTCAAGGTCCATCGCACCCTGCCCTCCAAGCCGCGCACCATGGTCGGCCCTTTCATCTTCTTCGACCAGATGGGTCCGGCGCATCTGGCGGTCGGCACCGGCATCGACGTGCGCCCGCATCCGCACATCAATCTCGCCACCGTCACCTATCTCTTCGCCGGCGCGATCGACCACCGCGATTCGCTTGGCACCGTCAAGACCATCGAACCCGGCGCGGTGAATCTGATGACCGCAGGCCGCGGCATCGTCCATTCGGAGCGCTCGCCGCAGCAGGAGCGCGATGCCGGACCGGCGCTGTCGGGCATCCAGACCTGGCTCGCGCTGCCCGAAAAGGACGAGGAGATCGCGCCAGCCTTCGAACATGTCGCCAAGGCCCAATTGCCCGTCGTCGAAGACGACTGCGTGCAGGCGCGCATCATCATGGGCAGCCTGTGGGGCAAGGCCGCGCCGACCACCACCTATGCCGGGACCATCTATGCCGACATCGTGCTGGGCGCGGGCGGCGCCATCCCGATCGACGCCGACGCGGACGAACGCGCGCTTTACGTCGCGATCGGCGAAGCCAGCCTGGACGGCATGACGCTCGAACCGATGACGCTCTACGTGCTCAGGCCCGGCACCGCGGCGACATTGCGCTCCGAACGGGGCGGTCGCGTGATGCTGTGCGGCGGCGAAGCCTTCACGACGCCGCGCCATGTCAGGTGGAATTTCGTCTCTTCGGATCGCGAGCGGATCAACCAGGCCAAGCATGACTGGAAGGACGGGAATTTCCCCAAGGTCCCCGGCGACGACAAGGAATTCATCCCGATTCCCGAAATTCCCAATACCGTCAGCTATCCGTAACGGATTCGCTTCCGTCGCATCGCCATCCTAAGCTCGCCCTTCAATCGGGAGGATCGCATGGCTGAAATCAGGAGCGAACGTTTCGCATTGCCCATGGGCGTCGAGCTGGATGTGGCGCTGGGGGGAGATCCCGCCAACCCGCCGATCATCTTCCTCCACGGCTTTCCCGAATCGCACCGCACCTGGCGCCACCAGCTTCCCGATCTTGCCGAGGATCATTTCGTCGTCGCGCCTGACCAGCGCGGCTTCGCACGATCGTCCAAGCCACCCGAAGTCTCGGACTATGCGCCCGACAAGACCGTCGGCGATCTGATCGCGCTGGCCGACGCGCTCGGCATCGGCCGCTTCACCCTGGTCGGCCATGATTGGGGCGGCGCGATCGCCTGGATGGCGGCGCTCACTCGCCCCGACCGGGTCGAGCGGCTGATCATCATCAACGCACCGCACCCCTATGTCTTCCAGAAATCGCTGATCGAGGACGCGGACCAGCGCGCAGCGAGCCAGTATATCCGCGCCTTCCGCAACCCGAATCTGGAGCAGCATCTGGAGGCGATCGGGCTGGAGGCGTTCTTCGACGGCACGTTCGCCAAACATACCGACGCCGCAAAGATCGGCGAGGAAAGAGCCATCTATCTCGACCAATGGGGTCAGCCCGGCGCGATGACCGCAATGCTCAACTGGTATCGCGCCTCGTCGATCGTCGTGCCCGAAATCGGCGAGGACGCCGAACCGCCCGCTTTCCTGTCACACCCCTTCCCGCCGCTGCAGATGCCCGTGCTCGTGATCTGGGGGCTGGGCGACAAGGCGTTGCTGCCCTGCCAGCTCGAAGGGCTGGATGCGCTGGTTCCCGATCTGAGGATCGTGAAGGTCGATGCGGGCCATTTCGTGCCGTGGGAGAATCCCGACGCGGTGACGAAAGCGATAAGGGGGTTTTTAGGCTAAGGCCTTCGCGCCTCCGCCAACCCCTCCACCACCGACCTACGGTCGGCGGTCCCCCTCCCCTTCAGGGAGGATCTTTTAGCCCAGCCACTCCACCCAAAAACCGTGCGCGTGCGCGTGGCCGCAAAGCCGTTTCTCGCCATCTCCCGGCCAGCTCCGCACCGTCAGGTCGTGCCGGTTCATCACCCGATCCGCTTCCAGGCTGACCCAGCCCAGCGGCCGATCCTCCGTCGCCCCCGCGCCCGCCGCACGCATCGCCGCCTCGATCCGCGCCTGGCCATCGGCGGGGATATATTGCCAGACGATCGAGTGCATCAGCACGCGGGTGACACCCATCTCCTGCGGTTCGGCCAGTCGCGCCTCCACCCAGTCGGCAGCATCGCCGCGATCCAACCGAACCGGCCTTTCGCGGATCATATCGATCGCTGCCGATACGCGCGGGAAACGGATGGCGTGGTCGGCCCAGATATAAGCGAGCAACCGACGCTCCGCTTCCAGCGAAGTCGGATCGATCGGCTGGATATCGACGCCGCGCACGCTTTCGATCGAAATCCCGGCCGCGGGCGGCGGGGGGCCGCGCCATTCCGGGCGGATGGTGACCGGCGATCCCGCCGGCCCCGCAGCCACCCCGCCGAGATCGAAACGATAGCGGTCGATCAACAGATTAAGCCCCGCGCTCGATCCGATCTCGAGCAGTTCGATACGCGGCCCGAATCGTTCGGCAAGCACAAGCAGCCCCGCCATCAACCCGGCCGAGCGCCCCGGTTCGTTGGTTTGCGGCGGTCCGTTCAGCCAGGTCGCAATTTCAGCGTCATTCGCATCGAGCGCCGTCCGCACGGCACTCGCAATCCGCTCCGGATCCGTCTCGTGCCCTTCGAACAGACCGGCCAGCTCGGCCGCCCGCCCGTCGCGCCAGACCGCATGGAAGCCGCCCGCCGAGCGCAACGGCAAGGCATCGGGAATCGGCGCACCCGGCCATGCCAGGATCCGCCGCCCCGTCTCGGTCCTGTCATCGACCGACATCGCGATCGCCCGGCACAGTCGCGCGGTGATCGGCGCGTCATTGGCGTCGCAATATTCCGCCTGAAACGTAAAGGCCTGCAGATTGATCTCAGCGTCGGCCATACCACTCGATCCATCGGCAATGCGGGTGCGAATCGGCGAGATGCAGCGTCTCGCCGCCGGGCCACAAGGTCAGCCGCAGCTCATAGGCGCTGCGATCCTCGTTGATCTCCAGCCCGAGCCAGCCGAGCGGCGTGTCGTCGGTCGCCGCCGCCCCGGCCACCTCCAGCGCGGCGCGGATGCGCGCCTGTCCGTCCTCGTCGAAATATTGCCATGCGATGGTGTGGTAGAGGATGCGCGCGACGCCCGGCACGCGCGGTTCGGCGAGCAGCAGTTCCGCCCAGTCGGCGGCGTCCCCATGGTCGAGCCGCGGCAGATGCGCCGCTGCGATCGCCAGCGCCGCCTCCACCCGCGCGATCCGCTCGGGCTGGTCGATCCACATATAGGCGATCAGCCGCTCGTGATTGGCCGGATCGGCGACGATGATCGGCGCCCTGTCGACACCCCGCGACGCGAGGATACGCACGGGCACGGCCGGTGGCGGCGGACCGCGCCATTCGGGCGCGAAGCCGAGCGGCGAGGCAAGGTCACCCGCCGCGATGCCGCCCAGATCGAAGCGATAATGAGCGAGATTGAGGTTCAGCCCCGCGCTCGCCCCCAGTTCGAGCAGTTCGAAGGGCAGGCCGAATCGGTCGGCCGCGACCAGCAATCCCGCCATCACCGCCGCGCAGCGTGCGGTCTCGTTGGTCTGGGGCGGCAGATCGAGCCAGGTTTCGAGCCATGCGTCGCGCGCGCCGAACGCGGCGGCGACGGCGGCATGCGCGTCGTCGCTGGCCGCCGCATAATAAGCGCTGAGTTCGGGCACCGCGCCGCTGCGCGCCAGCGCATGCAGGCCGCCGGCGAGCCGCAGCCCCGTCGCGCCGCCGAAACGCGACGAATCGCCGGTAAGGCCGAGGATGCGTCCGCCGGTCGATGTGGACGGATCGGCAAGGTCGGCGGCGGCATCGATGATCGCGGCGGTGCGCGGCGCGCCCATCTCGCGGCACACCTGGGCCTGCGCGCGGAATGTGTCGAGCACCATGGAGTCGGATTGGCTGGCCACGGGCTCAGTTGCCCTATTGTGCCCGCCCAAGTAAAGCGCCGCCCATCATGGCCCAGCCGATCATCATCGCCGTGCCCAAGGGGCGCATCCTGGAAGAAGCCTTGCCACTGCTCGCGCACGCCGGAATCGTGCCGGAAGCGGCCTTTTCCGACGAAAGCAGCCGCGCGCTCAGCTTCTCGACCAACCAGCCGGGCATCTCGCTGATCCGCGTGCGCGCGTTCGACGTCGCAACCTTCGTCGCGCATGGCGCGGCGCAGCTCGGCATCGTCGGATCGGACGTGCTGCTGGAATTCGATTATTCGGAGCTCTACGCCCCCGTCGATCTCGGCATCGGCCATTGCCGCCTGTCGATCGCCGAACCGGCCGACCTCGCAGCGCGGGACGATCCGCGCAGCTGGAGCCATGTCCGCGTCGCGACCAAATATCCGAATCTGACGCGCAAGCATTTCGAGGCGCGCGGCGTCCAGGCCGAATGCGTCAAGCTCAACGGCGCGATGGAGCTTGCCCCGCTGCTCGGCCTGTCGAGCCGCATCGTCGATCTCGTCTCCTCGGGCCGGACGCTCAAGGAGAATGGCCTGGTCGAAGTCGAGGTGATCGCGCAGGTCTCCGCCCGGCTGATCGTCAATCGCGCCGCATTCAAGATGCGCGCGGCCGAGATCGTGCCGCTGGTCGACAGGTTTCGCGAGATCGCCGGAAACCGCGATGCCGCCTGAATCCGGCCCCCAGCGTCTCGACGCATCGGCACCGGATTTCGCGACGGTCTTTGCCGCATTGGTCGATGCCCGGCGCGAGAGCGACGCCGACGTCTCACGCGACGTCGCCGCGATCCTGGCGCGCGTCCGCGCCGAGGGTGATGCCGCGCTCCACGCATTGACGCTGAAATTCGACGGGCATGATCTGGATGCGACCGGCTGGGAGGTTCCGCGCAACGAGCGCCGCGCCGCACTGGACGGCCTGGCGCCCGATCTGCGGACCGCGCTCGAACTCGCGGCCGATCGCATCCGCGCCTATCACCTGAAGCAAAAGCCCGAGGACAGCGACACCATCGATGCCGCCGGCGTCCGGCTGGGCGCGCGCTGGCGCGGCGTCGATGCCGCCGGAATCTATGTTCCCGGCGGTCGCGCCGCCTATCCGTCGTCGGTGCTGATGAATGCGATCCCCGCCCGCGTTGCAGGTGTCGACCGGCTTGCCATGGTGACGCCGACCCCGCGCGGCGAAACCAATCCGCTCGTCCTGGCCGCCGCCGAGATCGCCGGGGTCGACGAGGTCTGGCGCGTCGGCGGCGCGCATGCGGTGGCGGCTTTGGCCTATGGCACGGCGCGGATCGGCGCGGTCGACGTGGTGACGGGGCCCGGCAATGCCTGGGTCGCGGAGGCCAAGCGCCAGCTTTACGGCGTCGTCGGCATCGACATGGTCGCCGGGCCGTCGGAGATTGTCGTGGTCGC
>JASBTC010000271.1 GCA_030148625.1 Sphingobium sp. | reverse complement strand
CGATACCAGCGCCTATGCCGCCTTCGATTTCCGCCATCCCGGTTTCCACGAAGTCGAGATCTGGGAAGTGCCGGCGCGGATCGAGCTGTGGGCGCGGCCGCATTTCACCGGGATCGTCACCGCGCTGTCGGACCGGTTCGGCCGCCAGCCGCCTTTGCCCGAATGGCTGCTCAAGGGCGCGGTGATCGGGCTGAAGGACGGCGCCGAAAGCTTCGAGCGGCTCAAGGCCTATGAGGCGGCGGGAGTCGCCATCTCTGGGCTGTGGTGCGAGGATTGGGTGGGGCTGCGCATCACCAGCTTCGGCAATCGCCTGTTCTGGGACTGGCAGTGGAATGCCGATCGCTATCCCGAGCTGCCGGCGCGCATCGCCGAACTCGACGCACGCGGCATCCGCTTCCTGGGCTATGTGAATCCCTATCTCGCGGTCGATGGGCCGCTTTATGCCGAAGCGGCGGCCAACAATTATCTGGTGATGCGGCCCGATGCCGACGAACCCTATGTGATCGATTTCGGCGAATTCGACTGCGGCCATGTCGACTTCACCAATCCCCGGGCGGCCGACTGGTTCGCCGATACGATCATCGGCGGCAACCTGATCGATTTCGGCCTGTCGGGCTGGATGGCCGATTTCGGCGAATATCTGCCGATCGACGTCCGGCTGGCGAACGGCATGGACGGCATGCGCGCGCACAATGCCTGGCCCGCCCTGTGGGCTGAGGTCAATGCGAAGGGCGTGGCCGGGCGGGGCAAGACCGGCGACGCGCTATTCTTCATGCGATCGGGCTATAGCGGCGCGCAGCGCCATTGCCCGATGCTTTGGGCGGGCGATCAGTCGGTCGATTTCAGCCGGCATGACGGCATCGGCACGGTGATCTGCGCCGCGCTGTCGGCCGGGCTACTCGGCAATGCGTACAGCCATAGCGATATCGGCGGCTATACCAGTCTGTTCGACACGATCCGCACGCCCGAACTGGCGATGCGCTGGTCGGAAATGGCGGCCTTCACCGCGATGATGCGCACGCATGAGGGCAATCGCCCGCGCCTCAACACGCAGATGGACAGCGACCCTGAGGTGCTGGCGCATTTCGCGCGGATGACGCGGATCTATGCGTATCTCGCGCCCTATCTGCGCAAGCAGTCGGACGAAGCGGTCGCGACCGGCCTGCCCGTCCAGCGCCCCCTGTTCCTCCATTTCGAGGACGATCCGCGCAGCTACGCGATCCAGACCGCCTATCTCTACGGCGCCGACCTGCTGGTCGCGCCGGTGATCGAGGCGGGGCGTAGCGACTGGACGGCCTATCTGCCCGCCGGTGCGGACTGGGTGCATGTGTGGAGCGGCGAGACGCATTCGGGCGGGCAGGACATGACCGTGCCCGCGCCGTTCGGCCAGCCCCCGGTCTTCTACCGCGCGGGATCACCCGACGCGGCGCTGTTCGCGGGCATCGCGAAGCTCTGATCGCGCGCATGCGCCGCCGCGCGCACCGCCGCGACGAATGCGGAGACGAGCGCACTGCGGCTGCGGTTGCGCAGCAGATGGATTGCGTCGTGCGTCTGTTCGGATGCCGGCAGCGCCACCGCGACCAGCGCGCCATCGGCACAGGCCGACAGCGCCAGCGAGCGCGGCACGACGGTGATGACGCGCCCGCCGCGCACCATGGCGAGGCAGGCGGCAGTCGAATCGAGTTCGTAATCGGGGAAGCTGCCCGCCGCGACACGCACCCTGAGCGCGCGCGGGAAATTGCTGTTGGGCGCGGGACGCGGCAGCGCCCATGGCCAGGCGGCGGTATCGAGCCGTCCCTCGACATGGGCGAGCGGATGATCGCGCGCGAACACCAGCATCAGCGGTTCGGGCGGCAGCGGTATGCAGAGCACTTCGTCGGCATGGCCCGAGGCGGCGAATTTCGCGCGATCGCAGACGACGAGATCGAGGCCGCGATCGACCAGAGTCTCGAGCAGACGATCGGAGGGACCGCCCGTCACCGTCACGCGCACCGCGGGATGCACGTCGGCGAAGCGCGCGATCGCGTCGGTCAGCAACGGCTGGAGCGGATAGGGACCGGCGCCGACACGGACGGTGCCCGAGCTCGGCTGTTTCAGCCCACGCGCTTCCTGTTCCAGATTGGCGGCCGCCGCGATCACGTCGCGCGCGGCGCGGATCAGCCGTTCGGCATCGTCGGTGGCGCGCACATAATGGGTGGTGCGATCGAACAGCACTGCGCCCAGCTCCGCCTCCAGCTTCTGGATGCTGCGGGTGAGTGCCGACTGGGTCAGCCCCAGTTCGTCGGCGGCGCGCGCATAGCTGCCCAGCCGGTGCAGGGCCTCGAAGTGGCGCAGGCGCCGCAGGTTCATCCGATGCTCACCATCTCATTCCTGTTTTGCATTACCAACGTCATGATCATTCGCATAGCGTGCATGGCATGACGACCACCGCACTCGATGCGCGCACGCGCCGCGCGACCTTCGCCAGGCTGGAGGACGGCGTGTTCGATCTCGCCGTCATCGGCGGCGGCATCACCGGCGCGGGCATCGCGCGCGACGCGGCGATGCGCGGGCTTTCGGTGGCGCTGGTCGAGGCGCGCGACTATGCGAGCGGCACCAGCAGCCGCAGTTCGAAGATGATCCATGGCGGGCTGCGCTATCTGGCGCAGGGCGATGTCGCGCTGGTCCGCGAGGCCGCGTCGGAGCGGCAAGTGGTCCGCCGGATCGCGCCGCATCTGACGCGGCTTTCGCCCTTCCTGATCCCGACCGTTTCGATGGCGATGGCCGCCAAGCTGCGCGCCGGCCTGTGGACCTTCGAGAAGCTGGGCGGTGTGCCCGATGCCGAGCGCCACGAAGTGATCGGCCTCGCCGAGCTGCGGCAGCGCGAGCCGCTGATGCGCACCACCGGCCTCAACGGCGCGATCCTCTATCCCGAATTCCTGACCGACGATGCCCGGCTGGTGCTCGCCAATATCCGTTCGGCGCAGGCGGCGAGCGCAGTGGTGCTCAATCATGCGGAGGCGGCGCGGCTCATCGTCGAGGACGGGCGGGTTGCCGGCCTGGTCGTGCGCTCGTCGCTTGGCGGAGAAGACGCCGGTGCACGGATACGCGCGCGGCTGGTCGTCAATGCCGCAGGCGCCTGGGTCGACCGGGTGCGCGCGCTGGAGGCCGGCGAGGATGCGGCCCGGCTGTCACTGAGCCGCGGCATCCATCTGGTGCTGCCCCGCGCGCGGCTGCCGGTGAATGCAACGCTGATCATCCGCGCACCCGACAAGCGCAGCATCTTCGCGGTACCGCGCGGCGCCTTCACCTATCTCGGCACCACCGATGTGTTCCATGCCGATGCGGACTATTGGCCGGCGCCCGCGCGCGACGATGTCGATTATCTGCTGCGCGCGACCGAGGCCGCGCTCGACATCGCACCGATCGCCGATGACGAGATCGTGGCGCTCTGGTCGGGCGTGCGGCCGCTGATCGCCCAGCCCGGCAAGAAGGCCAATGAAGTCTCGCGCAAGGACGAGATCTGGACCTCCCCTTCGGGCCTGGTCTCGATCGCAGGCGGCAAATTGAGCGCCTATCGCGCCATGACCGAACGCGTCGTGGACATGGCGGCGGAACGGCTGGGGGCTATCACGCATCCCTGTTCGACTGCGGATATCACCTTGCCCGGCGGCGAACAGGTCGCGGCGCTGGACGGCCTTCCGCCCGTCGATGCCGAGCGGCTCGCCGGGCTTTACGGCGACGAGGCAGCCGCGATCGTCGCGGCCGGCGGCGGCGTGGCCGCCGAAGCCGCGCGCGCGGTGACGCATGAGGGGGCGGCGACATTGGAGGATTATTGGGTCCGCCGCAGCGCGCGCGCCTGGTTCGACCGTCGCGCCGGGCTGGATGCGCTCGCGCCGGCGGCGGACGCGATGGGCGCGTTGCTCGGCTGGAGTGCCAGCGAACGCGTGGACGAGATCGCCGCCTGCGAAACCATCGAACGAGAGAGCCGCCTGGTCCTGACCGGCGCGCGACAGGGAGGATCCGAATGAGCGATATCGGCGAGGCGCTGATCCAGGCGATCGGCCCGGACAAGGTGGCGCGCGACGCGGCGGCACGCGATGCGCGGCGCTACGATCAATGGGCGATCAAGCATCTGCGCGACTGGCGCGGCGAAGCCATCACCGCGCCCGGCTGGGTGGTCCGGCCGGGCTCGGTCGACGATGTCCGCTGCGTGGTGATGCTCGCCGCCGAACTGGGCGTGCCGCTGATCCCCTTCGGCCTGGGCAGCGGCGTTTGCGGCGGGATCGAACCCGGCGCGAACGCGATCCTGCTCGACATGAGCGCGATGAATGCCGTCCGCTTCATCGACGACCGCGACCTGCTCGCCGGTTTCGATGCCGGGCTGAACGGGCTGGAGGCGGAACAGGCGGTTGCTGCGCAGGGCCTGACCATCGGGCATTGGCCGCAGTCGATCGCGATCAGCAGCGTCGGCGGCTGGGTGGCGACGCGCGCCTCGGGGCAATTCTCGACCGCTTATGGCAATATCGAGGACATCATTCATTCGATCGAGGCGGTGATGCCCAATGGCGAGCTGGTGATTTTGGGCAAGGCGGTGCGCGCGGCGGCCGGCCCCGATCTGCGCCATCTGCTGATGGGCGCCGAAGGCACGATGGGCGTGATCACCGGCGTCACCCTGTCGTTGCGCGAGAAGGCCGCGCATCGCGGTTACAGCATCTATTATGCCGACGACATGGATGCAGGGTTCGAGGCGCAGCGCCGCATCATCCGCGCCGACTGGCGCCCGCCGGTGATGCGCCAATATGACGGGCGCGAAGTCCGCCGCCTGTTCCGCGAGCATGAGCGCGGCGGCAAGGCGATGCTGTTGATGATCCATGAAGGGCCGCAGGCGCGCGTCGAGACGGAGCTGGCGGCGATCGCCGAAATCGCGGGCGCAGCCGGGCTGGAACCGGGCGACCCCGCCGCCGCCCAGGCGTGGATCGAGCGCCGCAACCATGTGCCGAGCTGGCGCGACATGTTCGAGCGCGGCTACGTCGCCGACACGGTCGAAATCTCGGGCCGCTGGAGCGAGATCGGCGCGATCTACGACGATGCGATCGCGGCGCTCAATGCCGTGCCGGGCGTGATCAACGCGTCGGCGCACAGCTCACACGTCTATCGATCGGGCATCAACCTCTATTTCAGCTTTGCCGCGACCTTCGAGGACAGCGCGAAGATGGAACCCGCCTATTTCGCGTGCTGGCGCGCGATCATGGAGGCGACCGCGAAACATGGCGGTGGCATCGCGCACCATCACGGCGCCGGGCGGCTGCGCAAACCCTATCTCCATCACGATCTGGGTGAGGCCGGGGTGTCGCTGCTGCGCACGCTCAAATCCGCGTTCGATCCGCAGGGGATCATGAATCCGGGCAATCTCATCCCCGATGCCTGAGCTGCTGCTCGCGCTCGATGCGGGCACCACCGGCGCCCGCGCCATGCTGGTCGATCCGGCCAGTGTGGTCGTCGGGCTCGACAAGAAGCCGTTCGAGACCGCCTATCCCGCACCGGGCCTTGTCGAACAGGACGGCGCGGCGGTGTGGGAGATCTGCCGCGCGGTGATCGCGGGCGCGCTGGCGAATGCCGGGCGGACGATGACCGACGTCGCGGCGATCGGCGTCACCGCCCAGCGCGCGAGCGTCGTGCTGTGGGATCGCAGGACGGGAGAGCCGGTCGCGCCGATCCTGATCTGGAGCGACCTGCGCGGCATGGAGGCGTACAAGGCGCTGCGCGCCGCCGGCTTCATCTCCTGGCCGCAAGTGCCCTCCGCCAAGCTGCCGGCGGCGATCGCGCTGGCCGATCGGCCGGTGGGCGATCTGTGCTGGGGCACGCTCGATTCCTATCTGGTCCACCGGCTGAGCGGTGGGGCTGCGCATGTCACCGACGCGTCCTGCGCCTGGATGACGGGCTATTTCGACTATGCCGGCGGCGATGGCTGGGACGGCGCATTGATCGCGCACCAGCGCCTGCCCGAAAGCCTGTTCCCCCGGCTGGTCGAAAGCTGGGGCTCCATAGCCATGACCGATGCCGCGACGATGGGCGCGGCAGTGCCGGTCACCGCGCTGATCGCCGACCAGCAGGCGGGCATGGTCGCGCATGGTGCGCTGGCGCGGGGTGCGTGGAAGGCGACCTATGGCACATCGGGCGTGCTGATGGCGGGCACGGGCGATGCACCGCTCTCCCCACACACCAGCATGCCTGCCGAGGCGCTGGCCTTTGCCCGCGGCCGGCGGCGCTTCTGCATAGAGGGCATGGTGATCACCACCGGATCGCTGATCGAATGGCTGTGCGGACCGCTCGGCCTGTTCGCATCGCCCGCCGCGCTCGAAGCGGCGGCACGATCGGTGCCCGACACCGGCGATGTCGTGATACGCCCCTCGCTTCTGGGCTTGGGGGCGCCGCATGGCCGCTTCGCCTCGCGCGGGCTGATTTCCGGCATGAGCTTCGCGACGACGCCCGCGCATATCGCGCGCGCGGCGCTGCAGGCCATCGCCTTCCGCTTCCGCGACATCGCCGACCTGATCGCGGCGGTGCCGGGGCTCGACGTGCCGGAAGCGCTGCCCGTCGATGGCGGGCTCGCGGAGAGCGGCATCATGCTCCAGCTTCAGACCGATGCGCTGCAGCGGCCGGTGCGGCGCCATGCAGTGCGCGAAGGCACCGCCTATGGCGCGGCGCTCGCGGCCGGACTCGGCGCGGGACTGATCGGCGAAAGCGACCTGCCCGGATTCGCGCGCTACGATGCGGAGTTCACGCCGGCGATCGGCCGCGACGAAGCGGATGCGGCCTATGCGAAATGGTCGGCGGCGATCGGCGTGGAGGCGTGATGGTCCAAGCCAGCGCCTCTCCTCCCTACGCGAAGCGTGGGGAGGGGGGCCGCGACGCGAAGCGGCGTGGTGGAGGGGAAGTGCGATATCGACGTCGCTCTGCGTTTCCGGCCTACATCGTACTTCCCCTCCACCACCAGCCTTTGGCTGGCGGTCCCCCTCCCCATCTTCGATGGGGAGGAGAAAGTCTCGTTGAGGCCTCAATCGCCCCCATTTACCTCGCGCCACACGGCAAGCACGATATCGCGCATGTCCTGCGCCTCTTCCCAGCGATCGGTGAGTTCGCGTCCGTCGGGTGCGGTGATCGCATAGGGCGGCGGGCCGAGTTCGCACATGAAGGTGAGCGCATCGTCCGATCCGGCCTGCGCCAGCCAATGCTCGAAACCGCGCCGCCACCAGGCGATATGCTGGTCGAGCCAGCCGGCATGCTGCGGCGCGCGCATCGCCACCTGCACCTGATGCGTGGTCGAGACGCGACCGTGGAAATTGCGGCAGCGCTTCAGGATCGTCTCGATCGTGGCAAGCTGGTCATCGCGCAGCGGCAATTCCATCTCGCCGGCGACGGGATAGTGGGACAGGTCTCCGGTCAGCGGCAGGTCTGGCCGCGCTTCGAGCAGGCGCAGGGTGAAGAGCAGATCGTTGGTCAGGCGGCCGCGATGGGTTTCGAACCAGACGGGCAGCGGGGCGGCTTCGGCGAGCGGGATCAGGCTGTCGATCAGCGCCAGCGCGTCGGAGAGATGGGCGACCGGCCCCGCGACCTGGACGTTCAGGTGGTGCGCACCCAGCCGGTGCGCCTCTTCGATATAAGTGGCGAGTTGATCGGCATGATGGATCAGCACTTGCCCTTCCCAGACCAGCCCGCGAGGATTCATCACGCGTGCAACGCCGGCGGTGCGCGCGACCCGCGCGATATTGACGCCCACGCCGTCGAAGCCCGCCGCGACGACGCGCTCCAACGCTGCATCGAGATCGTCCTCGACATCGAAACCCGGGCAGCCGACAAGACCCCAGACCGACTGAAGAACCAGCAAACGCGCCATATCGTCCCTTTCCGACAACGCTATCATAAGACGCGTGCGGATCGGGGTGTCAATCGATCCCGGAGAGGATGCCATGACTGAACCCCAAATGGCGGCGCCCGCCATCGCGCCCGTATCGGCCGGCTATCGCCGCTATGCGCTGTCGGTGCTGCTGGTCATCTACATCCTCAATTTCCTCGACCGCCAGATCGTCTCGATCCTGGCCGAGCCGATCAAGCACGACCTCCATCTCGCCGACTGGCAATTGGGGCTGCTGACCGGCCTCGCCTTCGCGCTGTTCTACACATTGCTCGGCATTCCGATCGCGCGGGTGGCGGAAACCGGCAATCGGCCACGGATCATCGCGGCGGCGGCCGGGGCGTGGAGCCTGTTCACGATCGCGTGCGGCTTCGCACAGAATTTCGTCCAGCTCGTGGCCTGCCGGATCGGCGTCGGTATCGGCGAAGCCGGCTGCACGCCGCCCGCCCATTCGCTGATCACCGACTATACGCCGCGCGAGAAACGCGCCTCGGCGCTGGCCTTCTACTCGCTCGGCATCCCGCTCGGCGGACTGTTCGGCATGGGGCTGGGGGGCGTCATCGCCGACGCCTATGGCTGGCGCACCGCCTTTCTCGTCGCGGGCGTGCCGGGGCTGATCATGGCGCTCGTCGCTGCGACCACGCTCGTCGAGCCGCGCAGCCGCCTTGCCGCCGATCTCGCCGCGCGTCGTGCCGCGCGCCCGCCCTTTCGGGAAGCGATGGCGGAGATCCGGTCCAAGCGGACCTTCTGGCTGATCGCCTTCGCCGCCGCGATCAAGGCATTCATCGGCTATGGCGCCGCCGCCTTTCTCGCCCCCTTCTTCTTCCGCAACCATTCGGTCGAACTCACCTTGATCGCCGAGGATTTCGGGCTGGGCCTGACCGGTTTCCTCGGCATCACGCTCGGCATGGTGCTGGGGCTCACCGGCGCGGTCGGTACCTTCATGGGCGGCTATCTCGCCGACAAATACGGCGCACGCGATCTGCGTGCCTATGTATCGATCCCCGCCATCTCGACGCTGATGGGCATCCCCTTCTACATCGCCGGGCTGCTGTCGAGTTCGGCGGTGTTCGCGCTGATCATGTTCGCCTTTCCCCCGATCCTCAACACCTTGTGGTACGGCCCCGGCTATGCTGCGGTGCAGGGGCTTGTGCGGCCGCAGAACCGCGCGACGGCGTCCGCCGTGCTGCTGTTCCCGATCAACCTGATCGGGCTGGGGCTCGGCCCGCTCGGCGTCGGCGCGGTCAGCGACCTGATCAGCGGACCGATGGGTTTCGGCACCGCCGAGGGCGTGCGCTGGTCGCTGATGATCTTCATCCTGTTCGGCGTGCTGGCTTCCGCTTTATTCTGGATGGCGCGGAAAACGATCCGCGAGGAGATGGTAAGCTGATGATCGCCCAGATTTCCCTGCCCCGAATTTTCCGCATCGGCGGCGGCGCCAGCCGCGAACTGCCGCAGGTGCTGGCGATGCTCGGCCTCTCCCGCCCGCTGATCGTGACCGACGCCTTCCTGGTCGGCCAGGGCTGGGTCACGCGGATCGAGGACGCGCTGAAAGCGGCCGGCATGGCAGCCCGGGTCTTCGCCGATACCGTACCCGATCCGACCGTCGCTTCGATCGATGCCGGCGTCGCTTTCCTTGTCGGGGGCGATCATGATTGCGTTATCGGCTTCGGCGGCGGCAGCCCGCTCGACAGCGCCAAGGCGATCGCGATGCTCGGCGTGCATGGCGGGGCGATGGCCGATTACAAGGCGCCGCACGTCCAGGACGTCGCCGGCCTGCCGGTGATCGCGATCCCCACCACCGCCGGCACGGGTTCGGACGCGACGCGCTTCACGATCATCACCGATGAGGCGACCGACGAGAAGATGCTCTGTCCCGGCCTCGCCTATCTGCCGATCGCAGCACTTGTCGATTACGAGCTGACGCTCACCAAGCCGCGCCGCCTGACCGCCGATACCGGCATCGATTCCTTGACCCATGCGATCGAGGCCTATGTGTCGAAGCGCGCCAATCCGTTCAGCGACGGCATGGCGCTGCTGGCGATGCGCGCGATCGCGCCCAATCTCCGCCGCGTCTGCATCGATCCCGAGGACCGGCCGGCGCGCGAGGCGATGATGCTCGGCGCAACGCAGGCGGGTATCGCCTTCTCCAACAGCTCGGTCGCGCTCGTCCATGGCATGAGCCGGCCGATCGGCGCGCATTTCCATGTGCCGCACGGCCTGTCCAACGCGATGCTGCTGCCCGCCGTCACCGCCTGGTCGGCGCCCGCCGCCCTCACCCGCTATGCCGATTGCGCGCGCGCCATGGGCGTCGCCGACGAACGCGAAGGCGATCAGTCCGCGGTCGCGCGGCTGCTCGACGAACTCGCCGCGCTCAACGCGGAGCTCGACGTGCCCGGCCCCGCGGCCTGGGGCATCGACAGCGCACGCTGGGACGCGCTGGTACCGACGATGTGCGCGCAGGCGCTGGCGTCGGGATCGCCGGCGAACAATCCGCGCGTGCCCGATGCCGCCGAAATCGCCGAACTCTATGCGCGGGTCTGGAGCTGACAGCTCTTTCCGGCCGAAATCTCGAAGGTCAGCGCCCCGCCATCGCCTTGACCGAAGCGAGATAGGTCCGTCCGATCCGGACATCGCCATCATCGACGAGATCGGCGTACCAGACCCCCGAGCCGTCATGGCGCAGCCGCGCGATCCGGTCGCGCCGGACGATGGTGGAGCGATGGACACGGATGAAACGCTCGGGGTCGAGCCGTTCCTCGAGCGATGCGATCGTCTGGTGGAGCAGGAAGCTGCGCCCGCCGACATGCAACCGCATATAATCGCGCTCCGCATCGATCCGTTCGATATCCTCGGCGGCGATCCGGACGAGTTCCGCCCTGTGCGGCACCCAGAATTCGCTGGCATAAAGCTGGGCGTCGATCGGCGCCGCGGCCGGTGCCTGGAGCGCCGATAGCGGGGCCGGCCGCGCGCGCCGTTCCGCAACACGCTGCACCGCGCGGACCAGGCGATCGGGCGCGACGGGTTTCAGCACATAATCGACCGCATCGATGTCGAACGCCTCGACCGCGAAGCTGTCGAACGCGGTGACGAAGATGATCGCGGGCGGCGATACGCGCCGTGCGAGCGCGCGCGCGACGCCGATCCCGTCGAGTTCGGGCATGGCGATATCGAGGAGGAGCAGGTCGGGCGCAAGCGCATCGACCAGCCGGAGCGCTGCCGCGCCGTCGGACGCGGTGCCGACGACCTCGATCGTCGGTTCGCGCGCGCAGATCAGTTGCAGCCGCTCGATCGCGAGCGGCTCGTCATCGACGATCAGGGTCCGCATAGCCACTCCTGGGTTCAACTCGCACGATAGACTTCGGGCAGCGTCAGCCGCACGATGAAACCGCCGCTGTCGGGCGCCAGCCATTCGATCCGCGCATCGCCGCCGAAACGCGCCGCCAGCCGATCGCGTACATTGGCGAGACCGATGCCATTGCCATGATCCGCGCCATCCTCGATCGCATTGCCGTTATCGGCCACGGTGATCGTCAACCGGCCTTGCTCCGCCCGCGCGGTGATCGCGATGGTGACGGCACGCCCGGCGCGCGCGACGCCGTATTTGATCGCATTCTCGACGAGCGGCTGGAGGATCATGCCCGGCACCATGGCGCGGCCGAGCGCATCGGGGACATCGATCTTGACGCGCAATCGATCGGGAAAGCGGACGACCTCGATATCGAGATAGAGGCGCTGCAGGCGGACTTCGTCCTCGAGAGGGACGTCGTCCATCGGATCGCCCGACAGGCTGGTGCGATAAAAGGTCGACAGATTCATGATCATCGCTTCGGCCGCCGTCGCCTGTCCTTTCATCACCAGCGAGCTGAGCGAATTGAGCGTGTTGAACAGGAAATGCGGATTGACCTGATAGCGGAGCGAGCGGAGTTCGGCCTGTTGCGCGGCACGCGCATATTGCGACGCCCGGCGCTCGGCATGGCGAACCTCGCCGGCATAGGAAATGGCGAGATAGAGCGCCGCCCAGGCGGCAAAGAAGAAATAGCGCGAGATCGTCAGCTCGGCGAGTTCCTGCCACATGGCGGACGCATTGGATTGCAGATAAGCAAGATCGGCCTCGTCATAGAGACTCGCCGGATCATACAGGTTGAACACATAATAGTTGAACAGCGCGAGGATGAGCGAGCACGGCAGTGCCGCGACGAAAGCGGTGACGATGCGCACCCACAGCACCTGGCGATCGAAGCGGCGCAGCAGCAGATAGAGCAGCCAGGTGATCGCGATGCCCGTCGCGGTGACGACCATGCGACGTTGCGCCATTTCCCCCTGCTCGGAGAAATGCATCACCGCCGACCGTGCCGTGACGATCACCGTATAGAACAGCCAAAAGCCGATGATCGAATAGAACGCTACGATCGGTCGAACGGCCGGGCGCGCCTCTCGCG
>JASBTC010000269.1 GCA_030148625.1 Sphingobium sp. | reverse complement strand
GCGGAGGCAATCGGCGTCAATGACTTGCCCGATCGTCACCTTGCTGTCATGGGGATGGCCCCCGGGCGCTTAGCTCAGTTGGTAGAGCATCTCGTTTACACCGAGAGGGTCGGCGGTTCGAGCCCGTCAGCGCCCACCAGGGAATTCCGCCATCGCTATCCGTCCTACGATAGGAGGCCCGCTTCGCGCACGGCCGCGAAATATCCGTTCATCGCCCGGGCGACCCGATCGGACAGTTCGATGAACACGCGGCGGCCGTCCATCGGATCGGCCGTCCGCACGAACAATCCCTGATCGCTCATCATCCGGATCCAGCGCAATGCCGTGGTGGGCGGCACGGCGGCGGCGATGCACAGGCTGGATACGGCGACCGAAGCCCCCTCCAGCCGGGCGGCGGCAAGGTCGAGCAGCATGTCCCACGCCGGATCGGCAAACAGTTCACCATCGAAAAAGCGTGCGCGCAGCCGCCGAGCCCGAATCAGGCGACGGACATCGTCCGCCGTCATCGCACCATCCTCGAGCGTCGGCGGTTCGGCTTCGTAGCTGCGTTGGCGCTCGCGCAATCCCTGGCCGACCTGAGTCTCCTCCGACAGCGAAGCAAGCGCCCGCGCGATCCGCCCCACTTCCTCGCTCAGGTCGCGCAGCCGGCGCGTATCGTCACTCGACAGGTCCGCCGCGCGCCGCGATTGCATCGTCTGGAGCGCGAGCGCGGCGGCGATCTCGATCGGCGTTGGATCACAAAGCAGTTCAATCGCGGGATGCGTGATGACGGGAATGACGCGATCGATCATGGCCAGCGGCAATGCCACCAGCCCTTTGCACCGCCCCGCCTGCGCCGCGCGTTCGATCGCGGCGAGCAGCGGATCGAGCGCAGCCCCATCGGCTGGATCAAGCGCGAGCACGATCGAGCGCGGCGCGCTGCCATCCTCGATCAACGCCAGCCCGGCAGCATGGCCGAGCGGCCCGGTCGCACGATGACCGAGGCCTTGCGCCGTCGCCAGCGCAGTCGCGACGGCCAGCGCATTCTCGCCTAGGATCAGCACATCGGCTCGTGCCCCATACGCGGCCGCGCCGGCTCCCCCGTCACTCACGTCATCCTCCTGTCGCCCCCCGGGGCGCCTGGTTCCACCCATCTCGCAAGTCACAGCCGGTTCGATGCGTCTTGCCCTCGCACGGTGGCTGCGTTCATTTCATCCGATCCGGATATATTGCTTCACGCCATCACAGTCCATGCTCACGCAATTGTCGCTCGAGCGCGTCGAGTTCGGCAAGCGCATCGACAATGCGCGGCGCCAGTTCGCCGCCGAAATCGAGCATCTGGCTAAGGCTGAGTGCACGCGTCAACGGCGCACGCGCCGAGGAAAGCCATGCGACTCCCTCCGCTACCGAGTAAGCGCGGGGCTGTCCCGCATGATGATCGTGCCGCTTCATGACGAACACTTAGTCCAAAACGGCAGGCGTTGAAGCGACCCGCTCCGTTCCGGATCAATCTGTCGCATGAATCGCCCCGACGTGGTGAGCGCGCTTCCCGCCACGCAGCTGTCACACAAGGCGATTAGGGCGATGACCTCGACCAGAGGACACGGCATGATGAACGCTAGCACGACCGCGGACGGACATATCGCACGGCCCGATCTCGACAAGGGGCTTGGCCAGATCGGCAACATCGGCTTCGGCGCCGCGATCGTCGCCGCATTGGCCTATGTCGCATACAGCATCTATGCGGACGCCAGCGCGGTCGGGGTGCATGCCACCGCCTATCTGCCTTTCATCCTGTTGTTCGTCGCGCTGCTGATCGCGCTGGGTTTCGAGTTCGTGAACGGTTTTCACGACACCGCCAATGCGGTCGCGACGGTGATCTACACCAATGCGATGCCCGCAAACGTCGCGGTGGTCTGGTCAGGCTTCTTCAATTTCCTCGGCGTGCTGCTGTCCACCGGTGCAGTGGCGTTCGGTATCGTCTCTTTGCTGCCCGTCGAACTGATCCTCCAGGTCGGCTCCAATGCCGGCTTCGCCATGGTGTTTGCCTTGCTCATCGCGGCGATCGTCTGGAATCTGGCGACCTGGTGGCTGGGTATCCCCTCGTCCAGTTCACACACGCTGATCGGTTCGATCATCGGCGTCGGCGTCGCCAATGCGTTGCTGCACGGCAAGAGCGGTACGTCGGGCGTCGACTGGACCAAGGCGACCGAGATCGGCCAGGCGCTGATGCTCTCGCCGCTGATCGGCTTCGGCGTGGCCGCCCTGCTCTTCCTCGCGATGAAATTGCTGATCCGCAATGCGGCGCTGTATCAGGAACCCAAGGATGGCGTGCCGCCGCCGCTGTGGATCCGTGCGCTGCTGATCTTCACCTGCACCGGCGTCAGCTTCGCGCACGGATCGAATGACGGTCAGAAGGGCATGGGCCTGATCATGCTGATCCTGATCGGCACAGTGCCGACCGCCTATGCGCTCAATCGCGCGGTGCCGGCGCACTATACCGCAGAATTCCACAGCAATTCGGTCGCCGCTGCCGCCGTACTCGGCGGCCGCCCCGCCGACGCAGCCGCGCCGGCGGAGGCACGCCAGGTCGTGACCCGCTATATTTCGGAAAAGACGCTGAGCCCCGACACCGTTCCCGCGCTCGCCACGCTGATCGGCGATGTCGACAAGCAGGTGATGGACCATGGCTCGTTCACCCGGATCCCGGCCGCCGCGGTCGGCAATATCCGCAACGACATGTATCTCGCGTCCGAAGCGATCAAGCGGCTGGGCAAGGAGAAGACACCCGTCGTGCCCGAAGCAGGAGCGAAGACGCTTTCCACCTACAAGGCATCGCTCGACGCGGGCACGCGTTTCATCCCGACCTGGGTGAAGATCGCGTCGCCTTCGCGCTCGGCCTGGGCACGATGGTCGGCTGGAAACGGATCGTCGTCACCGTCGGCGAAAAGATCGGCAAATCCCACCTGACCTATGCGCAGGGCGCCTCGGCGGAGCTGGTCGCGATGGGCACCATCGCCAGCGCCGATATGCTCGGCCTGCCTGTCTCGACCACCCATGTCCTGTCGTCCGGCGTCGCGGGTACGATGGCGGCGAATGGATCGGGCCTGCAGATGAGCACGATCCGCAACATGCTGATGGCCTGGGTGCTGACGCTGCCCATCTCGATCCTGCTCGCCGGCGGGCTCTATATGCTGTTCTCGCAGATCATCTGAGCGGCGGCCGCCTGCCCCGGTTGAAGTAATTCTATCTTGTCATTCCCGCGCACGCGGGAATGACAGTGCAGGTCGATAATTTAGTGAGATATAGTGGCTTGAATCGAAGCTCATTCGAGTGCCCCAAGCTCAAATCCCCTTACTCGATCGGATAACGATCCGGCACATACATCTCACCCGGCACCGGGTGCCGGATATAATCGTCGTGCCGCATACGCGCCGGCAGCGTGACCAGGGGTTTCGGCACATCGTCATAAGGGATCTGGTCGAGCAGATGCGCGATGCAGTTGAGCCGTGCCCGCTTCTTGTCCACCGCCTCGACCACCCACCATGGCGCCTCGGCGATATGCGTCCGTTCGAGCATGGTTTCCTTGGCGCGGGTATAATCCTCCCAGCGGCGACGCGATTCCACGTCCATCGGGGAAAGCTTCCATTGCTTCAGCGGATCGTGAATCCGCATGTTGAAGCGGAATTGCTGTTCCTCATCGGTGATCGAGAACCAGTATTTCAGCAGGACGATGCCCGATCGCACCAGCATCCGTTCGAATTCGGGCACCGAACGGAAAAACTCCTCATATTCGTCCTCCGTGCAGAACCCCATCACACGCTCGACGCCGGCGCGATTGTACCAGCTGCGATCGAACAGCACGATTTCCCCCGCGGCGGGCAGATGCGCTGCATAACGCTGGAAATACCATTGGCTACGCTCGCGTTCATTGGGCGCGGGGAGCGCCGCCACACGACAGACGCGGGGATTGAGCCGCTGGGTGATGCGCTTGATCGCGCCGCCCTTCCCCGCCGAATCGCGGCCTTCGAAGATCACGACGACTTTCAGCCCCTTGTGCTGAACCCAGTCCTGCAATCGCACCAGTTCGTGCTGCAATCGGAACAATTCGCGAAAATAGACGCGCCGTTCGATCTGTTCGCGATCGGGATGATCGGACAGATCGTCGAGCAGCGCTTCCAGCCGGCTCTCGTCGATCTCCATCTCCAGCTCCTCGTCGAAGCTGTCGGCGATCTCCGCCTTGATCCTGTCGAGTTCGGGTGAAGATGAGCGGTCGGAAGGGCCAAACATGCGATGCGTCCTGCAGTGACGCATCATCATCGCGACGGATGGTGACGGCGGTGTGACGGCGCTTGTC
>JASBTC010000262.1 GCA_030148625.1 Sphingobium sp. | reverse complement strand
CGCCTTCTCCCGGCTCGGCGGTTATGACCGGACGCTGCTCGATCGTGCCGCCTGGGGCCGGAAGAGAGAGCGGCGGCTGTTCGAATATTGGGCGCATGAGGCGTCGCTGCTGCCGCTGGATCTCCACCCGCTGCTCCGCTGGCGGATGGCACGCGCCGATCGCGGCGGATCGGGCTGGCCGGCGCTGCGCATCTACGCGACCGAGCGCCGGGCCGAAGCGATGGCGGTGCTCGACCGCATCCGGACCGAGGGGCCGCTTGCGGTCTCCGATTTCGACCATGGCCGCAGCCGCAGCGGTTGGTGGGAATGGGGTGATTCCAAGCGTGTCCTGGAATGGCTGTTCTGGGCCGGACACATCACCACCGCGACACGACGTGGCAGTTTCGAACGGGTCTACGACCTCACCGAACGCGTCATTCCGGCGAATGTGCTGGCACTGCCGACACCGAACGAAGCCGAAGCCCAGCGCGCATTGATCGAGCGTGCGGCCCAGGCGCTCGGCATCGCATCCGAGGGCGAGCTGCGCGATTATTTCCGGCTCAAGCCCGACGAGACGAAACCGGCGGTCGCGGCGCTGGTCGAAGACTGCGTATTGCTGCCGATCCGGGTCGAAGGATGGTCGAAACCGGTCTTCGTCCACCGCGACGCGCATTGGCCCCGCCGCATTGCGGGCACCGCCCTGCTCGCCCCTTTCGACCCGCTGATCTGGGAACGCGCGCGGACCGAGCGGCTGTTCGGTTTCCACTATCGGATCGGCATCTACACGCCCGCCGAGAAGCGGACGCACGGCTATTACGACCTGCCTTTCCTGCTTGACGGGCATCTGGTCGGCCGTGTCGACCTGAAGGCCGATCGCCAGCGCGGCCGGCTGATCGTCAACAGGATCGGCTTCGAGCCGGGGGCTCCTGCCCACGGGCGCGAGGTGCTGTCGGTGGAGTTGGAGCGCATGGCGGCGTGGCTCGGGCTGTCCGAGGGTGTGTTTATCGGTGGGGAATAGTGCCATTCCTCCCTACGCGCAGCGTGGGGAGGGGGACCGCGCGACGTAGTTGCGTGGTGGAGGGGAAATACGATCTGTCCGCCGTCAACGAGCTCGTTGCCGCTGGCGCGGCACTTCCCCTCCACCACCCTTCGGGTGGTCCCCCTCCCCATCGCTACGCGATAGGGAGGAGATATTTTATGGCTTGGGTGGATCCCCCGCGCCGAGATTGTTCCAGTTGAGGATCGCGTTGAAGCCCAGGAAATAATTACCCTGGGTCTGCCAGCGCCAGAACGGCCGCAGCGCATAAAGCACCATATGGCCCTTGCCGCTCGGCACATCGACGATCAGCGCCTTGCCGGTCAGTGCCTCGCCGCCGCTCAACATGCCGCTGAGCAGGATAGTCTCGGCCTTTGCAGGGAATTGCATGATCGTACGGGGCTTCTGGGCCGGCGGCTTGGCGCCCGGAGCGGCGGGGGAAGCCGGCGGGCTCTCTGCGGTCTTGGCCTTGGCCGGTTCGCTGCCCCAGCGGGATAGCTCGACGGGCACCGCATTGGGGGTGATATTCTGCACCTGCCGTCCGCCTGGCGGTGTCGGTGAAGGCCGTGCGCCGACGCTCAGCACCGGGGCTTGCGAGAAATAGATAGGCAGCTCGCTGCCCTCATAGCCATAGGCCAGCGGGCTGGTCTTGTCGGAAAAGACGCCGCGCATGATCGCACCCTTGGTGTAAAGATCCGCCGGCCGTGTGACGCTGACCCCGGTCGCGACGCCGTAATCGGCCAGTGCCTCGACCGTCGATCCGTCGCCGATCAGCGTGCCGCCTTCCTCGACGAATTTCTTGAGTTCGGCGAGGCCGTCGAGGCCCAGCCCGCCGCGAATATCGTCGGCCTCGTCGATGCCGCCCAGATTGGGGGTCAGTTCGCTGCGCTTGTAGGGGATGGGATCGGCGCCGTCCTTGGGCACGCCCGCCACCATGTCCTGCGCGCTGCCGCCGACGGTGGGATAGATGATGACGTCGTATTTCTGGCGCAACCCGCCTTCGCGCACCTTGATGTCGGCGAAATAGTCATAGGGAATGCCGTAGCGGTCGAGCGCCGCACGCCACCAGCCCTCATCCTGGGTGCGCAGCCAGGAATGGAGATAGCCGATGCGCGGCGCCGTCAGTTCGTGCGACTTGACCGCCGGCGCACGCGCCACCGCCTGGCCGTTGATGCCGAGCTCCGCCACCACTTTTTCCACCGCCGCGCGGTCCGCGTCGGGAATGATGAAGCTGCCTGCGGCATAGCTGCGCCCGCCGGCCTGGAACGGCTGTTCGGCCGCCAGCATCTTCACCCCCTTCAGCTTGAAGCGCAATGTGACGAGTTCGTTGTCGCCGCTATGGTTGATCAGGATCGTCGCGCCATTGCCCGCGATGCCGCCGCGCGGTGCGACGTCGGCGGAGAGCAGCGTCATGGGTTTCTGCAGCACCGCCGGATCGCGCACCGTCTTCAGATCGACGTTGCGCATATACTGCATCGTCCAGCCGGTATCGTCATAAGGCCGCGGATTGCTTGCCGGATAGTTCTGCACGCTCGTGTACATGTCGACGAGCGTCCGATAAGGCTGGTCGCCGCGGATGACGTAATCGCCTGCCGCCACGGCCACGCCGCCCACGGAAAAGGCCGTATCCGCCCGGCTGATCTCCACGCCCTGACGGCGCAGCGTGTTGACCATGTCGATCACGTTGAGCTTCGCGGTCTGCGCGGCCGGGATCACCCAGGCGTTGATCGCCTCGCTCGACTTGCCCGTCTCCACCGCACGGCGGTTCTTCAGCCAGTAATTTTCGAGATAGAGTTCGCGATCGACCGCGACCTTGTTGAGCGCGAACAACAGGCCCGATTGCGAGATGTTGACGTGGTTGCGCGGCCCCCAGTCGATCTTGGGCAGCGGGGGATTGGGACGATACCATTCGCGGCTCGTCGTCGTTGCCGGCAAGGTCAGCCCCTTGCGGATATCGGGGCCATAGGTCTGCACTTCGTAGAAGCGGCCGAAGCTGTTGTGGGTCAGCGCGATCCAGAACAGATAATTGGGCACCCAGCCGTCGTAGAAACCATAGGTCCAGACGCCGGGGACGCCCCGCTTGGTCATCTCCATGACCTCGGTCTGGGCGAGCAGCCACCATTCCTGCGACTGGATGGGATCGAGCGAATTGTTGTACGGGCCGCTGCCGGTCGAGGTGTAGAGATACGACTGCGCCTCGTGCAGGTCGTGCAGCACCGTCGGATGCCATTCCAGCACGCCTTCGGTCAGGTGCTGCGTCATCTTCAGATATTGGCCGAGCCCGTCGCGGTTGTTGTCGTGCGCGACATATTTCCCCCAATACATCATCGGCGGCTTCGGCTTGCCGGTCTTCTTGCCGTAATAGAATGTGTCGACCATGCGCTCGCGGCCATCGACCTCGACCACCGGCGTGATGAACGTGATGATGTTCTCGCGGATCTTGCGGATGAACGGCGAATCCTCGACGGCGAGGCGATAGGCGGTTTCGACCAGCGTTTCCGGTCCACCGGTCTCGGGTGAGTGGACGCCGCTCGTCACCCAGTAGATCGGCTTCGCGGTCCCGATGATGCGCCGGGCTTCCGCTTCGCTCGTCTTGCGCGGATCGGCGAGCGCGGCGAGTTCGGCCTTGTTCTGCTCCAGCTGGTCGAGCGTCGCCTTGTCTGCGATCGCGATGACGAACAGGTCGCGTCCCTCCTCGGTCTTGCCGATCGTCCAGAAGCGGGCGTTGGGAGAGGTTTTCGCCAGCTCCTGATAATAACGCTGGATGTCCTTCGAATAGGTCAGCTCATCGGGCGTGCCGGGGATGCGGCCGAAGAATTTGAGCGGCGACGGCACCGTATCGGATGCAGGCATATGATCGACCAGCTCGGTGGTGATCCTTTTGTCCTGCAGATGCTTGGCGATCAGCGCACCATATTCGGCGTCCATGGCCTGGGTCTGCGCCTGCCCGTCCTGCGCGGCGGCAGGCGATGCCAGGCTGGTGGTGACCATCGCAAAGGCCAGCAATGCAGCGACACGGTGCGTTTTCATTGAAATTCCCCAAGCATCGATCGATCTGACGGTTTTCGAAGACGCTAGCGCCCTGTTTTCCAGGCAAGATCGATATCGCCTGAATGGAAAATGTCGACACGGGACCGGGCAAAGGCGAAAATAATTCGGCATGCCGTTACGGAAATCGTCGGTTGGAACGTCTTTCAGATGTCGGGCGTGCAATGTCGGACACAGGGAGAGAGAGGTGGCGACCGCGTCGCCAATCGTGATCGGTGCGCCTTCCCTTGGGTGCACCGATCCTCCCGCGTCAGGCTGCCCGGGCGATGTCCGACGAGCCGTCCTCGTCCATGGTGCCGTCCGCGCAGGCCCAGATCATCCGCATCGCTTTCCAGCGGTCGCCGAATGCACCGTCGATCATCAGCAATGTCTCGCTGCGCAGGATGATGCCGTCGACCCATTTATTGCCGGCAAGACGACCGAGGCTGTCGATCAGCCGGAACAATGAATGCGATCGGATATCTCCGCTGCCGTCGGCGATGCTTGCCATCGCCGTGCGCAGCTCGGCCAGCGCCAGCTCGACCACATTGTCGCTGCCGCAATGACAGGCATCGGGATCATGGCGCAGGATCACGCAATCGGTGGCCAGCGCCTCGATCGAGAGGAAATGGCCGACCTTGCGCCGCCGCTGCAGTGCGAAGCGCCGAAAGCCGCGATCGAATTCACGCATGAGATCCGCGAACAGCCCAAGCGCCACGCGCCCGTTCGCGACGATCCCAATGGCGAGCTGTCCGCGCTCGAGTCTGCGTTCCAGAATCTCCATCGTCCCCCCTCACGGCGCCATATTGAAGAGGACGTTCGGAAAACAGGTTTCCGCAGCGCCTTCGTTCGATTTGCTCCAATCTGGTGCGCCGATGCCACACAAGCCAGTGCGGCCGGGCGACGCTCGTCGATGGATTTGCGGCATCCGTCGAAGATGCGGGAATCGCGTCGCCACGACCGCCATATCCGCGCGGGGTCGTTTTCGTGTTTTCGCCCCTTCTCAACGCCGGCCAGTCGCTGCATGAGGGGGCATGGCCGATCCGTCACCGCCATCAGCGTCACCGAGCGAGAAACCTCCCTCCCCCTTTGGCATTCCGGTGTTCAGGGCGGTGTGGATCGCCAATATGGCGGGGAATTTCGGTACGCTCATCCAGCTGGTCGGCGCGTCGTGGATGATGACCTCGCTCACCAATTCGCCGACTCTGATCGCGCTGGTCCAGGCATCGACCATGTTGCCCGTCATGCTGCTCGCATTGTGGGCGGGCGCCGTGGCCGACAATCTGGAACGACGGACGGTGATGCTTTGGGCGCAGGGTTTCATGCTCGTTGTCTCCGCCATCCTGGCGATCTGCGCGTGGCAGAATCTGCTGTCCCCCTGGTTGCTGCTCGGCTTCACTTTCCTGATCGGCATCGGCACCGCATTCAACGGTCCGGCCTGGCAGGCCTCGGTCGGCGAAATGGTGCCGCGTGCCGCCCTGCCCGCCGCGGTCGCGCTCAATTCGATGGGTTTCAACCTGGCACGCAGCCTTGGTCCCGCGATCGGCGGTGTCATCGTCGCAGCGGCGGGCGCGGCAGCCGCCTTTCTGGTCAACGCGGTCAGCTATATCGGGTTGATCGTCGTGCTGCTGCGCTGGCGACCGCAATTGCCGCCCCGGCTGTTACCACCCGAACGGATCGGCGAGGCGGTCGGTGCGGGCATCCGCTATGTCGCAATGTCCCCCCATCTGCGCGTGGTGTTGCTGCGCGCATTGCTGTTCAGCCTTGCCGCGAGCGCGCTTCCCGCACTGATGCCGTTGATCGCGCGCGATCATATCTCGGGCGGCGCACTCACCTATGGCATGCTGCTCGGCGCATTCGGACTCGGTGCGGTGTTGGGCGCCCTGCTGAGCGGCCGCTTGCGCGATCGCGGGTCTAGCGAGACGATCGTGCGGATGGCAACGGCGGCCTTTGCCGTCGGCACCGTGGTTTCGGCGGTGAGCTATATCCTGCCCGTCACCATCGTCGCGATGATGATTGCCGGCGCCGGTTGGGTGCTGGCGCTTTCGACCTTCAACGTCTCGGTCCAGTTCGCGTCGCCGCGCTGGGTGGTGGGGCGGGCGCTGGCGTCGTATCAGATGGCGTCGTCCGGAGGCATTGCGCTGGGAAGCTGGATGTTCGGCGGGCTGGCCGGCGCTTATGGCGTCAACACGGCACTGCTGATCGCCGGCGCATTGCAGGCGGTCGGCGCGATCATCGGCCTGTGGCGCCCTTTGCCCGAAGTCCAGGCGCTCAATCTCAATCCGCTCAGTCGATGGACCGAGCCCGAAACCGCCGTCCCGGTCGAGCCGCGCAGCGGGCCGATCGTCGTCACCATCGAATATCGCATCGCACCGATGAATATCAGGCAATTCCTGGCCGAGATGGCGGAGCGCCGCCGCATCCGCATCCGTGACGGCGCGCGACACTGGGCGCTGATGCGCGACCTCGCTGAACCCGAATTGTGGATCGAGCGCTACCATGTCGCGACCTGGCTCGAATATGTGCGGCACAATCATCGCCGCACCCATGCCGATGCCGTCAATTCGGATCGGCTGCTCGCGCTTCACCTGGGGCCGGACAAGCCCCGCGTCCACCGCATGATCGAACGCCAGACCGGATCGCTGCCGATCCTCTACCCGGCCGGCGTCGGCGACGCGCTGGCGGACCCGACGCGCGCGACCTGAAGCGAGCGACCGCCGGGCGTTACAGCGCGCCCGACTCCCTCAGGGCCGCGATCTCGTCGGTGGTGAGGCCCCAATCGCCCAATGCTTCGTCATTATGCTGGCCGGCAGCGGGCGGTGGCGACTGGATAGCGCCCGGCGTCGCCGAAAAGCGCGGCGCAGGCGCAGGCTGCACGATGCCATCCGGTGCGACAAAGGTGCCGCGTGCCGCATTGTGTGGATTGTCCGGCGCCTGATCCATGCCGAGAACCGGCGCGAAGCAGGCATCGCTTCCCTCGAAAATGGTGCACCATTCGGCCTGGCTGCGCTCGACGATCCGCGCTGCCAGCTTCTCGCGCAACATGGGCCAGGCGCTGCGATCCGCTTGCGTGTCGAAGGCCGGGTCGTCGATCCCGGCGCGCTTGCGGAATTCGGCATAGAATTGCGGCTCGAGCGGCCCCAGCGAAATCCATTTGCCGTCGGCGCATTGATAGG
>JASBTC010000258.1 GCA_030148625.1 Sphingobium sp. | reverse complement strand
CCGACCTGGGACGTGCTCCACAAATATGGCCACGACTATAAGCTGGTCTTTGTCGGCGATGCCTCGATGAGCCCCTATGAGATCAGCCACCCCGGCGGCTCGGTCGAGCATTTCAACGAGGAATCGGGCGCGGTGTGGCTCAGCCGCATGGCGCATGTCTATCCCGCCGCCGTCTGGCTCAACCCGGTGCCCGAGGCGCATTGGGGCTATTCGCAATCGGTGAAGATGATCCGGGAACTGATGAACGACCGCATGTATCCGCTGACGCTGAACGGCCTGGACGATGCGATGCGGGAACTGACGCGCAAGCACTGAGCGGCGGGGCTGCGGCACATTGCGACACAGGGCTGCGACATATTGCGACACAAAAGCGCGCCTCCGGCACAGTCTCGCGACAAGGCGACCCTAGACAGGTCTCGTTCCAATCAAGGGACGGGAGTTTGTAACATGCAGCGTAAGAACATCATCCTCGCGACCCTCGCCGCCGCGATCGCCTTCACCACGCCGATGGCCGCCAACGCGGCGCCGTGGCAGAATATCAATCAGCGCCAGCAGCAGCTCGACCGGCGCATCGACCAGGGCGTGCGCAGCGGCGCGCTGAACCGGAACGAGGCGACGCGGCTGCGCACCGAATTTCGTTCGCTCAATCGCCTGGAGCAGCAGTATCGCCGTTCGGGCGGCGTGTTCACCGCCCGCGAGCGTGCCGATCTCGACCGCCGCTTCGACGCACTGAGCGCGCGGATCAAGATCCAGAAGCACGACCGCCAGCATCGGCGTTGAAAAGCGCGGCGCGAATAAGTGGGAACCGGTTATTCGCAAACAGCCGCGCGACCACAAAGCATCAAATCGCTCTCTCCCGGCCCAGGCGTCTGCAAAGGCGCCGGGGTTGGCGCGTCAGTAACGCAGGAAAGCGCGCCGTTCCTCGATCCAGGCCTGTTCGTCGGGGATGGTCAGCGCATCGAGATCCGCCGGCACCGCGTCTGCATCGTCCACCCATTCGCGCAGCGCCGGGCCACCGTTGATCACGTCGATGGCGAGCTTGCCGAATTCATATTCGTACGGAAAATCGCGCCACAGATCATAGTCGGGCTGCAATTCCCGGATCGCCTTGAACGCCAGTGCCTGCACCCGCCACGGCCGGAACGCCTGATGATCATAGGCCGGCCCTTCGGCATGGATATGGACGCCGCTGCACATAAGCTGCGCATATTTGTGGAATGTCGGCTCGAAAGTGCAGTCGCGCAACAGGCATCCCGCCAGCCATTCAGGCGCAAGCCTGCGCATCGTCGCGATCACCCCGCGCGCGTCGATGTCGGGCGCGCCGAAGATCTCGAGCGGCCGCGTGGTCCCCCGCCCTTCGGACAAGGTCGTACCTTCGAGCATCACCGTGCCGGCATAGGCGCGCGCCATCCAGAGATTGGGCGCGTTGGGGCTGGGATTGATCCAGATGCGTTCGCCCAATGGCCAGCCATATCCAGGGCCGGCTTCGGGCTCATATCCCTCCATCTCGATCAGGCGATAGTCGACGTCGAGCTTGAACCGGTCGATGAACCAGAGGCCGAGTTCGCCCAATGTCAGGCCGTGGCGCATCGGCATCGGCCCCGCGCCGACGAAACTTTCCCAGCCCGGACGGAGGGTGAGGCCTTCGACCGGCCGGCCGGCCGGATTGGGGCGATCGAGCACCCAGATCTCTTTGCCATGCGCGGCGCCGGCTTCGAGCACGTAAAGCAAGGTGGTGATGAAGGTGTAGATGCGGCAACCGACATCCTGAAGATCGACCAGCAGCACGTCGAACGTGCCCATCGCCTGCCCTGTCGGGCGCCGAACCTCGCCATAAAGACTGAACACGGGCACGCCATGAACAGGATCGGTGAAGTCGGGCGACTCCATCATATTGTCCTGCTTGTCGCCGCGCAGCCCGTGCTGCGGCCCGAACGCCGCGGTGACGTTGAGCCCGGCGGCAACCAGCGCGTCGAGCGAATGGGTCAGATCCGCGGTCACGGAGGCCGGATGGGCGAGCAGCGCTACGCGCCTGCCCTCCAGCGGCTTGCGCAAGGCAGGGTCGGCGAGGAGACGATCGATACCGAATTTCATGGGTTCAGCCTGCTGCCGGGAGTTCGAGGACAAAGCAATCGGAATGATGGAAATCGGGCTTTCCAGGCGGATGCGCCAGCGCCCAATAGGATTTGCGGCCGTCGATTTCCTCGATGACGGCGCTTATGCCGAGCGTCCAGGGATTGCGGCCAGGCAGTTCGACCGTTGCGCCCAAGCGATATTGCCCTTCCCCTTTTTCGATCAGGATGGCCGGTTCGATCGGCGCTTCGCGCATCCCGCTGCGATAATCGTCGAAACGATAGGATGCCCATTGCCGTGACGGCGAAAAATTGAACTCGTGATAGCCGGTATCATCGCCCGAACGGACAAAGGCTTCGAAACAGGTTTCCTGCCAGAGCCCGTCGGCGCGACCGCCGGAGACGATTTCCGGATATCGCAACCGCTCGACCTCGCCGGTGACGAGATAATGGAGCGAAAGCCGGTCTCCATCACGCGACACTGCAACGGAAAGCGTGATTTCCGTACAATTTT
>JASBTC010000253.1 GCA_030148625.1 Sphingobium sp. | reverse complement strand
TTCCGGATCCGATGAAGCCCGAATAGCGCACATCGTCCCGGGCCAGCGCGTTCAGATACTCCTCGATATTGGGGTAGCCGTCGCCATCGGCATCGGCATTCGCATCCCAGATATTGGGGTTGGTGTTGGTGAAGCGGCGTTCCCAATCGTCGGGCATGCCGTCATTGTCGCTGTCTGTCTTGGCGGCCCCCTGCGTCAGGTTCGCCCAGCCGCCGGACTGCGCCACAGTCGATGTCCAGCTCGACGCGAAGAGATAGGGTGCGCTGTCGCAGGTGCGCAGGTCATCGACATAGAGCGCATCGACATTGTCGCGGCACCCGCCGTCGCGGCACAGGTCCGCACCGGCATAGGCCATGACGTCGCGCATCGCCTGTTCGGGCGAGGTGATCTGGCTCGGGTCGAACATCAGCGATCGTCCAGGTGCGAGCGCGTAGCTGCTGTTCTGCACGACGTTGAGTCCGCTGCGCGAGCAATCGGCGACACCCGCGGGCGTCACGGCGCAGATGGTGGTGGGCACGACATGAGTGATGAAACCCGCCGCATTGACGAAGGGGTCGGTGACGGTCGATCCGAACTGCCCGGCTATCCGTGTGCGCGGGGTCACGTTGTCGCGCGCATAGACGTTGAACCCGAAGTTCAGCGCGCCACCCGGCGTATAAAGACCGATCAGATAGTTGCCGTCGCTCGCATTGTAGCGCGGCCCGCGCAGGCTGACGTTGCCGACATAGTTTGCATAGATGCTGCCGAACTGGTTGGAGAGCAGTCCACTCTCCGCGATGAAGTGGTAGAGGACATTATTGAAGATGTCGGCCTGGCCGGTATTTCCGGCGGTGGGCGGGTTGGTTCCGGCCGCCAGGTTGATCCCGCGCTGCTCGCCATGTTGCGACAGATTGTGTGCGATGGTGACGTTGTTGGCCGGCTTCAGGAAAAAGGTCTTGCAGTGCAGCGACGAGCTATGGCCGGCGTTGAGACAGATATTGGGACCGATGATCGACCATTGAACCGTGCAGTTGTTGCAGGCTGTATCGAGGCTCTCGTCGGTGCCGAACATCGTCGAGACGTGATCGATGATCTGGTAGCTGGTGTCCTGCAGCCGGATCGGATCGCCATTGTCTGACGACCGGCCGGGGTGTTCGCCCAGCCGTGTGCGGACATGGCGCAGGATCATGTGATCGCCGCCGCGCCGCGTGTCGATCAGCGAATCCACCGGATTGTAGTTGGCGCCCAGCCGAAACTCGATGCCGCCCGGTGACGTCTGGCCGGCGATATAGATCTTGGGCGTGGTTATCTGTGCGGGCGATTGAAGGATGATCGCGCCGGCGACGTCGAAGACGCAGTAGCGCGGTCGTCCGGCGGGGATTGTGTAGGGTGTATTGACGGCCAGCGCGAGCGCGCACTCGCGATAGCTGATCTTCCCGTCGTTGGGGTTGGCCACGTCGTCCAGCGTGTCGATCTTGTACACGACGGCATTGGCCGCACGGACCGAGGTGTTTCGGCCGAACCCGATCGCGGTGGGAAAGGCGAGCGGGTGTAGGGCGCGGTCGGGAATAGCCCCATTGTCGGGATTGGCGAAAGCGGCGGCGGCGCCGGCAGGCGGTTGCGATCCTTGCACTGTCACGGTCGCCGAACCCGCCGCTGTGCCGGAGGGGAAGGTGCAGCTCAGCACGTAGTTGGTGGTGGCGCCCGGAGTGACGGTGACGCTTCCGCTGGCGGGCTGAGCGCCGCTGAAGGATGCGCCCCCGCTGGCTGTGCAGCCAGTCGCGCCTGAAGAGGCGGTCCAGCTGAGAACGATCGAAGCGCCGGGCGCGACCGTTGTGGACGAGGCGGTGAGGGTGACGGTTGCCGTGGGGGAAGGGGTGACCACCGGAGGCGGGCTGGGCGAGGGCGTCACCACCCCGCCTGTGCCGCTGCTGCCACCGCCACCACCGTCGCAGCCGGCCATCAGCAAGACGAGCGTCAGCGCTGCTTGCAACCGAACGGGCCGATCCCGTCGCAGATCGGATACTGCCATCTACTTACCCACAACTTTCCGGAGCCCTAAACCAGAGTTGCTTCTAGTGGCGCGCCCTTCGGCTCACCAGTTGGCCAAAGGGACAGGGCGATGTCGCGATGCGGCAGCGGATCGGTGCGCACGGGGGCGCGCGCAGCTCGTTCGTGGAGCAATTTCCGGGCGTTGGGCCGTTGCGGCTCCGAGCGGTTCGAAGCTGCAGGCGCGATATGTGGTTGCCAATTCGCGTCGGGCTGACTTTTGCGATCGACGATCGGTGCTGCTTGATGCGCCGCCGGTGCAGCTTGCTACGTAATATTCCTACTCGCGCGGCTGCAAACCGGCCTTAGATTGGCGCCGCGATTCCAGCGGTCAGCACGGAAAGGCACAAAGCCGGGGTTCAATCGTAAGCCTGTGTTCCCGGGCCTCGATACCGGTCCTGCTGTCTGCGCAGCATCCATCTTGAGTACCGGCGGGTGATTGCATTCTTCGAATCTCCAGCCAGCTGCGGTGTCGGTTCGGTTGACCTGGAACGTGCGGAAGCCGGTTACACATGCAACTGAAGGCGTGACGTTGTATGAATGCAGTCGCCCGGCGTGCGCACGCGCCACGTCTCCTCCTGGTCGAAGGCAACGATGCGCTGCGGCGTGGTTTGCAACTGCTGCTCACCGGGCAGGGCTATCAGGTCCATGCCTTTTCCAGGATAATGCGCGCGCTGGCGGATCCGCTGGTGATGACTGCGAGCCATCTCGTCATCGATCATGTCCTGCCTGAAGCGGATGGCGTGGAGGCGCTCAATCTCCTGCAGTTGCACGGATGGAGCGGGCGCGCGGTTCTGATGACGACCTCCTATACGGCGAATCTCCGCCGGACTGCGCTCCGTGCGGGATTTGCCGCGATCCTGCCAAAACCATTCTCGGACGCGAGCCTGATCGAAGCCCTGCACGGCGAACCTGCGGCGACATGACCTGTTCCGAGACAGGGGGACGCGCCGCGGAATTTGCGCGATTCCGGACATATGGTATGGCGTAGCTGCTGGCCGGTGGACTGGCGCAGGCGCAGTTTTGCCGCGTCGGTTGCTCACCGTCTGGCGGGGGCCACATGAAAGCTGAAGGGAAGTCCATCAGCGATCGTATCTGGTTCGGCTACGGATTGGCGATCGTTGCCGTAGCCGTGGCAGCGCTCGTGCGCCTGGCGTTCGACCCCTGGGTGCCCGGGCGTGGCTACTTCCTGTTCTTCGGCGTCGCGGTTCTCGCCACCGGTGCGTTTGCAGGGCGTGGGCCCGCACTTCTTTCTGCCGTGGCTTCGATCGCCGCCGTCAGGGCATTGGGGTGGTTTCCTGAGCCGCTCTGGTCGCCGGTATTATTCGTCTTCGTGCTGGCGTCGGGACTGACCATCTGGGTCACCGGGCATGTCCGGTCGCTGTATCTCAAGGCGATAGAGAGTGAGCAGCGGGCCGAACTCCGCGCGGCGCGCGCCGATCAGCTGGCGGAGGAACTCAACCTGCTGATCGACGGCGCCAGCGGCTACGGCATCTACATGCTCGACCCCGATGGGAATGTGACGATCTGGAACAAGGCGGCCGAGCGCCTTTTGGGCTGGAACGAGGCAGAAGTGGTCGGCCGACATTACGGGCTGTTCTTTCCCGAGGAGACCGTTGCCGCGGGGCGGCCTCAACTCGATCTTGCGCGCGCGCGCAAGGAAGGGCGGCTGGAGAAGGAAGATTGGCGCGTTCGCAAGAACGGCTCGGAGTTTCTCGCTCACATCACGGTGACCGCGCTGCATGACAAACGAGGCAAGCTCAAGGGATTTGGCAAGGTCATTCGCGACGTGACCGAACAGCGCGCAGCCGAACAGAAGCTGGCTGCCAGCGCGTCGCACCTCCGATCGATCCTCGCCACTGTTCCCGACGCGATGGTCGTGATCAACGAGACTGGCAAGATCCTGTGGTTCAGCGCTGCTGCCGAACGGCTGTTCGGCTTTACGGAAGCGGAAGTCATCGGGCTCGATGTCAGCTGTCTGATGCCGCCGCACGACAGCGAGCGTCATGGCGACTATATCAGGCACCATATCGCCACGGGGGAAAAACGCATCATCGGCATCGGGCGTACGGTGAACGCCAGACGGCGTGACGGTAGCCTGTTCCCGATCGAGCTCGCCGTCGGCGAGGCGATCTCGGACGGTGCGCGCGTCTTCACCGGCTTCATCCGTGACCTAACCGAGAAACAGGCGGCCGAGCACCGCGTCAACGAATTGCGTTCCGAACTGGTCCATGCGGGCCGGGTGAGCGTGATGGGAACGATGGCCTCGACCCTGGCGCATGAGCTGAACCAGCCCATCACCGCGGTCGCGACCTTTGTGCGCGGTGTCCAGAAGCTGCTGCACGAAGAGGGGGCTGGCAACCGCGACATGATCGAGCGGGGGCTGGACGGCGCCTATGAGGAGGTGTTGCGGGCGGGGGGAATCATCCGGCGTCTGCGCGAATTCGTTGCACGCGGCGACATGGAGAAGACGGTGGAAGATCTGGTCACGCTGGTCGATGAGGCCTCTAAACTGGCTCTGATCGACGCGCGCGAAAAGGGGATCCGGGCCCAGTTCGAAGTTGACCGCGCCGTACGCCTGGTACTCGTCGACAAGATCCAGATCCAGCAGGTGCTCATCAACCTGATGCGCAATGCGATGGAAGCGATGGGACAATCTGCGGTGCGGCTCCTCACCGTGTCGAGCAAGTCCGACGAAGGCGGCTATGTTCGCGTGACCGTGGCCGATACCGGGCCCGGCGTGGCCCCGGAAATCGCGGAGAATCTGTTTCGAGCCTTCAACAGCACCAAGTGCGATGGCCTAGGCCTTGGCCTTTCGATCTGTCGCACCATCGTCGAGGCAAACGGGGGGCGCATCTGGATGGAGCAACGGCCCGAAGGGGGCGCACGTTTCCACTTCACACTGGTCCGCGCCGACAGGGAGATGCCCGAATGACCGACCGGCTTCTGGTTCATGTCATCGACGACGAGGAAAGCATCCGCCGCAGCGCCAGCTTCTTCCTCAAGACTTCAGGCTATGCCGTGCGAGCATGGGAGTCGGGCGTACGGTTCCTCAGGGAAGTCGATCGCGTCGAGAATGGTTGTATCCTCCTCGACATCGGCATGCCGGAGATGGACGGACTGGAGGTCCAGCAGAAACTCAATGTGCGCGGCGTCACGATGCCGGTCATCATGCTGACCGGCCATGGCGACATTGCCATGGCCGTGAAGGCGATGAAGGCGGGTGCGATCGACTTTCTCGAGAAACCCTTCGAGACCGACGCTCTCGAAGACGCGATCCACCGCGCGTTCGAACGGCTCGCCGCAGTGAGCCGGGCAACGGGGCGGGTGGCCGATGCCGAAGCGGTGATCGGGGTGCTGAGCGAGCGGGAGCGCGAGGTGTTGGAAGGGCTCGCGCAAGGCTATCCGAACAAGACCATCGCCTATTATCTCGGCATATCGCCCCGTACGGTCGAGGTGCACCGAGCGAACATCATGGCGAAGCTGCAGACCCGCAGCCTGTCGGGGGCGCTGCGCATCGCCTTTGCCGCGGGGATGGGTGAAGGGCGCGCGTGAAGTCGCGTTACGCGTCGCCACGATCCTTCGCGAACAATTCGGCGATTATCCGGTCGGCGGCCTCGTCGGCGGAGCATTGCGTGGTATCCACCCGCAGTTCGGGCGCCTGTGGTGCCTCATAGGGGCTGTCGATACCGGTGAAGTTGGCGAGCTCGCCGCGCCGGGCCTTTCGATAGAGTCCCTTCACGTCGCGCGCCTCCGCGTCGGCTAGTGGCGTATCGATGAAGATCTCGACGAACTCGCCATCGGGAAGCATCGCGCGGACCATCTCGCGTTCGGCGCGGAAGGGCGAGATGAAGGCGGCGAGCACGATCAGCCCCGCATCGGCCATCAGCGCCGCTACCTCTCCCACGCGGCGGATATTCTCGACCCGGTCGGCATCGGTGAAGCCGAGGTCGCCATTCAGCCGGTGCCGGACATTGTCGCCGTCCAGAAGGAAGGTGTGATAGCCGAGCGCGTGCAGTTTCTTCTCGACCAGATTGGCGATGGTCGACTTGCCTGCTCCCGAAACCCCGGTGAGCCAAAGGACTCGCGGCGCCTGGGCCTTCATCGCAGCGCGTTGTTCGCGGCGGACTTCCAGGGGTTGCCAATGGATATTGTCGGCACGGCGCAGCGAGAAATGGAACATCCCGCCCGCGAGGGTGCGGTTGGTTTCCCGGTCGATCAGGATGAAGCTGCCGAGCGTGTTGCACTCGACATAGGGGACGAAGGGGATAGCGCGATCGAGCCGGAGGGTGACGGTTGCGATCTGGTTGCACTCGAGCATGCGCGCGCAAGCATGGCCCAGCGTCTCCAGCTCGACCGCATGCTTGATCTGGGTCACCGTCGCACCGACTGTGGCGCTTGCCGTCTGCAGGAGGTAGCGGCGTCCGGGAAGCATTGGCGCTGTGTCGAGCCACACGAGCGAGGCCTCGAACTGGTCGGAGACCTGAACTGGCGTGTCCGCGGCGGCAATCAGGTCGCCACGAGCGCAATCGATATCGTCGGTTAGGGTGAGCGTCACCGACTGGCCAGCGCGGGCCAGCTCGAGGTCGCCGTCCATCGTAACGATGCGTGCGATGCGGGTGCTTTGCCCCGAAGGCAGGATGCGCACCGGATCTCCCGGGCGGACGGTTCCGCTCGGAATCGTGCCTGCAAGGCCGCGAAAGTCCTGATTGGCCCGGTTGACCCATTGCACCGGCATGCGGAACGCTTTGGTCGCGTCGGTCGTGACATCGACCTCCACGGTCTCCAGATGCGCCATCAATGTTGGGCCGGGGTACCATGCCATCGCTTCAGACCGGGCGACGATATTGTCGCCGTTGCGGCCCGAGATAGGAATGGCGGTGAAGCTGGAGATGCCGATCCGGCGCGCGAAATCGGCATAGTCCTTTACCGCCGCGTCGAACGATTCCCGCTCATATCCAACGAGGTCCATCTTGTTCACCGCCAGTACGATATGGCGGATACCGAGCAGGTGGACGATATAGCTGTGGCGCAGGGTCTGGGTCAGCACGCCCTTGCGCGCATCGACCAGGATCACCGCGAGGTCGGCGGTCGAGGCGCCGGTCACCATGTTCCGCGTGTACTGTTCATGCCCCGGCGTGTCGGCGACGATGAACTTGCGTTTCTCGGTCGCGAAGAAGCGCTAGGCGCCGTCGATCGTGATGCCCTGCTCGCGCTCGGCGGCGAGACCGTCGAGCAGGCTGGCGAAGTCGATCCGCCGCTCTTGCGTCCCCGGGGCGGGTGCCTCCGCTTCGAGGGCGGCGAGCTGATCCTCGAACAGTAGCCTTGCATCGTAGAGCAGCCGGCCGATCAGCGTGGACTTTCCGTCATCCACCGACCCGCAGGTCAGAAAGCGCAGCAGCGAAGGTTCGTGGCGCTGGGCGAGGCAATCCTCCAGATTCGACGCGATCACCCGATAGGGCTCGGCCATCAGAAATACCCTTCCTGTTTCTTGCGCTCCATGCTCAGGCCGTGCTCCTGGTCGATTGCCCGGCCAAGGCGCTCGCTGGTCGTGGCGAGCAACGTCTCCTCGATCAGGTCCGTCAGGGTCGTCGCGCTACTCTCCACCGCGCCGGTGAGCGGGTAGCAGCCGAGGGTGCGAAAGCGGATCGAACGAGACACCGGCACTTCTCGATCGGCGAGAGGAAAGCGGGCATCGTCCACCATCAGCAGGAGGCCATCGCGGAAGACGGTCGGCCGCGGTGCCGCAAGGTAGAGCGGCACGATTTCGATCTGCTCCGCCTGGATGTATTGCCAGATGTCGAGTTCGGTCCAGTTCGACAGCGGGAACACCCGCAAGCTCTGGCCTCTCGCGATCCTGGCGTTGTAGAGCCTCCACAGCTCGGGGCGCTGATCGCGCGGATCCCAACGGTGATCCCGGTCGCGGAAGCTGAAGATCCGCTCCTTGGCTCGGCTCTTCTCCTCATCGCGCCGGGCACCGCCGAACGCGGCGTCGAAACCATATGCGTCTAGGGCCTGCTTCAGTCCCTGCGTCTTCCACATCTCGGTGTGGAGTTCGCCGTGATCGAACGGATTGATCCCGCGCGCGAGCGCTTCCGGGTTCCGGTGGACGATCAGCCTCATCCCGGCGTCGGCGGCCGCGCGATCCCGGTAGGCATACATCGCCTGGAACTTCCAAGTCGTATCCACATGCAGGAGCGGAAAGGGCGGGGCGGCGGGGTAGAAGGCCTTGCGGGCAAGATGCAGCATCACGGCGGAATCCTTGCCCGCCGAATAGAGCATGACAGGGCGCGCAGCCTGAGCGACCACCTCGCGCAGGATGTTGATGCTCTCGGCTTCCAGTCGCTCAAGATGCGAGAGCGTTGGCAGAAGCGGCGGCGTTGGACGCATGATATCTTCCGTTGCTCGGCCTCGGATGACAGCCAGCATGGCGGTTCCGGTTGGCGCTGGAAATTGCAACACCCGCTGATGGGGCGGCGAAGGCGAGGTAGCCCGGAAGTAGCGAGACGGCCCGGCCGCAACTTGCCGGGAGGTCTTCCGGTCGTGTGCGTGCACGCACCCCGCCTCACCTGCGCCTTGCGCTCTCTGCCGCGGTGCAATCCCCAACAAGGGTCAGTCACCTCCACCAATGCGCCCGCACGCGGGCGCTGCGATCCGCTACCCATCAATCACGATCGAGCGGCAATCGGAGTCGATGGGATGACTCAATTCCTGATCACCGGCAGCGCCGGCTTCATCGGTTTTCACTTGGCGCGACGACTGCTTGAGGACGGTCACAACGTGGTCGGCTTCGATGCGCTCACCAACTATTACGACCCGGCGCTGAAGCGCAAACGCAACGCCATTCTCAAGGCATTCCCGGGCTATCATTTCATCGAGGGTGCGCTGGAGGATAGGCGCGCGCTGATGCGGGCGGTCGAGAAGAGCGTGCCCGAGGTAATCGTGCATTTGGCAGCGCAGGCCGGGGTGCGCTACTCGATCGAGGAACCCGAAACCTATGTGTCGAGCAACCTGACCGGCTCCGGAGCGGTGCTTGAGCTGGCGCGGATGATACAGCCAAAGCATCTGCTGATGGCATCAACGTCGTCCGTCTATGGTGCGAACGAGGCGATGCCGTTCGGTGAAACCGACCGCGCGGATCATCAGCTGAGCCTCTATGCCGCAACCAAGAAGGGCATGGAGGCGATGGCGCACGCCTATGCGCATCTGTTCGCGATCCCGACGACGCTGTTTCGTTTCTTCACCGTGTACGGGCCATGGGGCCGGCCGGACATGGCGCTGTTCAAGTTCACCAGCGCCATCCTCGCGGGCCGTTCGATCGATGTCTACGGCGAGGGCCGGATGGCGCGTGACTTCACCTATATCGACGATCTAGTCGAGGCGATCGTCAGGCTGATCGATGCGGTGCCGGTACAGGGTATGGGAATCCGGGAAAGAGGCGTCATCGACAGCCTATCGCCGGTCGCACCCTGCCGGACCGTGAACATTGCGGGGGGACGCCCGATCGAACTCATGGATTTCATCCGGACGATCGAGGCATGTGTAGGGACGCGCGCGAGGCTGAACATGCTGCCAATGCAGCCCGGCGACGTATCACTCACCTGTGCGGATCCTTCGCTCTTGCGGGCGTTGACCGACTATGTTCCGAAGACCGGCGTCGCAGACGGCGTCGCCGCTTTTGTCGATTGGTATTGCGACTATAACGGCATATCTAGGCCGGGCGGCATACATTCAGCCGCGCCTGTCGTTGCGGCTATCTGAACAGGGGGAGGTCGCGATCCTCGGGGCCGGTGCGAGCGGCGATTTCAGGGCCGGTGTCGGAGCGCGACATCAGCAATTCGCTGTCCGGCGCCAGTTCCAGATAGTTGGGCCTGAACATCGCAATGCGGGTCAGGCGCGGCAGATCCGAAATCTCGACGATCCGCCGCCGCCATTCGAGCAGACCTGCCGATCGCAGCAATTGCACCGTGCGGTTGACCTGGACGGTACTGAGACCGCGCGCATCGCCAAGATCGCGCTGGCCCATCGGCATGTCGAATGTGGTCCCGCGCGCCAGGCCTGCCCGCGCGGAGCGGTAGAGCAGTTCGCAGAACAAATGTGCGATCCGCTGGGTTGCGCTGAGCCTTCCGAGTGAGCGGATCCATTGCCGATGGATTGCCGCGGCGACCGAGGCGTCCCAGAGCAGGGCCTGTCCGATCGCCGGGAATTGCCGGGCCACGGCGTCGAGCTCGCTTCGAGGAACCAGCGCATAGGAAAGCGCCGAGATCGAGCAGGCAGAATGGTCCTGGCGCTCCACGAACTGGCAGTCCTGACCCATGATGTCGCCGGGCAGAAACAGCTCGACGATCTGCCTCCGGCCATCGGCAAACTGTTCGTATCGGCAGGCCCAGCCGTCGAGGATGATACGGATCGGCGATATCGCGTCGCCTTCGACATACAGGTCCTGCCGCGCCGGAAGGCGGCGCGCCTTGCTCTGAATCAACCCTGCAAGTGCTGCCCTTTCCTCCTGCCCCAGCGGCATCTTACCATCGAGCTTGGAGAAGAGCGGGTTGAGCACGATCACCTTCGATACAAAATCGCCGTCATTGAACGATCGGATACAGGATCGGGATTTTAACGAATGCTACCAAGCTGTTAATAAGTACTAATCCGTACTATCCTTGTTGCTGTTGCATCCTATTCGCTACAGCGGCTGATTGTTCTTGGTCGACTGAAGAAGCACCGTCGAGCTTCCCGCGCGGATGCGGGCTTCGATCGGGCGAGACGGTCCGGGGCGCCCGTCGATAGCGCCCCGGCGCACATCAGAACATCGGCCTTCCGCAATTATAGGCCGGTACGCGTCCCGTTCCGGAGCCGACCATGCCGTAGTAGCGCACATCGTCCTGGGCCAGCGCGTTCAGATACTCCTCGATATTGGGGTAGCCGTCGCCATCGGCATCGGCATTCGCATCCCAGACATTGGGGTTGGTGTTGGTGAAGCGGCGCTCCCAATCGTCGGGCATGCCGTCATTGTCGCTGTCGGTCTTGGCGGCCCCCTGCGTCAGGTTCGCCCAGCCGCCCGCCTCCGCGACCGACGACGGCCAGTTCGACGCGAAGAGATAGGGCGCGGTGTCACAGCTGCGCACATCCTCCACATACATCTGATCGACATTGTCGCGGCAGATGCCATCACGGCAAAGGTCGGCGCCGGCGAAGGTGAGCACATCGAGGAGCGCCTGCTGGGCCGTCGCGATGCGCGTCGGATCGAACGAAGGTTCGGTGGTGCCGGGCATCAGCGCAAAGGCGGAATTCTGCACCGTGGCGAGGCCGGTGCGGCTGCAATCCTGCGCTCCGGTGCTGGTGACGCCGCAGATCGAGCTTGCGGTCACGTGCGCAATGAAGCCCGCGGTGTTCTGGAACGGGTCGGTCGTCGTCGATCCGAACTGACCGGCGATGCGGGTGCGCGGCGTCACGTTGCCCGCGGAATGGATGTTGAAGCCGAACGGCAAGCGGGCGCCGTTGCCATAAAGGCCGATCAGGTAGTTGCCATCGCTGGCATTGTATCGCGGCCCGCGGAGATAGGCGTTGTTGACATAGTTGGCATAGACGCTGCCGAACTGGTTGGAGACAAGTCCCGCCTCCGCAATGAAGTGGTAGAGGACATTGTTGACCACATCCACCTGGCCGGTGGCGCCGGCGGTGGCGGGGTTGGTTCCGACGGCGATGTTGATGCCGCGCTGTTCGCCATGCTGCGAGAGATTGTGCGCGATCGTCACGCGCGATGCAGGCTTCAGGAAGAAGGTCTTGCAGTGCAGGGCAGACGTGTGCCCGGCGTTGCGGCAGATGTTCGGCCCGATGATCGACCATTGGACCGTGCAGTCGATGCACGCCATGTCGAGGCTTTCGTCGGTCCCGAACATGGTCGAGACGTGATCGATGATCTGGTTCCGGGTGCCGGACATGCGGATCGGGTCGCCATTCTCCGACCTGCGGCCGACATGCGGGCCGGTGCGCGTGCGCACATGCCGCAGGATCATGTTGTTGCCGCCGTGGCGCGTGTCGATCAGCGAATCCACCGGGTTGTACTTGTCGCCGAGCCTGAACTCGATCCCGCCCGGCGAGGTCTGCCCGGCAATGTAGATCTGCGGCTGGGTGATGAATGCCGACGACTGCAGAACGATCGCGCCCGCGACGTCGAAGACGCAGTAGCGCGGGCGATTGGCCGGAATGTTGTAAGGGCTGGTTACCGGTAGTGCGAGCGCGCACTCCCGGTAGCTGATCTTGCCGTCGTTCGGATTGGCGACGTCGTCCAGCGTATTGATCTTGTACACGACCGCATTGGTGCTGCGGACGCTGGTTTTCTTTCCGAATCCGGTCGCGGTCGGGAAGGCGAGGGGGTGGCGCGCCCGGTCTGGAATGGCGCCATTGTCGGGGTTTGCGAAGGCCGCAGCGGCGCCCGCCGAAGGCGGCGGCGTGGGGGTCGGGGTGACGATTGGAGGTAACGGCGTTGGCGTCGGCGTGGGGCTCGGCGGCGTGATGATGATCCCGCCGGTGGTCCGCAAAAGCGACTCGTTCACCCAGCCATCGACTCCCTGACCGAAATCAACCCGCCACCAGCGCTTTCCGAGGCGGAGGACTGGCCCCTCCACGACCGTGCCGACCGCGCCGCCCTGCTGCATGCCGACGCCCGTTTGAAGATCGCTTCCCATCACACGGAATTTCGCGGTCAGTTCCACGCCTGCGCCCAGCGTAATCGGGTTAGCGCGGGCAGCGACCATCGCGGTGGCTGCCAATGCAATGACAGCCACCGCGCCCAGCCCCGCTCCACGCTTGGAGATGAAATCCATGGTTTGCGCCCCTTGTTTACTGGCGAGGGCGCGAATCAGTCTTTTGAATACTATAAGTATTCAATTTAAACATGATGTTGCGACCCTCTGTTCTGTAAATCTTTCGTCTATGAAAGATGTGGTCAATTTCGCCGTCGTCTAACGTGATATCGATTTAAAAAAAATGAATCCTAGCCCGGATTTGCCTCTATTCAGCTCAGTCGTGGGTAGTTAGATAGAAACTATTGTACCAATGGACATGTCCATTGGTACAATATCGTAGAAGATGCTGTTGGGTTGGACGGTTCTGACTAGGGATAGGCGCTGGCGATTGCGACGACCTGCGTCCGGTTACTCGCACCGAGTCGGCGCATGAGCTCCTTCACATGCGCTTTTACCGTGCGTTCGGTGACCATCAGGCTCTTGGCGATCTGCCGGTTTGTCATTCCACGGGAGAGCCCGTCCAGAACCTGGCGCTGGCGTCCGGTGAGCATCTCGTCATGGCTGCGGTGCGTGCGGGACGATCGTGCGATCGCTTCCATGACCGGCGGGTCGAGTACCGAACGGGGATAGGTGATCCAGCCGCGGCTGACGATCCGGATCGCATCGATGGTCAGGTCGAACGACATTTCGGTGCTGAGCAGGCCCGCGATCCCCAGGCGCAGGGCGGCGCGGGCATGCTCTGCATCGACATGGCTGGTGAGGATCAGGATGCCACCTGGCGCGCGGTCGCGCAGCGGTGCGATCATATGCGAGAGTGTGGAATGGTCGAAGGCGTCGGAAGCAAGGTTCAGCAGTGCCGCGCTGCGTCCTTCGATCCCGGCCAGGGCCGTCGCGGCCTCGTCAATGCTTCCGGCGCTTGTGACCGAGGCAATACCGGGCGCACTCTCCAGCGCTGCCACAAGACAGTCGCGGGTGAGGGACCGCGGATCGATCACCAGCAGATGCAACTCGTCGGAATTGCTTCTGCCCTGGTTCCGCTCTCCGCCTATCGCGCGCAGGTTTGCGGTCAACGCTTTGCCTCGTCACAGGGGACTCTTGATCTCCGTCCGGCCATCGCGCGATCCGTCCGTTTCAGGCCAGCTCC
>JASBTC010000197.1 GCA_030148625.1 Sphingobium sp. | reverse complement strand
AAGTGACCTTGTTCCGGCCCACGGGCAGCGACAGCAAGATCGCGCTCTTCGGCTCGATCCTGAACCTGCTCAACACCGATCCGCCGATCACCGGTTACGACTGGGCGACCGCGCGGCATCTGTACGACGTGGTCGGACGTCAGTTCATCGGCGGCGTCCGCGTCGCCTTCTAAAGCACTGTGTCCCGCCGTCTGCCCCCATGGGCGGCGGGTCCATTCCCCGGCGGCGGCTTCGGCTGCCGCCTTTTTTGTGTCCGGTTGCGGATGGCAGCGATGTCGCCCATGAAGCATCCGACGCACATATGAGGCACACGGGACTGGACATGACACGGATCGGAATCATCGGAAGCGCGGGGCGGATGGGCAAGGCGATCGCCGACGCCGTGGCGGATGCCGGTGCGACGCTCGCGGGCGGTATCGATGCCGGCGGTGACGTCATGGCATTGGCCCGGGCCAGCGACGTGCTCGTCGATTTCTCGGTGCCCAAGGCGCTGGTCGGCAATGTCGGTGCGGCGGTCGCGGCAGGCGTGCCGATCGTGATCGGCACCACCGGACTCGGCCCCGACGATCATCAGACCGTCGACGACGCCGCGCGCCATGTTGCCGTCCTTCAGACCGGCAATACCTCGCTCGGCGTCACCCTGCTCGCCGCTCTGGTCCGCCAGGCGGCCGAACGGCTGGGCTCCGATTGGGACATCGAGATCGCCGAGATGCACCATCGCCACAAGGTCGATGCGCCATCGGGTACGGCATTGCTGCTCGGTCAGGCTGCTGCCGACGGGCGCGGCATCGATCTGACCAGCCACAGCGATCGCGGCCGCGCCGGCCTGACCGGGGCGCGCACCGAGGGACCGATCGGCTTCGCGGCATTGCGCGGCGGATCGGTCGCCGGCGACCATTTTGTCGTCTTCGCGGGCGAGGGCGAGCGGATCGAACTCAACCACCGCGCCGAGAGTCGCGAGATCTTCGCGCGCGGCGCGGTCCGCGCGGCGCTCTGGCTCGCGGGCAAGCCCGCCGGCCGATACCGGATGGCGGACGTGCTCGGGCTGTGAAGAAAGCCGATATCTTCGAGTTCTTCTCGCGCCTGCACGAGGACAACCCCTCGCCCGAGACCGAGCTTGAATACGTCAACACCTATACCCTGCTCGTTGCGGTCGTGCTGTCGGCGCAGGCCACCGATGCCGGCGTCAACAAGGCGACACGCCGGCTGTTCCATGAAGTGACCACGCCCGAGGAGATGGTCGCGCTCGGCGAGGCCGGGCTGAAACAGCACATCAAGACGATCGGCCTGTTCAACGCCAAGGCGAAGAACGTCATCGCCCTGTCGGAAATGCTGATCGCCGAGCATGGTAGCGAAGTGCCCGCCGACCGCGACGCGCTCGAACGGCTGCCTGGCGTCGGCCGCAAGACCGCCAATGTCGTAATGAACACCGCGTTCGGCGCCGAGACTTTCGCCGTCGACACGCATATCTTCCGGATCTGCAACCGCACCGGACTGGCCCCCGGCAAGACGGTGCTCGCGGTGGAAAAGGGGCTGGAAAAGGTGACGCCCCAGCCGTTCAGACTTCCGGCGCATCACTTACTGATCCTGCATGGTCGCTACATATGTAAGGCTCGGAAGCCGGAATGCTGGCGATGCATCGTCCATGACCTTTGTGCGTTCAGGCCAAAGACACCTCCGCCGGCGCATGCAGGCGGAAGAGCAGGAAAGGACGAGTCGTGAAGCGCTCAATCATCTTCGCCGCTGCCGCCTTCGCCGCCACGGCCATGCTCGGCGCTGGAGCCGCCCAGGCCGGCAAGGACAGGAAGGCGATCCCCGCCGCGACCCCGGCCGGCAAACCGCTGAGCTGCATCCCGATCACCCAGATCCGCGAGACGCGGGTCCATGGCGACAGGACCATCGATTTCCACATGTCGGGCGGCAAGGTCTATCGCAACACCCTGCCCTATGATTGCAGCTCGCTGGGTTTCGAAGAGCGGTTTTCGTACAAGACCTCGCTCAACCAGCTCTGTTCGACCGATATCATCACCGTGATCCGTACGCCGATCTCGGTTTCGGGCCCAAGCTGCGGCCTCGGCCAGTTCCAGCCGGTCACGCTCGCCAAGACCAAACGCGGAAACTGAAAATCTCTCGCCAAGGGCGCGGCGCTTTGCTAAGCGCCCCGAAGCTTGCCGCCTGGCGTGCATGCACCCATAGCTCAGCTGGATAGAGCGCTGCCCTCCGAAGGCAGAGGCCAGAGGTTCGAATCCTCTTGGGTGCGCCACGCGGTTCACGGCTCCTGAAACATTCCGCGCACTGCACATATCGGGGAAATCGCCCTGGGGCGTTTCGGCGGCCAGCGCCGGCAGGAGGAGCAGCGACGCTTTTGACGGCCGCAATATGCGGAGCGAGGGCTCGCCGATCAGATCTCAAATTCGCTGAGCGAAGGGACCTGTTCCCCCCAGGCCATAGTCATCATCCGCGCACAACGACGGGATGGCGCAACCGCAGCGTATCGAGAAGATGTTCCACCCGGGCGACTTCGCTGGTGCTCCCGCTCGGCGTGATCGACCAATTGCAATGCGGATGGGTCGACAGGCTGTAGACCCGCACATCGCCGACGACGGCGCGCCAGCGCCGCCGGCTGCCCGCTTCGCGCGTGAGCATCGTGATGAGAAGATCCTGGAGGTCGCGCGCGGTCATGGGTCGGGACGCGTGTCGCGCCGAATGCTGGAATTTGCAATGCCGCATGTCGTGGCGCGATCGGCGACATATCCGCAGAGTCCGCGATATCGCGGCCACCGATATCGATTTGATCGGACATGGCGCAATTTGTACCTACGACCGCGATGAACGCGCCTTTCGACAGTTTCGCAGCCGGGATGACCGGCACGGCGCCCGATCCGCGCATCGAAAAATGGAGCATGACGCGTGGCGGATGAAGCGGTTGCGCTGACGCCAGCGCTGATCGTCGAAGACGATCCGGCGATGCAGTGCAGATTGACCCGGCTCGTTGCGGACATCGCGCAGAGCGACGCACCGATCGCGACGGCCGGCAGCATCGCGGCGGCGCGGCGCATCCTCGACGACCGGCACTTCGCCTTCGCGCTAGTTGATATCGGCCTGCCCGACGGCGATGGCCGCGACCTGATCGCCTGGCTGCACGATCATCGGCCGGCGATGACGGTGGTCGTCATTTCGGCCTGGGGCGACGACGCGGTCGTGCTCGCCGCGCTCAAATCGGGCGCGATCGGTTATCTGCTGAAGGAACGCGAGGATAGCGAACTCGCCTTGTGGCTGCGCAGCATCGAGCGCGGTGGCGCGCCGATCGATCCGA